>JBAXBW010000041.1:0-14734 GCA_037141805.1 Chlorobiaceae bacterium | reverse complement strand
GTTTTTTTTGACAAAAATATGTTCTCGATGGTTAATTAAAATTACGCAAATCACAGTGCACAGGTATAAGTTCTCTGAATTCGGCATAATATACAGTGATTATCAACAAAATAATGTTGCCTTGTTGTTAATTTTAGTGATCTGCAATAGATCGGTAAGGTACTGTATGAGAAACTCAGAGCAAAATTACCCGCCAACAAAAGGTTTGCATGGTATCAGCATGCACTCTGCGTAAACTTTGTCTTGATCGATTACAAGAGTTGCCCCCTCTTTATCGGAGACAGTTTTCACTGGTTGATATACGTTTTCATAATGACAAATCCGGATCTGTTTCCGTCGCCCTGGAACCCTCGTTTCAAAGGAGATGATTCTCCAGCATGAAGTTAGCTGATTTGACCATGATGAAAAAAAAATTATCTTTGTTGGCTCATCTTGTGATGACGATCTCCATTCCTCTTTGGGAGGGAAGTTGGCCGTACCCAATGAGAATGCTTTTTTCTATCGTTCCTCACTTTCAGTAGTATAAACGCTTTGAACAACACATTAATCCGGAGGAACAGCATTGTCATTTGTTCCATCAAAAGTATTTTTTACAAAAGGAGTGGGAAGACACAAGGAGTATCTCTCATCATTCGAGCTTGCCCTGAGAGAGGCTAAAATTGAGAAATGCAATCTGGTTACCGTCTCAAGTATTTTTCCTCCTCACTGTGAGCGCATTTCAGTCGAAGAAGGGCTGAAGCATCTCTCCCCGGGTCAGATAACTTTTGCTGTCATGGCCCGTAATTCTACCAATGAGTTCAACCGCCTTATTGCGGCTTCGGTCGGTGTCGCCATTCCTGCTGATGAAACACAATACGGCTATCTTTCGGAACACCACCCGTTTGGAGAATCTGCAGAGCATTCTGGCGAATACGCCGAAGACCTGGCCGCAACGATGCTGGCAACAACCCTCGGCATTGAATTTGACCCAAACAAGGATTGGGACGAACGCGAAGGTATTTACAAAATGAGCGGCAAAATTATCAATTCCTATAATATTACCCAGTCTGCAGAGGGTGAGAACGGTCTCTGGACAACAGTCATTTCTTGTGCTGTTCTCCTTCCGTAATCGACAATTCTTCTGCTTCACTGAAGTTGAACGCGGAACACTATGACGGAATCGATTAAAACTGATGTTCTGGTTATCGGCAGTGGCATCGGCGGGCTCTATTTTGCCCTTCATACGGCCGAATATGCCAAGGTAACGATCATTACAAAAAAAGAGAGTTCCACCTCCAATACCAACTGGGCACAGGGGGGCATTGCTGCCACTATTGACCTCAATGACAGTTCAGAACTTCATATTGCTGACACGCTTGATGCTGGCGCCGGCCTTTGCAACCTGGAGATGGTTTCTATAATGGTCAAAGAAGGACCTCAGCATATAAAGCGCCTTACAGAACTTGGCGTCAACTTCACCACCTCCGACAATGACCATCTGCACCTCGGCAAGGAGGGCGGCCATTCCAGAAGCAGGATTGTGCATGCACAGGATCTGACTGGCAGGGAGGTTGAAACTGCCCTGCTCGACAAAATCAACAACCATCCCAATATCACTCTGCTTGAACACCATTTTGCCATTGAACTGCTTACCGAGCATCACCTTGGCATCAAAACAAACGACATTACCTGTTATGGTGCTTATGTGCTTGATTCAAAGCAGAGACAACCGATAAAAATCCTTGCAAAAATTACCATGCTTGCATCTGGCGGCCTCGGGCATGTCTATCCCTATACCACCAATCCTGAGATTGCCACAGGAGACGGCGTCGCAATGGGTTATCGCGCTGGAGCTGAAATTGCCAACATGGAGTTCATCCAGTTTCATCCAACCTCGCTCTACCATCCAAAAGCTGACTCATTTCTGATTTCCGAAGCTGTCCGGGGATTTGGAGGAATACTCAAGCTGAAAAATGGGCAGGAGTTCATGCACAAGTATGACAAGCGGCAAAATCTTGCTCCAAGGGATATTGTTGCCAGAGCTATCGACTCGGAGATCAAAAAAAGCGGTGAAGAGTGCGTCTTTCTTGATGTCACCCATATTGATCCTGAAAAAACAAAAGAACATTTTCCAAATATTTATGAAACCTGTCTTCAATTCGGCATCGATATGACCAGGGAAATGATCCCTGTTGTCCCTGCTGCACACTATTCCTGTGGCGGCATAAGAACAGACAGCAAGGGACGAACCACCATTCAGAGGCTCTATGCCTGCGGAGAAACCAGTTGCACCGGTGTTCACGGGGCAAACCGTCTTGCAAGCAACTCCCTGCTTGAAGCTCTTGTCTTCGCTTGGAGAGGGTCTCTTGATATCTGCAAAGAGCTGCATAATATCGACAACACCGTCGAATTTCCGGACTGGGACGATACAGGAACCGTCAACCCTGAAGAGTGGATTCTTGTGTCCCACAACAAACGGGAAGCGCAGCAGGTCATGAACGACTATGTGGGTATTGTACGCAGCGACCTCAGGCTGCAGCGCGCGAAGAGGCGGATTGATTTTCTCAAGGAGGAAACAGAATCCTACTATAAAAAGACAAAGATCACAACACAGATTCTCGAACTGAGAAATATCATCAAGGTGGCAAGTCTTATCATCGAAAGCGCCATGAAACGTCGGGAATCAAGAGGACTGCATTATACCACCGATTATCCTGAAAAGGACGACAAACATTTTCTGATTGATACGGTATTAAGGTCATTTTAGGGACAAGTGGGCAGCCCCCCCTACCTTACCTCCTGCCAATCTCGGGCATAGCGGAAATCAATCCCGGGAGTTCTTGAGGAGATTTTGGCAATAACGGGCATCATCCTCTTGTACTGGTTTCGGACAACCATCTTTCTGACGCGATCGTAAAATGGCTCCGCAACTCCTTCGTCGACAATAGCCTGTTTATCCATGCGTTTTTCGAGCATCATGTAGAGCAGCAGGTCAACGGCTTCATAGCTGAACCCCAGGTCATCCTCATCGCTCTGCCCTTCCCAAAGGTCGGCTGAGGGTGATTTGACAAGAAGAGGCTCAGGAATACCAAGGTGACGGGCAAGCCCCCTTATCTGGGTTTTATAGAGATCACCAATTGGATTAACGGCTGAAGCCATATCCCCGAAAAGGGTACCATACCCGAGAAGTAACTCGGTTTTATTGCTTGTTCCTGCAACGAGCCGCCCGTCTCGTGCGGAAACATCATACAGAAATATCATCCTCGTGCGGGCCATGATATTTCCCCTTCTCAGCAACTGATCCTTCGGTATCAACGAAAAAAAAGAATCCACAACTGGAGTAATGACGAGTTCTTCCGATCGAATGCCCAGTTTTCGGATCATGAGTTCCGCATGTTCGATACTGTCCGGACTACTTGAGGAGTATGGCATCATGAGTGCAAGAACATTATCAGCGCCAAGCGCCCGAACAGCAAGTTCACAGACAACCGCTGAATCAATACCCCCCGAAAGACCAAGCACTATAGAGTTGAACCCGAACTTGCGAATCTCGTTGAACAAAAATACTGTAAGAATATCCTCAACAATAGGGTAATCAAGATGAAGATTCTGAAGCTTCATAAGTAGAGTGTCCTCTAAAAGTTAAAAAGCCGCATAGCTGCGCCGATCAGCAGAAAAGCCACAATATTCACCATCACAACAATGAATGCAGCATTTCTCAGTACAGGACGAGAACCGGCTGGTTCAAGGTCAAACAGAACGGTCAAGCCATTTTTGCCGATAACAAGAGTATAACTGAGAGCAATAACGGCAAAAAGCCAGCTCCGTGAGCCAGTAAAATATAAAAGCTCAACCAGCCACACTGGAGTCATCGAATAACCGATAACATTGAGCATCATTGCCTTGCCACTCTCCGATTGTTCTCGCGTAACCAGATAACTCACTCCTCCCGTTATCAGATAGAGTACCGCGATATCGACAAGAAAATTGATAATAGCAAACAACATCGCTGGCTGTGGCACCCCGATCAGGGGGAACTTGGCAAGCTGTACAAGGGCAATAACCGGCACTGCGTACTCTCGGAGTACATTAAAATCTTCTCCAGGAACTCCCTTTTTAAGATCACGCCATAAGGAGTTATTGCGAAACAAAAGCGTGAATATCGCAACAAAAAGTTCTTTAACACCCATAACAGTTATCGTCTAAGCCATTTTTCAGGGTTCTGCTTGACCCGGCCTTTCCATACCTCAAAATGCACAACTGAACCGCCGTCACCCATCTTACCAGAAACTCCCAGCAATTGTTGTGACTTTATAAGATCATCTTTGGCTACATTCAACTGTCCGAGATTGGCATACACTGTAAGGTACGATTTCGGATGGCGGACAATCACGATATTTCCAAAAGTTGGAAGGAACGCGATCTGGACTACTTTTCCTCCTGAAACCGCCCTGACCGGAGTACTGGCCGGAACGGAAATATCAATCCCGTTATTGGTGGTAACAATTCTCAGATCCTTGTCTTCCAGAGAACCGAACTTTTGAGAAACAACGCCGTTCCGTACAGGCCAAGGCAATGAGCCTGACGTATTGTCAAAATCTGCAGAAATTTTTTCAATCTCAGGCGAATCTGTATTCGGCACCACCGCAACACTTTTTTTCTCAGGAAACTTTACTAGTGGTTTTTCAATTTTTTTATGCTCTTTTTTGGCGGTATCAGGTGTCTGACCAGTAGATTTTTCTTTTTTCACGAGTGCACGTTGCGCCTCAAGACGTTTTGATTCACGTCGCTGTGTTTCCTGGCGCCGGGATTCGAGACGCTTTTCCTCAAGACGCTTTGCTTCGAAAATTTTCTTCTGCCTCTCATTTTCAGCCTCCACCGCGCGCTGTTCAGCAAGAATCAACGATTCTATCCTCGATTGCAGTTGCCTGCGTTTTTGCTTGACAGCATCAAGCTGTGCAGCATATTCCTGCTTATTTTTCTTAAGCTTGTCAAGTACCTCCTCTTTTTCTTTTTTGCTGACTGCCCATGTTTTTAACTGCTGCTCCTGCTCCCTGACCATTGCTGCTTTTTGCTGATAGCTTTGTTCAAGCGCAAGACGATTGTTTTCAAGTTTGACAGCAACCTGCTGCAAGTCAGTAACATTACGACGAACCGCACGGGTAAAAAAACCGACATATTGGGCGCGTACAAGAGCATTGTTAACCGAACCTGCACCAAAAACATGCTCAACATCCCGATTTCCGCCATATTTATAAACTGAAACTGCCGTCCTTCGGAAATCATCAGAAACCTTGCTGTAAACCTGACGATTGCCCTGAAGCTTATCGCGCAGTTGATCAATATCACCGTCAAGCTTTGCAAGATAGATCTGGTTTTGACTGATAATTTTCTCAAGAACAAGAATCCGGGTGCGAATATTTTCCAAAACCTTAAACGACTGCGACTCCTTGCGCGTTGTCAGATTCAGTTTTGACTGGTACTCTTTGAGTTGCTGTTTCAAGCTCTGGAGGTTCTGCTCTACTGCTGCCCGCTCTTTCATGATCTTCGATATTTCTCTCGTTACTGGCGGAGCTGCAACCGCCGAAGGAAAAACATCAGAAAGCATGAAGAACAATGACAGGAACAGAACTGCAGCCATCCGCGTCACTCTGTCAAAAAAACCGGAAGAGTCGATAACGTTCATAGAAAACCCGTAGGCATTAATAATTCAAATATCTTGCGATATGAAGTTTAGTACACTTTCAACGCAAGCGGCAGTGAATTTAACCCTTAGCGAATAAATTGGTTACAAAAAAAATAGCGAAAAACAGAAAAATCAGGTCAGCTCAAGGTAAGGGATAAAATCTTTTCTTCGCAAACGGTCAGAGAAAAAAATAATTTGTTTTTCATGACCTGAAATAATAGTAAATATCGGTTTTTCATCAGCGTACCAATTACATGGACAAGCTTGTCATAAGGGGTGGAAACCGAATCTCCGGCAACATAACCGCCTCGGGGTCAAAGAATACTTCACTACCAATTATTGCCGCTACCCTGCTCACCGGGAACGGAACCTTTACCCTTCATCGCATTCCCGACCTGAGGGATATCACGACTTTTACACAACTCCTGCGACATCTTGGATCAGAAACTGCTTATTCAGGCAACACTCTGCAAATTTCGTCCCAAAATGTTAAAAATGTTCAGGCCCCTTATGAACTGGTAAAAAAAATGAGGGCATCAATCTATGTGCTTGGACCAATGCTGGCAAGGTTCGGACATGCAAGGGTATCTCTTCCCGGTGGATGTGCTTTTGGTCCAAGACCTATTGATCTTCATTTAATGGCTATGGAACAGCTCGGAGCAACAATCACCATTGAAACCGGGTTTATCGACGCGACTGTTCCAGGCGGAAAACTGCACGGAGGACATATCGACTTTCCTGTGTCGTCCGTCGGAGCGACAGGAAATGCACTGATGGCAGCCGTACTTGCCGAGGGAACAACCACCATCAGCAATGCTGCTGCAGAACCGGAAATTGAGACACTCTGTAATTTTCTCATCGCCATGGGAGCAACGATCAAGGGAACGGGAACAACCGAGCTTGAAATCAAAGGAACCAATTCGCTCAACGCTATTGAATTTCATAACATTTTTGACAGAATTGAAGCAGGAACACTTCTTGCTGCGGCTGCCATAACCGGAGGAAATATTACGGTAAACGGTGTTGAACCCGAGCAAATGAAAGCTGTGCTGAAAAAATTAATTCATGCTGGCTGCAGAATAGAAACAAGCGAAAACAGCATTACACTGAAAAGTCCGCAAAAACTTCTCCCGACGGATGTCACCGCAAAACCTTATCCAGCTTTTCCGACTGATATGCAGGCTCAATGGATAGCCTTGATGACCCAGGCAGATGGCACAAGCTCTATTACGGACAAGGTCTATCATGAACGGTTTAACCATATTCCCGAGCTGAACCGACTCGGAGCCCATATCGAAATCTACAAAAACCAGGCTATTGTTCACGGACCACAACTTCTTTCAGGAACGAAAGTTATGTCAACTGATCTTCGAGCTTCAGCAAGTCTGGTTCTTGCCGGACTTGTCGCTGAAGGGACGACTGAGGTGCTGAGGGTCTATCACCTTGACAGGGGATACGAGAAGATCGAAATAAAACTGAACAGCCTTGGGGCTGATATCAGCCGGGAAAAGTACAATGAATTTTAGCTGTCTGAAGAAAAGAAGATTATTATTTTGCATATTGTCAACGAAGCGTTATATTAAGTGCCTTTAAAGCCAAGCATTGAGGGCCCTTAGCTCAGTTGGTCAGAGCAAGCGACTCATAATCGCTGGGTCGTAGGTTCAAGTCCTACAGGGCCCACAGATTGTGAAAATATTAAGTACCTGGCGTGTTCGTCTAGTGGCCCAGGACATCGCCCTCTCAAGGCGAAGATCACGGGTTCGAATCCCGTACACGCTACAAAAAATATTGCACCCGTAGCTCAACTGGATAGAGTATCTGACTACGAATCAGACGGTTAGAGGTTCGACTCCTCTCGGGTGCACGACCCACTGCTTACCCGGTTTAAAGACATCTTGTCTCTCTTCCGATGTTTGACCTTGAATTTCTTTTGGCCCCGATAGTTGCCACGTTTTTAATCTGAAGGAATACTTTTACGCAAAAAAACAAAAGTTGAAAAAAAAAATTTTATATTCTTCACTGATTATTGAGGAGTGGCCAAATTGGTAAGGCTCCTGATTCTGGATCAGGCAATTTGCAGGTTCGAGTCCTGCCTCCTCAACCGGGCAAAAAAAGAGACCATCATGTTTTGGTCTCTTTTTTTTTACCCAATTTAACGGGCCATAAATGTCACGTAAAGCAAGGACAAGCAATCGTCTCAATACGAATGTGAGAAAACAAATAAATCAGTCGGGTGACCTGACCAATAAAGAAAAGACCGAATATTCCCGCAAAATATTGACGAAGGCTGGCGACTGAAAATCATGTTATTATGCATGATTTAATTCCCCTGCTGCGCAAAAAAAAAGAGACAGAACATTTCATTCTGTCTCTTCAGGAAAAGAAATCGGAAAACCGGAATCTTATTTTCCTGCAGGCGCTGCTGGTGCTGGTGTCTCTGCTGCTGGTGCGGCAGGTGCGGCTGGTGCTGGTGTCTCTGCTGCTGGTGCGGCAGGTGCGGCTGGTGCTGGTGCGGCTGCAGGAGCCTCAACAGGAGCCTCAACAGGAGCCTCAGCTTTTTTTGCGCAGCCTACGAAAGAGACTGAGCTTAAAAGAAAAAGGAAAGTGAAAAGTTTTTTCATTGCTATGATTATTTGTGTTGTTTGATAATTGACAGCTTCATCAGCTCTCGAATAATAAAAAAAAACAGTGACTTTTCAAAAGCCTACTGTAAGGCGGAATATGCAAAAATTTCCCACATCCCGCCTTAATAAATGATTTTTTTATTCAACAAGCAACTCTAATTCTGCTTTTTCGAGTTCATGGAAATTAAGATACTGATAAATATTCTTTTCCTTTTCTCCTGACAGATGCCGGTTGACAACCTCCATGTATTCATCCCTGTTGGGCAAATGACCAAGAAGTGCACATACTGCAGCAAGTTCTGCAGAGCCCAGATAGACCTGGGCATCAGTACCCAGCCGGTTATCGAAGTTCCTGGTACTGGTAGAAAATACCACAGCATTATCGGCCACTCTTGCTTGATTGCCCATACAGAGTGAACAGCCTGGCTGCTCAATCCTGGCCCCGGAAGCTCCAAAAATTGAATAATAGCCCTCCTCAACAAGTTTTTTCATATCCATCTTCGTGGGAGGAACAATCCAAAGCTTGACCGGGACAACTCCCCTGTCCCTTAAAATTTCGCCGAGAGCCCGGAAATGACCGATATTGGTCATGCAGCTTCCAACAAACACTTCATCAATTGCTTTTGGCGCTTTTTCATCTCTGAGAACCTCACTCAAGGTCTTGACATCGTCAGGGTCGTTGGGACATGCAAGAATTGGCTCTGTAATACGACTGATATCAATCTCTATAACCTCGGCATACTCCGCATCAGCATCAGGTTCGAGAAGAGAAGGATCATTAATCCAATCCTGCATTTTGCCAATACGACGTTGCAGAGTGTCAGGATCGCCATAACCCTGCTCAATCATTTGTTCGAGCAATTTGATGTTCGAACTGAGATACTCAATAACAGGCTCTTTGTCGAGACGAACTGTACATGCGGCAGCGCTTCGTTCTGCTGAGGCATCACTCAGTTCAAAGGCCTGCTCGACCTTGAGCTTCGGCAGCCCCTCTATTTCAAGAATACGCCCTGCAAAAACATTCTTCTTGCCCTTCTTTTCTACGGTCAATAAACCACGTTTGATGGCCTCATAAGGAATGGCATTGACAAGATCTCGAAGTGTAATGCCATTCTGCAGCTCACCAGTAAAACGCACAAGAACCGATTCTGGAACATTAAGCGGCATGGTGCCAGTAACACCGGCAAACGCTACAAGTCCCGAGCCTGCAGGAAATGAAATTCCAACAGGAAAACGAGTATGAGAGTCTGCACCGGTACCAAGCGTATCGGGCAATACCATACGGTTCAACCAGGTGTGGATAACCCCGTCTCCAGGTTTAAGCGAAACGCCACCCCTGCTCATGATAAAGTATGGCAAACTTCTGTGCATCTTGACATCAGAAGGCTTTGGATAGGCCGACGTATGGCAGAAGCTTTGCATCAGCAGATCGGCGCTGAAGCTCAACGCAGCAAACTCCTTAACCTCATCACGAGTCATGGCGCCCGTTGTATCCTGTGAACCAACCGTCAAGGTTTCCGGCTCAACATACATCCCGGGACGTACCCCGGAAAGACCGGATGCCCTGCCAATAATTTTCTGTGCAAGAGTGTAACCCTTACCACTGTCCACTGGTTGTTCGGGACGCATGAAGAAGGTCTCTTCCCCGAGACCAAGCGCCTTCCTTGCCTTTCTCGTCAGGTTTCTGCCGATGATCAAGGGAATGCGTCCACCAGCACGCACCTCATCCTCAATCGTGTTTGGTGTCAGTTCAAAACGCGCAACAACCTCGCCATTTTTCACGATGGTCCCCTGACCAGGATCCAGCTCAATGACATCGCCCATTTCCAGAGCCGACACATCGGCCTGAATTGGCAACGCCCCTGAATCTTCCGCCGTATTGAAAAAAATAGGAGCAATGATACTTCCTATCACCACGCCAGCAGTGCGTTTATTCGGTACTGCCGGAATATCATTGCCGATATGCCACTGAACCGAATTTATACCAGACTTCCTGCTTGATCCGGTACCGACAACGTCGCCAACGTAAGCGAGCGGATAGCCCTTCGTTTTCAGCGCAGCAATGGTTGCAAGAGGATCATTAATTTTGATGCCAAGCATACAACGGGCATGAAGGGGAATATCACTCCGGGTAAACGCCTCACTCGCTGGTGAAAGATCATCAGTATTGGTTTCACCGGGCACCTTAAAAACCGTAAGGGTCATTTTTTCAGGCAGAAGAGGCTTTGAGGTGAACCATTCGGCTTCTGCCCAGGATTTGAGTACCTCTGCCGCATAAGAGTTGGTTTTTGAAAGATCAACCACAACGTCAAACATGTCATAGACCAAAAGGGTCTTTTTCAACATTGCCGCAGATTCGCCACTTATGGCCGGATCATTATGACTGAGCGCATCGACCAGAGGCTTGACATTATAACCGCCAAGCATGGTTCCCAAAATTCTCACAGCATCGATAGTATTGATCACGCTACAGTATGTCTCACCTTTAACAATACCATCAAGAAATGCCGCTTTTTCAAATGCAGCATCATCAACTCCCGGACTGATATGATTGAGAAATAACTCAAGCAGATACTCTTTTTCCTCAGTAATATCCTGCTGGAGCAGTCCAACAAGCAATCGGGCCTGTTCAGCAGTTAACGGTAATGGTGGAATGCCAAGCTTTGCACGCTCTGCGGTATGCGCACGATATTGGTCTACAAGGCTCATAAGATAAATCTCCCTCGGTTAATGTATGTTTGAAACGAATAAACTTCATAAAAATGCAAGCAAAAGGTATGTATCCATGGCGCTATAAAAAACAGCTCTAAAAATACCACACCTCCCTTTTAAAAGCAAAAACAGCAACGAGCAGCATGTTTGGCAATACCGAAGTTCTTCAGGCAAGAAAGACGATCAACCCGGCTTCTTTAAGGCATAAAGAGGATCTGTTGCAATTATACACAAGAAAATCTTAGTAAATCAACATGCTGTCACCGTAACTGAGAAATAAATATTCTTTTTCCAGCGCTTCCCTGTAGGCATTCCGAAGATTATCCGAACCTGCAAATGCAGAGGCAAGCATCAATACCGTTGATCGTGGCGCATGAAAATTGGTGAGAAGAGCATCAATAATACGAAATTGATATCCGGGATAGATAAAAATATCAGCTTCACCTGTCAGAGTTTCACTCCCCGAAAAGGTCATAATGCGCTCTCCAGCATGCTCCAAAGCCCTGGTAACCGTGGTGCCAACGGAAACAATTCTCCTTCCTGACACTTTAACCTTGCGGATTTTTTCAGCGGATTCTGGAGGGATTGAATAAAACTCACGATGCATGACATGCTCCTGAAACGACTCCACTCTGATGGGCAGAAAGGTTCCAAGACCAACATGAAGCGTGAGTGTAACAACGTCAACGCCCTTGTTGAGAAGCCTGTCAAGCAGTTCCTGCGTCATGTTCAGGGATGCCGTTGGAGCTGCAACAGAACCCGGAAATTGGGCAAAAAACGTCTGATAACGCTCCCGGTCGACCTCTTCAGCATCCCGTTTGAGATATGGTGGGATAGGGACTCCACCGAAATGTTCAAAAAACTCAGATAACTCTCCTCCCTCCAACATCTCAATGCAGGCAATTCCATGATCGACAAGATCTGTGACAACCAGTTCATATCCGTTTGTTTCAAGCTTGTCACCTTTTTTCAGTTTCCCCCGGTAAAGCGCCAGATTTTGCTCACCCTGATGTTTTTCAAGAAGCATCAGCTCAATCTTTGCTCCGGTGGGTTTACAGGCAAACAGCCTTGCCCGGACCACTTTGGTATTATTGAGAACAAGCAGATCACCCTGCTGAAGAAAAGCATCAAAACCAGCATACAACGCATGGACAAGAGCGCCTGAAGAGCGATCAAGCATCAGAAGACGAGTAGAACCACGCTCCAACGGCGGATATTTTGCAATCTTCTCCTCAGGCAGTTCGTAATCGAAGTCGCTGACTCTCATAGCGTTCTCAATCTTTCCCGGACGGCCTCAGCATGAGCCTGAAGACCTTCATAATCAGCAAACGCGGCTATTTTTTCCCCAGACCGGCGCAACTGTTGCTTTGAATAGGAGATAATCGAGGTGTGCTTGACAAAGTCACGAACCGAAAGCGGCGAAAAAAAACGTGCCGTACCATTGGTCGGCAACGTATGGTTCGGTCCAGCAAAATAATCACCAACCGTTTCGCAGGAGTACCCGCCCATAAAAAGAGCACCAGCATGATGAATGAACGGAAGAATATCCCAGGGATGCTCAACATGAAGCTCCAGATGCTCCGGCGCGATCATATCGGAGACCGTGCAGGCCTCTTCCAGCGAACCGACAAGCACTATAGCACCATTATGCTGAAGCGAGGAGGCAATAATCTCCCGGCGAAGCATTGCTGGCAGACGTGCTTCGGCACACTTCTGAACAGCCAAAGCCAGCGACCCGGACGGAGTGATCAGCACGGCTGATGCATCGGGATCATGCTCTGCCTGGGCAAACATATCAAGCACAATAAAGTCTGGGTTCGCTGATTCTTCTGCAATAATAACCACTTCAGAGGGGCCGGCTATACTGTCGATAGCGACATGTCCAAAGACCTGTTTTTTTGCCAGCGCAACAAATTTGTTTCCCGGCCCGGTAATGATATCGACCTTCGGAATGGATTCTGTGCCGTAAGCAAACGCGGCTATAGCCTGGGCTCCGCCAAGCTTGTAAACGGAACTGATACCGGCCACCGCAGCAGCAGCCAGAATATTGGGACTTACCTCTCCCGCATCATCACAGGGAGTGGTAATAAAAATATCCTTTACCCCTGCCACTTTGGCTGGCGCAGCATTCATCAGCAGGGAGGAGGGATAGGATGCCTTTCCACCCGGGACATAGAGCAGAGCCTTTTCCATGGGTGTTACCCGTTGGCCAAGCACCACACCTCCCTCTGCTTCATAAAAAAAACTTTTCTCAACCTCATGCTGGTGAAACAGGACAATATTTGTGTACGCCTCTTCTAACACCGCAAGAAAGCCAGGATCAGCATTCCTGTAGGCCTCTTCAATGGCATCGGGTGAAACCATCATGGCCGACAACCTGATGCCCTGAAAGCGCTCCGTATAGTCCAGCACGGCACGATCTCCATTCTGGCGGACCTGTTGCAATATCTCATCAACAGCAGACTGTGCAGCAGAATCAAAAGTAACGCTCCGACGCAATTGCTCTTTCAGGGCTGAACGTTCTTCGGCAAAACGATAGAGTTTTAACACTTCTTACTGATGTTTGGTTATCTGACTTAAAAAAAATAGCAAATGAAACACTCTTTTCATTTGAAAAAAAAATTCCATTAACTACCTTGTGAGTTCAGTTGAAACCTTGGAATATAGCCTGAATCAGCTCCATTCCAAGCCACTATGACTACAGCATATAGAACCATGTTAACATGAGCTTTTTCAGTAATCTGTTCAGAGACATCGCCATTGATCTTGGAACAGCAAACACATTGATTTTTATCCGGGGTAAAGGTGTCGTTTTAAATGAACCATCTATCGTTGCCCGCGAACGCAATACAGGTAAAATTGTGGCTATCGGGCACGAAGCACTTCTTATGCATGAAAAAACCCACCCCGGCATTGTCACCATCCGGCCGCTTGCCAATGGTGTCATAGCTGACTATGAAGCAACGGAAGAGCTGATCAAGGGATTGATCAATAAAACAAAAACCCAGTTTTCATTTGGCATTCGCCGTATGGTTATCGGCATCCCTTCTGGCATCACCGAAGTGGAAAAAAGAGCGGTACGCGACTCTGCGGAGCATGTCGGAGCCAGAGAAGTTTATCTGGTTACGGAACCCATGGCGGCAGCAATCGGCATCGGTCTTGACGTCAAGGAGCCTATGGGGAATATGATTGTCGATATCGGAGGCGGAACAACAGAAATTGCGGTTATTTCACTTGGCGGTATTGCATCAGGCGAATCTCTTCGGGTTGCCGGAACCGATATCACCAACGCGATTGTCCGTCACTTCCGCAAAGCCTACAATCTGGCCATCGGTGAACGTACGGCTGAAGACGTCAAAATAAAGATTGCCTCTGCCTACAAGCTCGATAAAGAATTGACCATGATGGTCAGGGGCAGAAATCTTGTAACCGCCCTTCCCGAAGAGCGGGAGGTTAACTCAGCCACCATCAGGGAAGCGATAGCCACTCCGATCAGCCAGATCATCACATCGATCAAAAAAAGCCTTGAAGTAACCAAACCGGAACTCTCCGCCGACATTCTCGACCGCGGCCTTTTTCTTGCCGGTGGTGGTTCACTGATCAAAGGACTTGATAAAAGGATCAACGAGGAGACAAAACTTGCCGTACATATCAGCGAAGATCCCCTGACGGCTGTTGCAAGAGGCACAGGAGAGGTGCTCGAAAACCTTGAAAAATACCGGACGGTACTCCT
>JBAXBW010000040.1:0-14738 GCA_037141805.1 Chlorobiaceae bacterium | reverse complement strand
TTTTTCTAGCCTCCCCATGTTGGTTCTGCCTTGTCGAGTGAGCTTTCTTTTTCAGGGTTCCAGATATCAGAGGATCAGATTTTCAGGAAGAAAAAAGACTGGAACGAATCACTCGAAAACCAACAACGCCGCTGCCGTACCTCGGAAGGCCGTAGACCCGGGAGGAGCAGCGCAGAGCATCAGCATTACTGTAATAATACGCACCCCGTAGCGCACGCAGGGCGTAAAAACCATAGAAACGTTTGTCGGCTATACTCCAAACAACTGCAGCAATCACAGAAACAACCATCGGAAGCAAACCAAAACCATAGTCGTTCTCCATCCACTCCCACACATTACCGGCCATGTCGTACAACCCTTCCGGAGTTACACCTTCAGGATAACGGCCAACCGCTGTTGTAACCCCTTCGTTTTTCCCGTAATTGGCTCGGGTTGATGATGGCTCCTCTTCACCCCAGGGATAGCGTCTGCTCTCTTTACCACCTGCGGCATATTCCCACTCCACCTCCGTTGGCAAGCGATAGAGGCCAGTGTTTCCGCCATTGCTTTCAAGCAGCGAGAGCCAGAGGCAGTAGGAACGCGCTGCATACCAGCTTATGCCAATCACCGGCTGTTCATCCCCGTTAAATTTTCTGTCGTCATCAAAATAGGAACGAAAGAGCTTTGCCAGATTATCCTTGCCTTTCAGATAACGGCGAAATCCCCCGGCACCTTGCGCCATGATGCTCAACTGCTCTTTATAGCGTTCAAGTGGGAGAATAGTGGCAAAGTGAGCCTCATTTCCCTCAAGGTAAGCAATAAAGCGGCGGTAAAGCTGGTTGGTCACGGTGTATCGGGCAACGTGGAAGTCTGGCACCGTCCGTTGCTTTTTCTTGACTGAGTAGACAAACGAACCGCCTTCGATCAAGACATAAGGTGCGCCTTGCCTATCGACCACACCTGTTACCGTAAAGTCAGCGGCACGGCGGCGAATGTCGTCGCCTTTGGCAAGATTCTGCTCAATAAACTGCCGCACAACATCTCCGGATGCCTGATGCCTGCTTATTTGCAAGCATTTCAACAAATAACGCTGCCGGTTTGCGGTTGTCGCAGGGTCAAGCAGTTTGTCATAGAGAACTCCAGGCTCTTCCTTCGGCCTTTCCTGCATAATACGTTCCAGCAAATCCTGCTGCTCCTGCGAAAAATTCAGGCTGACCGGCGAGTCAAACAGTTGCTCCAGAAACGCATTGAAGGTAACAGCGTTCGCCTTAGCTGCAAAAAAGCAGATCGGCTCTTTCCACCAGGCTTCGCCAAAATGTGCGGCCAGCTCGCTGAGATACTTCCTCACTCCATTCATCTCCCTGTCGAGAGGATCCACCTGGAGAAGCTCAATATTTTTTACAAGCTGAACCGCCGCCATATACTCGCGAAATGATTTATGGCGGAACAGATACTCCTTTTCGCCATACTCTACCAGCAATCCTGCCCGATCAACAAGGTTTTTGCAGAAGAGCGATGGTTTTGGGAGATAAGAGTGCTTGATCAATTCAACCTGCATCTGCTGATGCATTGTCTCTCTTTCCACTTCATCTTTTTTCAGCTTTTCCTGCATCCAGAGCGACACCGGCATCAGTACATCGAGAGCCTGTTCAGCGGCAAGCAATGGTACTTTATTGATCTGCCTCTCCCGATCATCAAGAATGTAGTCCAATGCTTTACTGTACAACTCCACACGACTGGTTGGCAGATAGTCCTTGTTTTTCCAGAGCATGGCCATCATCTGCAACAACAGAGGATTACCTGCCAGCGACTGTAAACTTTTATTCTTCTCTGCCGATAAAACGGCTATAATTGCTTCTGCTTTTACTCTCGCTTTTTCTTTCTGGTTTTTTTCCCATAGGACGGTTTTATCAACAAAAGGCGCATCAGCCTCAAGAAATGCCGCTTTAAACCACTGGTGTAAAAAACGCTGCTGCTGATCAGGCGTAAATTCCCTGATGGCAACCAGTTCAAATTTCTTCAACTCAATCTTGTCAACCTTCCTGTGCCCGGTTATTCTTGAGGAAACAACAAAATATGCCTTTGGAAAGCTGGTCACAGCAACCTCAATCCAGTCGCACACCTTAATTCTCTCCTCAATATCACTGATTTCATCAAGTCCATCAAGCAACACAAGAGTTGTCCCTGAACGAAGCCAACCACTGAAAACCTCTACTGGAATATCGTGACAATGCTTTTCAGACGATGCCCAGAGATTGGCAGGAAGAGTATCGTAACCTTCTCCTGCCTTGTTCAATTCACGCAGCGGCAGATAAAAGACCTGCTCGGGCATGCGAAAACCACGCTTTTCGGGGGGCTTTGTTTCAAGACACAACAAAGCATAATAGTACAGCAGTGTTGTCTTTCCAGAACCGGGTTCACCAATAACAAGAAGCCTGTGCAACGATTTTTTGAAGGCCATTCGCAGCACCTTTTCCGGCGTCCGAATACCATCGTTATTTATCTCGTTATAGCCTTTCCACGGCATAAATCCTGTTTCGTTGCTCGATGTTTTCGAGAGGTGTAATGGAATGAAAGTATCGGCGAGTGTCACCGTAACACTTTCAAAGGCTGTCGATGGAAGTGATTGCTTTGCAATCTGCTCTTTGAGAGTATCTTTATAACGTTCGGCGTACTCTTTAACCGTTTTGCGTTCATCGGCCTTCTTTTTCCTTTGCGGATAAAAAAAAGTAAAAAAATACCAGACTCCAATAATGACAGGAACAAGTGCCCCGCATATTATTTTGACATCCTCCAAGCTCAAACCCATCTTTTTGATGAGGTTCGCTACTACTCCACTGGCTGTAGCCGAAGGTTCCTGCGCAACAGCAATGCCAGCATATCCAAACCAAAAAATCACAAGAACGACAAAACCGATATGGCAGTTCATACGCTTCATACGCATCGCCAGAGAAAAAATATACTGCCAGATAGTATCAACCATAACACAGGTGCCGTGAATTGCATAGAGAAAAGATGCGTAAGTGAATATAGTATAATCGGGCGTGAAGAGAAACAGAAGAGAGGTTGCTGTTGGACTCAGACTGACAATCACTCACCTGTTCGCCACATTATGTTAGCCTGCCCTCCACCCGACTGACTGCATTGCTCTCAGTTCGACAACCTTCGGATGAGCATCTCTTGGTTTGAGCAACTGCTGAAGTTTTTGCTGAAGATGAGCTGAATTGATTGCACGGGGAAAAAGCCTCGAATGCTTTCCCGGCTGACCTCCCAACCCTCAGGAAAATCAAAATTCAGGCCATCAACATTATACTGCTGCATCAGCGTTCCTCATCAGCAAGAAACCTGTCGGATTGCGCCAGTTCTTCGTCAAGCGACGCAATATCGCCAATAGCATCGGAACAACTTCCCTGCTGAACCACAACGCCATCGTCACTGTTGTGCAGCCCGAAAAATGGCGTTTTAACCTCTTTGCACACACTGGGAGACAACAATATTTCAATTTCACGAAGGAGAAACAGGCTATGGGTCGCTATAAAAACCTGAACCCCGGATGCACTAAGGTCAAGGATGCTTTTTGCCGCCTTTTTGATGAGAAGCGGATTTAGATTGGCTTCAGGTTCATCCCAAAAAAGAGAGCCTTTATCGAGAAGTGCGCCTGTTGCAATCAATCGGGAAAGCATCCCAAGTTTACGATATCCCTCTGCTACCAATGGCATTTCAACGCTTCCACTTCCATTCGCTCAAATAAAAACGACCATTGTTGTCAAGCTCTATCGCTCCGCCCATGGCCGTCTCAAGAGGCTCCAGAAGCTCCTTTATCCGCTTTTCCTTCGTGCCCCGTTAAACAAGAGCGCCAAGCAGGTGTCGCGCCAATTCTCTTCAAATTCGAGATAGTGACCCTCATACACCGCAATAAAATTGGTTAACACAAACAGAAATTCTCCTCCAAAAAGAGAACTTTTGATGATAAAAATCTTCTGCTACTTTGATGCTGAACACCTACGGCACCACCACCTGCCTCGTCTTGCTGCGCACCTCAACCCCGGGATTCACCGCTGCAAACCGCTGCATTGCCAGAAGCTGCTGATGCGAAAGAAATGAACCTGGCACAAGAATACAGCGCTTAGGCTTCGCGTAGTTAAGCCATAAAAGAATCTGTTGCTGCTGTTTATCTCCAAAACGATAGAGCCAGAGCACTGCACTGTCAGCTTTGTAGAGTTCCTCCTCTTTCAGACGGCTTGTACCCGAAACCATAAGCATGGAGCGATTGCGACTCCAGATTTTGACCACCTTCTCTTCGGGACGAA
Organism: Chlorobiaceae bacterium; assembly: GCA_037141805.1. Taxonomy (GTDB): domain Bacteria; phylum Bacteroidota; class Chlorobiia; order Chlorobiales; family Chlorobiaceae; genus Chlorobium. The sequence goes on along the minus strand of JBAXBW010000040.1, from coordinate 10,449 downwards.
CAATAACCATAGAGGACAAAACAAGAGTCGTATCTGCCTGAAGAAGGTGTTTGCGGGCAGGCACCTGCGCAATGAGGGAGTCGGGAGTATAAAACTGTACAACGGCTGTTGGTGCATCAAGTCCATAAGCATCAATCTGAAGGGCAAGACGCTTCTGATCGCGCGGCACCTTGCCAGCATCAATCAGGACGGTTTCAGTGCCTGAAGAAAAAAGTATGGCAAGGTTTTTACCGAGATTGACGGTCAGCATAGAGGGAGCAACAGGCCGGGGTTGCAGGAAAAAAGAGTACCAGAAGAGCAGGTTCGCTCCAAGAAGAAGCGTCACAGCAACCTTGCCCCATACTTTTCGATTGATGAGATAGAGAGTCATGCCGAGCATGGCATAGTAGATCCAGACCTCTATCGAATCAGGTTTGATCGTGATGGAGGCATAGGGTACCCGGCTGAACCAGAGTGCTGACTGAAGGGTAAGCTCAGCAAGAAAAAAGGAGCTGGCAGCAAAAAAGGAGGCGACAGAGCCCGAGACAAGATTCACCAGCAGCATTGGTACAAGGGCGTACATCAGCAGGGTGGAAAAGAGCACAACGGGAATATTGGCAAGAATGCTGATCACCGAAAAGGTGCCGAAATAGTAAGCAATAACCGGCGACACCCCGATAATGGCCGCAAGGGTAATCATGACGCTGCTGAGCAAGGCTCCTGCCAAGCCCCGCAAAAAACCGTCCCCCTTTTTTTGAGACGGGACAAATACAGGGTAAATCAAAAATATTGCCAGAACCGCCCCGTTGGTCATTAAAAATCCGGGATTAAGCAGGTCGAGAGGATCAAAAAAAAGAATCAGGATATCGGCAAGGGCCAGCGAGTTAACTGGCCAGGTTTTTCTGCCGAGCGTCTCTCCACCGATCAGCACCAGAGACATGAAGGCTGCCCGTTTGACCGAGGCTGAGTTGCCTGTCACATAACAATAGACAAGAAGAATAAAGATAAAAAGCACAAAAGAGAGCCATCGACCAACGGTAGTAACCTTCATGCGTTGAAGAAAAATCTGGATGACAAGGGCAAGCAACCCCACGTTCAGCCCCGACACCGCAAGGATATGGGCGGTACCAGTTGCTTTGAAAGCATCAAAGACCTCTTCCGACATAGTCTCCCGTTCACCAGTTATCACTCCTGAAGAGAGTTTGCGCTCCTGCCCCTCCGGAATCAGCTCTTCAAGGCTCTTCATGATATAGTCGTAGATGGGCTGTACAATGAACCGTTCAAATCCATTGAGCCTCGACTCCCCGTCGGAGAGCACCTGCCAGGGGCCCGAACAGTAAAGCTGTACCGAAAGCTGCTTCATACGACCTGCTTTTCGGGGATCAAATTCTCCCCTGTTTGAAGCTTCCGGAATCAGGTCGAGCTTCCCTTTTACCCGCACCATATCGCCATTCCGAACCTTGATGCCACTCTGCCCTCCGTTGCGCATGAAGACCTTTGCCCGGTCTTGCAGTTTCACTGTCAGGCCATTCTCAAAAATCTCCTCGACCTCCATGATCCAGCCAGCGCCCGATTCTGAGAAATTTGGTCGTCCGTCAATGCGTCCATAGATCAGCACGTTTTTGCCACAATACTTCAAAAGTCCATTACGTGGTGTATAGTCCAGCCGGTAAGAACTGAAAGCCGCAAAGCAGAAAACAACAAAAAGAGAGTAGCTGATGGCACTAAAAATGAGCGGGAAGGGAGAGCTGCACTTGATCTTTTCATAAAGAAGGCTTGCCAGAAGAGCGATCAGGGCAACCGCGCACAAGAGCATCCACCCCGCAAGCGGAAGATGAAGATTCACCCCTGCAAGAATCCCCGTAACAACCGCAAAAAGCAGCCGCACCGCAGGATAGGGTGCCACGGAGAACTCCCCGGGCAAGCGCAGATCCTTTCTATTTTTTACGTTAGGCACATCATTGTTTTTGTATATTCTTTTTTTTTATTCAAGCCTTTAAACTTCACGCTCTGCATGCTTGTCAAAGAAATACTGAGTTCTGCGGCAAAACCTGTCTTCAGTTTCGAGTTTTTCCCTCCGAAAAAAGATGATGATTGGGAAACGCTCTTTGAAACAATAGCTGCCCTCTCACCGCTCAACCCCTCATACGTCAGTGTAACCTACGGAGCTGGAGGATCAACCCGTTCAAGAACCCACAATCTGGTGACCAAAATTCAACAGGAGACGGGGCTCACCGTTGTATCGCACCTCACCTGCATCTGTTCCGATACCGGGGAGACGGGAACAATTCTCCAGAACTACCAGGAAAACGGCATCAATAACGTGCTTGCCCTGAGAGGCGATAAACCGGCAGGAGTGGCGTCGATTGAGGAGGCCGTCAAGGACTTTCCACACGCCATAGATCTTGTCCGCTTCATCAAGAACAACTATCCCTCTATCGGTATCGGCGTTGCAGGATTTCCGGAAGGACACCCCGAGACACCAAATCGAATGAATGAGATTGAATACCTGAAAGAGAAGGTGGATGCAGGAGCAGACTATATTGTGACGCAGCTCTTCTTCGACAATCGTGATTACTTCGACTTTGTGGAACGCTGCCAGATTGCCGGGATTACGGTGCCGGTGATTCCTGGAATCATGCCAATCAGCACAAAAAGAGGGATGATCAGAATGTCGGAGTTAGCTCTCGGAGCGAGAATTCCGGCACCGCTTCTGAAAAAAGTATTGGCGAGTGAGAATGATACCGACGTCGCATCAATCGGTATTGAGTGGGCAACAAAACAGGTACAGGAGCTGATCGACCATAACCTCAAGGGAGTTCACTTCTACACCCTGAACATGGCCGATGCGACTCTCAGAATCTTCAAAAACCTGCACCCATAAACTGGTTTCCTCTCAGAGCAGCTCATTCTGGACGAGCTGTTCGAGGGTTTCACGTTTGCGGACAAGTTTCACGTCACTTCCGTTGACCATAACCTCTGCTGGTCGAAGCCTGCCGTTATAGTTGCTGCTCATAACCGCAGCATAAGCACCGCAGGACATTACCGCAAGCAGTTCCCCCTCTTCAGCCGCATCAATCTCCCGCTGACGGGCAAAAAAGTCGCTCGACTCGCATATCGGCCCGACCACATCAGCAACGACGGTTTCGTTATGCCGGGTTACAGCCTGAACCTCATGGTGCGACTGATAGAGCGCAGGACGAATCAGTTCCGTCATCCCGGCATCAACCACAAAAAACTTCTTGCCCGCGTGGTTGTGCTTTTTATACAAAATCCTGGTCAGCAATACTGAGGCATTGGCCACAAGATAGCGTCCGGGCTCGAAAATCACGGTGACACCCGCAGGCAAAAGCATGGGAACAAGCTTTTCTGCAAACCTCTCAATCGGAGTGGCCGGTTTAAGAGGATCGTAGGTTACCGGAAAACCGCCACCAATATCAAGGAATTCAACAGAAAATCCCATCGTTCTTGACAAATTGAAAAGAGCAAGGAGCTTCACCGTCGCTGCAACGAAATATTCTGGATCGAAAATCTGCGAGCCAATGTGCATATCAAGACCGACAAGTCGAAGGTTCGGCAACTGACGGAAAAGAGCAAACACTTCTGGAAGCTCCGCCTCATCAATGCCGAATTTCTCCTTACTGTCACCCGTTGTAATGTAGGGATGGGTTTCAGCGGTCACATTCGGATTGATCCTTAACGCAACAGAAGCGGTTTTGCCAAGCTCTCCGGCAATCCGGTCAATAGCCTGAAGCTCAGACTGCGATTCGGCTTTGAGCATAAGCACTCCAACCTGAAGAGAATACGCAATTTCTTCATCTTTTTTACCAACTCCTGCAAAAATAATTTTTTCAGAAGGTACACCGCCTTGAAGTGCCCGATAAAGCTCCCCGCCTGAATTGACATCGCACCCACACCCAAGCTCTGCAAAAGTACGGATGACACTGAGATTATAGTTCGCCTTGACTGAATAGCAGGTAAAATGAGGTAACGCCGCAAAAGCATGCTCGAAAGATTTGTAGCTGTCGACAAGGCTGCTTGTGGATGTCACATAAAGAGGAGTTCCAAAAGTGCCCGCAAGCTCTTCGAGCCTGACTTTGTCGCAGATGAGCGTACCACTGGTATAATGAAAATAGTTACTGTCAAGCACGGCTTCGTTACCTTTTTTAAAGTGTTGTAAAGAAACCAAGAATAGCTATTTTCCCGTTATCATGAAAAAGAAAAAACCCATGACTTGCAAAATTACCTTATAGAGCTTATATTTACAGTTCTTTATTAATACATACTCTGAGACTTTACCATGGCAAAAGGAAAAGAAAATAGAATCGTTATTACACTTGAATGCACCGAGGCAAAAAAAGAGGGAAAAACGGTATCAAGATACACCACGACGAAAAACAAAAAAAATACCACCGAACGTCTTATTTTGAAAAAGTATAATCCCAATATGCAACGTCATACCCTGCACAAGGAGATTAAATAGGATTACTGTTCTGGTACAGGCATAACGCAAGGCCCGAATGGCGGAATTGGTAGACGCACGCGTTTCAGGGACGCGCGCCGCAAGGTGTAGGAGTTCGAGTCTCCTTTCGGGCACAAACAAAATTCAAGGGCGATATGCAGGTAAAGAAGCTTGACAATAGGGCAACAGTCGAATCAGCACAGACCGGGTTTTGCACATATAACACACACATACGCACCTTTTCTCAAGAAGGTGCTTTTTTTATGCTTTAATAATCCAAAACATCAGCCGTAGTGGATCATACAAAAATAAACCTCCTTGTCAAGCTTCAGCACCTTGATAATCAGATAGAAAGCATAGTCAGTCTTCAAAAAGGACTGCCAGAAGAAATAGAAGCTCTTGACGAAGATCTGTTATTTACAACTCGTCAGATTGAGTCACGAAAGAAAATAGCTGATGAACAGTTAAAACAGCGATCACGTCTGCATGAAACAATCAATGAGTGCAAACACAAGATTCTGAATTTCAAGGAAAAGCAGACACTTGCCCGCAACAACAAGGAGTATGACGCACTTTCCAAGCAGATTGAATACGAAGAAAAAGAGATTGCCCAGGCGGAGATTCAGCTTCAGGATATTGTCCATACCATACAACGAATAGAAGAAATCCAGAAAAAAGGCCGGCAACTGATTACCGAGAATCGGTATGATGAAATTACTGAAGAGATGATGCCTGACGATATCCTGCATCAGCAACTTGAAGACCTGAACAAACAGGTAACCCAAAAAAAAGAGGAACTTGAAAGCATTGTTATTGAAACAGCCGAAGATGTTGATTCACTGAAAAAAAAGGTAACCGAGCAGCGGGAACTCATTGATCGTGAGGCAAAAAGGCTGCTTGACAAGTACGATCATCTCAGAAGCGGTTCCTTGCGCAATGCGGTCGTCAAGCTCAACCGCAACGCCTGTTCTGGCTGCAACACAAGAGTTCCGACCAATCGTCACACCATGATTGTACAGGGCGGCTTCTACCTCTGTGAGTCATGCGGACGTATTGTTGTTCATGAAAGGCTTTTTGAAGAAGCCTAAGGCTGATTATAATACCTATTACACGTTCTTTGTAAAGCTGAAATCGCAAGTGTGCAGTCGCCGTGCAGCATCAAGGTTGCGCAGAGGAAAGTCCGAACTTCACAGGGCAGGGTGCCGGTCGAGAGCTTCAAGGCTCAAGCCCGGGGATGACGGCGCAAGCCGGTTATCACAGAGAGTGCAACAGAAAACAGACCGCCCCGAATTACCAATGGTAATAAAACGGAGTAAGGGTGAAACGGCGGTGTAAGAGACCACCAGACAGTACAGCAATGCACTGTGCTTGGCAAACCTCCCCGAAGCAAGGCTAAATAGGAAAGCTTTCCCTCCCAAGGGAAAAGAGCGGCCCGTTCAATTCCGCAAGGAGAGTTTTCGGGTAAGCCGCATTAGATAAATGGCTGCAGCTTTACCCGGTTTTGCCGGGTAATCCACAGAATTCGGCTTATAGCTTTCGGTTTCAGCTTTTTATATCCAACAAAATGCGTTAAAAACTCGCCGAAATTGCCACTGACGTCTGCTTCTGCATCATCCCCATCCAGCTCGTGCCAGACATTTTTTCAGCCAACGCAACGACAATATGCTGCGGCACAACGCCAAGATCAGGATTTCTGCCAAGCCCCTGCACACATGATGGACAGTTGCTGAGAATGACCGCCTTCGATTGACCATGCATCGCCTCTGTAATAGCATCCCGTTTGCGGTGAAGCATAGAGTCGCTAATATCGGGACGCGACAGAGCCAGCGTTCCCGCCTCCGAACAGCAATGCGGCACAGAGGTCACAAAACCAAACCCCCCAAGAGTGCGCAGAGTTTCGCATGCCTTGCCGGAAAGTGAGTCGTGGCATGGAGCATGGTAGAGATAATCTCCGTCACCATTGAGTTTCAGCCCTTTTCCAAGTGCGTATGTTGAAATGTCCAGAATCTTTCCGCCAAAAAGTTTTCCGGTCTCAATAGCATCAAGCCCCTCCATACAGGTGCCGCAGGTCACCACACAGGCATCAAAATCAAGGTAGGAGAACATCTCCCTGATCTGGCTGAAAAGCACGGTATTGCGCAGCACAATACTCGAATACTGGTCGGTTTTAGCATTGACATGTGCAGGAAAGCCACAGCAAAGAAAAGGGGGCGGAAGCACCACTCTTGTACCAAGCTCAAGCAGAACATGAATTGCCGCCATCGAAATCGTAGAGTTCATCCGCTCCGAACCACATCCCGGAAAATAGAAAACATTGCCTGTCACCTCTCCTGATGGCTCGAAGACCAGCACCTGGTCAGGGCCACACTCCGGCAGCACATCTCGAAGCGTCTCCTCCGGCACCGGCGGCACTGGAGAGCGCAGCAGCCTAAACGGGTAGAAGGCAGGCGGATCATTTTCCGGCTGCAACGGCGCAGAGAATTTATTCCCTGCCCGCTGGGCAGCTCCACCCATCCGAAGTACCGCCTTTCGGAAAAGCGCATTGAAGGCGGGTGAACGGCTGTCGAGATAGCGCAGCGTCAGCTCAGTGACGGGCGAAGAGTGCTTGAAACCCCACTCCGAAAGAATTTCACGCTCCAGCACCGAAACCTCCCCGGTATCAATATCAACCGGGCATGGTTTGAGACATTTATGGCAGATCGTGCAGTGGTCGGCAACCTCCTCAAGCCACTGCAAAAGGGCAAAATCAGTTGATCGCTCACGCTGGGCATCAAAAAGAAGCGCCTCAATCAGCGAGCCGATTGCCAGATTCTTGTTCCGGGGATGGTAGAACATCCCCCTGGCCGGATAGTAGACACAGCAGTCGGTCTTGCACTTGCCGCACCGGATACAATAGTCAACCTTTTTTGAAAGTTCCTCAATCTGGGCACGCTTGAGAATGTGGGCCTCAAGTTCAAGCAAATTAAAGGATGGCGTAAAAATATGGTTGAGCGCCTCATAATCATCAAGCTTGCCGGGATTCATGATTCCCTGCGGATCAACCTTGTGACGATAGCGAGAAAGCTCTTCAACAAGAGCAGGATCAAGATACTTCAGCTTGGTGACACCAATTCCATGCTCGCCGGAAACCACTCCCCCAAGAGAGACCACCTTCTCCATAACATGGTCGATCACCTTGTCGGCTCGCTCAAGCATAGGCTGGTCATTCGAAAGCACTGGCACGTTGACATGGACGTTGCCATCACCGGCGTGCATGTGCGTCGCAAGCACAATTCGCCGGTCACGAACATGAAGATAAGCGCCCTCCAGTGCCGCCTCCATTTCAGGATAACCCTGCACCAGCTCACCCAGCTCTCTTGCCATCTCCTGCACCAAAGAAAGGTTACGTAAAGACTCCTCAGGCTCAGCCAGAATTCTCTCATCAAACATCCGGCAGAGCTCAAGTCCGGCAGGAATTTTGGAAGCAAACTGACCGCCGTCCCCTTTCACTTTTGCCGTTGAAAAAATATCCCGTACTCTCGCCACAAATCGACGCTGGGCATGACGCTCCTCGTCAATATTCAGCTTGTCGATAAAACGGGAGAACTCGGCAAGCGCCTCCAGCGGAATCACAATATCCTCGTTCAACTTGAAAGCGTTCGTTCTCCGGGCAATCGCACCAAGCTTTTTACGATCAGCCCAGAAACGAATGGCTTCGGCATTATCCCTGGCCAGAAACATCAGCGTATTCGGATGCGGCTCAAGCAGACGCTCCACCCGCTCAACGCCACTCTGCACTTCCGCAGCGCTGTTACCGGCAATATCAATCAGCAGCACCGCTTTCGGTGTCTGGGCACGCGGCGCCTTCACCTTGTAATCAATAGCTCTGATATACTCATCATCAAAATGCTCCAGCGCAAGCAGTGCTTCGCTATTTTCAGAATGGAGGGGGAATATTTTCGACAGTTCAAGAATCACCCGGCTCGCCTCGTCCATGTCTGGCCCGAAAAACTCAAGACAGAGTGTTCTCTTTTCTGGATACTTCGGATAAAGCACAAAAAGGGCCGAGGTAATCACCCCGTCAGTTCCCTCTTTCTGGAGACCGGGCACTCCCCCGAGCGCCTTATTGGTAATATCCTTCCAGAGTCCTTTTTTCCGAATATCAGTGCCAAGCAGCTCAATGCGATCAATCCTCTTGCCCGACTCATTCCAGACCTCAAAGGTGACTGTATCCTCATGAAGAATTTTCCGCAACCGGTGATCAACCCGCTTCACAATCCAGTTCTCCCCGGAGGGCATGGCCATGCGCCATTCAACCAGATTATCGATACAGGTTCCCCAGCGTACTGCCATCTTTCCACCGGCATTTTCAGCGATATTGCCCCCAACCGTGCAGGACCACTCACTGGTCGGATCTGTGGCAAACACAAGACCGTGTTCATCCGCCTCCTCCATCGCACTCTCCGTCACCACACCCGCCTCAACATCAATCACAGAGGCCCGCGCTATCTGACCATTGTCAAGCTGAAATTCACGATCCGAAATACCACGAATGCGGTTCAGCTTCTCCATATTGATAATCACACACTTCGACCTCAGAGGCACCGCCCCGCCAGTCAACCCTGTACCTGCGCCACGGGGAATGACATGCAGACCGAGTGCAGCAATAGCGGTAATCAGCGGAGCCACCTGCGACTCCTTGTCAGGCGTTACAACCGCCAAAGGAAGATGAAGCCTCCAGTCAGTAGCATCAGTGGCGTGAGCCGCAAGAGAAAATGGATCAAAAAGTAGATTTTTGGCGCCGACCACTGCTCCAAGTTCACGCTTCAGGCGGCGGCGAAGATCAGGCGTCCGTTCAACCACCGAACGAAACCGCTCAAGCTGTGCACGCACAGCCGCCACGATCGCTAAAATCCTGCTTTCGCCATTTCCCATATCGGAAATAGTGTCGAGCTCTTTAAAAGCCCTTTCAAACAAACGACGACGGCGGGAAGAAGAGTTCACCAACTCCTGAAAGAGATAGGGGTTTCGGCGATGAATAAGAATTTCACCGATAATACCCATAAGCAGCCGCGACGACCGCCCTGTAACCCGCAACTCGCGAAGCTCTTCAAGCATCTGCACAATGTCCGCTCCAAGCAAGAACGATATTGCCTTCCTGTCGCTGGCAGAGGTATAGTTAAAAGGGATCTCACGCGGAGCAATCGTGGCTGGTTTCACAGTATCCTGGATTGTTTGTGTTACAGAGCTTTGTTTTTATTGCTACAAAGTAACAAACCAGATGCAAAGGTTGAAGATATTGGGGGAAAAAAGTCAGAGTGGTGAAAGGAACCGCTTGCTCATCAGGCAAGAGTTTCATAAATGGCACCAGACTTGGCTGATCGTTTGCACTAAATCGGACAGAGGTTGTGTGATTGCGCTGCAGAAACAGACGAGCCAACTCATCCTGCTGCATTTTGGCACAGAACTGCCATTCAACAGTGGAAAAATCTCAATCACGCCTCCGTACAGGTCTGCATACACAGCACTGAGCCTCCAAAAGCTTTTGCTCAGTCTCTGGAGGGAGCAGAACCAACATGGGGTTCACCCGGAAACAATAGTGATCGAACCTGTTCCCGGGGAATGCTCACAGAAGGGTATGCACGATGTGCAGCAACACGACGATGTAACTCATCCATTTGGGCTTGTAACAATGCAAGCAGATTAGACACCTCGGCAGCGATGATGTCCCAAATGTCCTCGATGAGTTGAATACGCTCGGAAACGGAGAGCATCAAGCAGTCATAACCGTAACATCAATAAAGGTTAATGTTCGAGCTGCAAGTCTCTCAATCCGAACAAGATATTAACTACTTAGCGACCGTATTTTGCCATAAAGCTCGCTTTCCCCAAGGTATTCGCACGAATCATGAAGCCAATCAATGCTGCGGAGGCCTCTGCCGGAACATCAATAGTTTCAATTTTCAAGGCATAGACCACTGGTGTCCAACTGTTGAAAAAAATTATCCCTGTAACGCACAATAATAAAA
>JBAXBW010000039.1:0-15135 GCA_037141805.1 Chlorobiaceae bacterium | reverse complement strand
CCACCACCAAAAGCGGTATCAAGTATGCCATCAGCACTAAAGCGGGCAAGCACAAAATCAAAATTACCTCCGTTCAGGCTGGTTCCCGCCACAAGAATCTTGCCGTCAGACTGCGTGGCCACACTGAAGCCAAAATCCTGACCTCCACCAAAATCTGTGGCAACCTTTCCAAATCCAACAGGTAAAGCACTGGCTGTTGGAGAAAAAGTGTAAATCCCGACAGCTTCCCCACCAGCATCGAACGCAAGTCGCCCGTAACCCTCCTGGGCTGATGCCATATCTCCAGCGGTTTGTTGAGCATGGAACATTCCATTGGCATCCCAGGTAATGGTGCCTGAATTCTTCCATACAACTCCACTGCGGGTATACGTTTCGGTATAGTTATCAGCAAGGCTGTCACTATTTGTATCAAATAAATCGTAAATGCTTGTAATGCTTGCGCCCGATTTATCAAGCCACAGTGTCTGAAAAGAGGCTTGATAACCAGAAAAGCTTTGCGTTGGAGTGCCCTGATAAAAGTGCAAAAATGTTTCATTGGTGCCGACTGTGCTTGCAGGCGAACCATTCATGTCAATGACAATATTCATTAGGAATCCCTCTATAAAAGATTGACGCAAAAAAGATAAATCACACAACGACCAGTGATGAGGCAAGAATATCGGGCTGTTCAGAACAAGTTTCTGGCCTGAATGAACAGAACGGCAAAAAAAGCGACGCAAAGCAGACATAAACGCCACCGATAATCAGCAATGATTACACTGCCAATATACTAAACCCTGCCGAAATAGCATGGAGGGCTGGATAATGAAATCGACCAATTATCCCCGAATCCGAAAGTGGACCGAAGTTGAAATGTGTTTTTTTGTCAGCAAAAATTTTCGCTTTTCCACAACGCGATATAAACTATTATTTTTATACTACAGCAAGGGCTTTTCGTTCAGCCTCTGGCCATGAAATTTCCCGCGCTCGTCCCGATGCAGAAACATCGTGCGGGTGAGTCAACTATCAATAATGATCTGGCATGAACAATAAATGGTCTGCAGGAGTTCTCACCGTTGCAATGATGCTCATGCACCAAGCGGTATCAGCATACGATCCGGAAACTCTTAACTTGCTTAAACACAATATTCCTGCATGGAATGCGAAGCCTCTTGCAAGGCCCGGACATACCGTTGATCTCTCCAGGGCACCACTTGAAAATGCCGATCTTTCCTCCGCCTGCCTTGTCAAGGCAAATCTCAAGGGTGCGTTTATGAAAGACGCAAAACTCAAGGATGCAAATATTCAGGGGGCCAACCTCAGATGGTGCATGATGGAAAACGCCGACTTAAGCAGAGCCAACATGGCTGACACCAATCTTTTTGAGGCGAATTTGGAAAATGCAAATCTAAAGGGCACGAACTTTACCGGCGCAACATTTATTGAACTGGCAAATCTTTCCAAATCCACGCTTTCAAACAACACCATACTTCCTTCAGGTGAAAGAGCTACTTCACGCTGGAGTACAATGCATAATGCAAAATTTGTCAGTGAACCTGAAAGTGCCTTGCCAACGGGCAACACCTCACCCCCTCTTGAGTATGCCGTGACGTATTCCTCTGGAACTCGAACCGCAGAAATAACCGAAACCGGCAAAAGCATGCCGCAGGTGGCTCTGCCCGATGCAAATTTTGAAAATGCCTCTCTTGATAATGCTCAGATGGAAAATGCCAACCTCATCAATGCCAATTTCCATAAGGCAGATTTACCGTCAGCAAGAATGCATGGGGCTAATCTTCAGGGCGCAAACCTTGACCGCGCCTTTCTCAAAGGTGCCGATCTCAGCAATACCAACCTGTCAAAAGCAATGCTGTACGGAGCGGTACTCAACGGCGCAAACCTGAACGGCGCAAATCTTGAGGGTGCATCTCTGCGTGAAGCTGATCTGGAGGGAGCAAGACTGGAGGGAGCGAACTTGAAAGGAACAAACATCATGGATGCAAATTTCAACAATGCAACACTATCTCCGTTCACCATTTTGCCATCAGGAGAACATGCGACAAAAAAATGGGCAGTAATGAAACAAGCTATTTTTGTGACACCTTAATTCGGATCGGGAAAACGTTTGCGGTACAACAACTGCTGAAGCAGATGTACTTTGCTGATATTGGGATCACTCGCCATAAGCCTGTTTTTTTTCCCCGTTCTGGTAACCACGTCAAGAGTACCATCATCATTGACCTTGTCGACTGTCCAGAACTTGTCCACCACATAGTGATAATCCTCACCGTGTTCAAGAGGATAAACCTGCCTCGCCCTCGGCCCCGGGCAGAATGAGCTTTTCGGTTTATGGTAAATTATTTTATCTCCTGCGCTGAATCTTCTCATTTCACCACACTCTCCTCACCAAACTATCATTGTTTTAATCAACCTTTACAGTGCTGACTTCCTTAAAATCATGGAATACTCGTTCAAATCTGACATCAGTCATCTGCGCAGGATATTTTATATCGACTTTTCTGCAAAAAGAGTTAACCGAGCCATGCTTTTCAAGAATATATTCCCTGAGTCGTTGACTGAACCCATCACTCGACGGGATAGATAAACGAGGTTCGTTGGTTGATATCATTGTGCGACATGAAAACCTTTCCGTCACAAGCAAAAACTGTGGGACAAAAATCGGCTCCAACCGAGAAAAAAACGTTCAACGATTTCTGAATACGAGGTTGCAGCACTGGCACCACTCCATATTGCGCAAGATATATAATTCTATATGTTATATACAATAGTTTTTGCAAACCTGTTCAGATCTGAACCAGCAAGCCTATTTCGATCACCTGACCGGCAGGAAGGTCATAGTATGCTGTTGCACTGAGAGCATTGCGAGCCATCAAGGCAAAAAGTGTTTTTCGCCATGAAATCATTTTCGACTTGAGCCCTGTAACAATTCTTTCCCTGCTCAGGAAAAAGCTGATCGCTTCCAGCCTGAAATGTAACCCCTGATGATTGGCAAGCGCAATGACCTGACGGATATTCGGGTGTTCCAAAAACCCATATCGAGCAACAACCTTGAAAAAGCCATCACCAAGTTTGGTTACCTCGACTTTTCGACTGTTTGGAACCCTCGGCACCCTTTCCGTACTGAAATGAAACAGAGCTATTTCCGAATGCATTATCTTGTTGTGACGAAGGTTATGGAGCATTGCAACGGGCACTAAATCCGGATTGGCCGTCATATAGACTGCCTGACCGTTCACTCGATGGGGCTGCTGTAATGAGAGACTCTGTATAAACTCTTCAATGGTCAGGGTACGATCCGTGAGCTGTTGCAACAGGAGACTGCGTCCCTGTTTCCAGGTAAGCATCAGGGTAAACACCGCCAACCCTATGACTAAAGGAAACCAGGCTCCATGAAAGAGCTTGCTCATGCTTGCAGCAAAAAAGGAAAGATCGATAACCGCAAAAAAGCTGATCAAAACGTCAAGGGCAATCTTGTTCCACTTCCAGAGATCGCGTGCTACATAGTAAAAGAGAATGGTTGAAATCAGCATGGTTGCTGTAACAGCGACACCGTAAGCAGCAGCAAGCTTGCTTGACGAGCCGAAACCAGCCACCAAACCAATAGTCGCAACCATTAATGTCCAGTTTGCCGCAGGAACATAAATCTGCCCGATATGCTTTTCTGATGTATGTGTCACCGTCAGGCGAGGCATGTACCCAAGCTGAATTGCTTGCTGAGTCAGTGAAAATACCCCGGTAATCAGTGCTTGAGACGCAATAATGGTGGCTGAAGTTGAAAGCACCACCATAGGGATCATGGCCCATGAAGGCACAAGTCCGTAAAACGGATGTTGTGACTCCAGAGGAAAAGCAAGAAGCAAAGCGCCCTGTCCAAAATAGTTCAGGAGCAATGCAGGGAGCACCAGCAATACCCAGGTCAACCGGATCGGATGTTTTCCGAAATGGCCCATATCAGCATAGAGCGCTTCGGCTCCCGTTACGGAGAGAAAAACCGCCCCCAAAACCATAAAGCCCTGAAGGTGATTGTTCAAAAGAAAGGAAATACCATACCATGGCAGAATCGCCTTCAGGATCTGCGGATACCGAACAATTTCAACAAAACCAAGGATACCGATAACAACAAACCACACAAAAATAATCGGGCCGAAAAGTGCACCGACTCTTGCTGTTCCATGATGCTGAAACAAAAAAAGAGCGACGAGGACTATAATAGTTGCCGGTATAACAAGATCCTTGAATGCAGGGGCGATAATCTGAACCCCTTCGATCGCGCTGAGAACTGATATAGCAGGAGTAATCATGCCATCACCATAAAGCAATGCCGCTCCAAACAACCCTATGACAACCAAAAGCCACCGTTCATAACCATTTTTCTTGCTATGGGTGATGATCAATGCGGTAAGAGCAAGAATACCTCCCTCACCATCGTTATCGGCTTTCATGATAAAGGTGAGATACTTCAGGCTGACAATCAGAAGAAGAGACCAGACAAGCAGAGAAAGAACACCGAGAACATTCCCTTGTGTAATAGGAATACCATACTCACCGTGAAAACACTCCCGAACAGCATAAAGAGGGCTGGTACCAATATCACCGAATACAACCCCGAGAGCAGCAAGAGAGAGCCCTGCAAGCCGCTTCATGCCAGATTGTTCTGCATGGCTGCCTGAATCGGGTTCTTCCGATCTTTTTGACATAATCGATTACAGAAAATGAAAATAGTAGAAACGACGGGTTGTATTTTCGATAAAATTATATCGTTTAATATAGACAATAAGTTCTAAATCAAAGAGATCAGATAAACGGCGCGAACCTGCTCTCCGGGAAATAGTTAATCATTCCTTATTGATTTTTATTCACAAAAAAAGAATCAATATCCTCTCGATTGACATTGATTTGTTGAAGAATAATATCAATAGCCCAAGCCAAAAAGCACACAACACCACTATATTACTTTAATACCAACCAAAACCTCGCGATAAACAAGGCTTTCAGCAAATTTTGCCTGTTTTAGGAAATTTTCTTTATATTGAACCCTCGACGCAACATGAATAGTGTATTAATTTTTATTCATTTTTACCTGTCCCTTTCGAGAGAAATATGAAAGGCACAGCGGGCTTAAACCCTGAGCGTATGAAACATGGAAAACATTTTTTCAACATATCTTTTTTTGCAATCCTGATATCCATTGGCTTCGCAGTTAGCCAGATTGCTTCTTATAACCTTTTAAATAATTCCGCTGAGGCCGCCACGCGCGCAGAATCACTCTCAAAAGTGAGCGCGACAGCAAAGAACAGCAAACCTGTTGCGGTTTCCGAAGGCAAAGCCTCTTTTTACTCCGATGATTTTCATGGCCGCAAGACCGCAAACGGCGAGACATTCAATATGGATAAATTGACAGCCGCCCATCCTTCCCTGCCATTCGGCACCTGGGTAAAAGTGACTAACCTGCGAAACGGAAAAGACGTCGTTGTACGCATTAACGACCGTGGGCCCTTTGTCAAAGGGAGGATCATTGATTTATCAATCAGCGCAGCAAAAGAAATTGGGATTATAAAATCCGGAACAGTACAGGTAAAACTCGAAGCAATCCATTCGAAACCAAAGGCTGGAGGAATAACCGGTTGAGTTGAGTGACTTTACGTAAAAACATCCTGCTCTGTAACCGCAGGATGTTTTTACCCTTACGGCTATAATCTACTTCCCTGTTACATATCTGCTGACATGATCAAAAAAAGCTTGAGCATCAAGAGTACCCTCGATTCTGCTTTCGGGGATCTCTTGGCCTTTGGCATCAAAAAAAATGATTCCTGGTGGCCCAAACAGACCAAACTGTTTCATTAAAACACGGTCATCATCGGTATTGGCGGTCACGTCAACCCGCAGCAGTGTCATATTTTTTAACTGCCCGATAACTTTCTGATCATGAAAAGTAAACTCGTCCATCTCCTTGCAAGAGACGCACCAGCTTGCATAAAAATCAAGCATAACCGGCTTTTTGGCTGAACGCAACGCCTGATCCAGCTCACTTGCTGTCCTGACCGGAGTGAACGCGACTCTTTCCTTCTCTTCTGCAGCTCCAGGAGATAAACCATGAATCTGCGAGAGGGGCTTTAGAACATTAGTTCCACCAGAAGCAGCTCCAACAAGTTCCAAAACACCAAGAACAAAAAGTACCAGTCCAAAGGTTTTGCTGAATCGTAAAGCTATCGATGGTTTTGCTGGTGAAGCATCGAAAACACCGATAAAAACTGCGCACAGGATAGCATAGGCTCCGCAAAAAAGCATGACAACCGACTCTGAAAGAATTGGCGAAACCATCCAGATTGCAACGGCAATCAGCAGGAGTCCGAACACATTTTTCACGCCAATCATCCATGCACCTGCTTTGGGCAAAAGGCTGCCAGCCGACAAGCCGACAAGCAACAGTGGAACACTCATCCCTGTTGCCATCGAAAAGAGTGCCAGACCACCGATAAGCACGTTATGAGTCTGGCTGATATAGACAAGGGTGCCTGCAAGCGGCGCTGCAACACAAGGACCTACAATAAGTGCCGATAAAGAACCCATAAAAAATACCCCGACAAAACGACCTCCTTTTAAGTTGCCTGATGCCTTGCCCAGCTTGTTTTGCAGGGAAACAGGCAACTGCAACTGATAAACATCAAACATGGAGAGAGAAAGAGATACAAGAAGCAGAGAAAACAGTATCAAGACCCATGGTTTCTGCAAAGCTCCAGCCAGCCCTTCACCAGCAAGTCCTGCCGCAACACCAAGAGAAGTGTAAACCATCGCCATACCAAGACAATAAGCAAGAGCCATCAAAAAACTGCGTCTGCGAGTCACCGCCCCCTCTCCCACAATGATTGAAGAGAGAATAGGCACCATCGGCAGAACGCAGGGAGTAAACGAAAGAAGCAACCCGAACGCCAGAAATGCAAAAGAGATTTTCCATAAACTTCCCCCAGCAAGAGTTGATTTTGCCAGGGAGACATCATTGTCAGGAGTGCTCCCTTTTGAAGAGGAAGCTGTCGTCATTGCCGATGGCGTCGGAGAAGCTGGCGCTCCAGCCACAACAGCACCCGTGCCTGTAAAAGCCCCTGCCTGATCACCAGCAATCAGGAGGACTCCCGGTTTACCGGGAACAACCCTGAAAAGCTTTGTTATCGGTGGATAACAGAGACCATCCTCAGAACAACCCTGATACCCGACGTTCAGCGTAAACACCCCATCTGTCTTGACAAAAGGCACCTCGACATCAAGCTTGTCATGATAAATCTGAATCTTTTCGCTGGTCGTCGAATCGTTAAATGTAATCCCTTTTGGTAATACCGGAGTTTGTAACTGGGCCTTGCCACCCTCGACACTGACCGTAACCTTGTCGCGATACAATTTGTACCGCGATGCAATGTCCCAATGCAGCACAACAGACCGGTTGCTCTTCAGCTCTGCCTTGAGCTTGAACGCCTCATCTGGATCAAGAAAATCAGCGGCGAAAAGAGTGCCCACCCTGAAAAAAAGTAACAGAATCAGGTAAAAAAAAGCAGCCTTACGCCTTAAAAAAGAAGCGTTCATTCTATTTGCGTCAAAAAAATTATTGAATACTATAACCCTGCATTACGCATTCTTGTGATAAATCTTTCCACGCTGGTCTACTGCCAGATATCCCATCCCTGAATCATCAAGAAAAGAGAGCCCGTCTGCCTCTTTCAACATTGCTATTGTGCTGTAGCTTCCTGCGGTAATCGCCAAAGGGGTTACAACGGTTACTGACTGCCACCAGGTAACGGGATATCCGGACTGAGGGTTGATAATGTGGCAATACCGCTTGCTGCCCACATCAAAATAGCGTTCATAGTCGCCACTTGTCGCCAGCGCCCCGGCATGAAGAGGGATTGAGGCAAGAACAAGATCTTTTTGCCTGGGATGCTGAATGCCGATCATCCACGGGCTCCCATCAGGCTTTGGGCCCACAACACGAATATCACCCGCCATGTTCACATAGCCATGTTTCACGCCCTGCTCGAAGACAATTGTTGCTGCACGATCCGCAGCATACTCCTTCCCAAATCCACCAAAATCAAGCTCCATACCGGCAGTTGGAAGGCGAATAGCTTTACCCTTGCGTTCAACACTTTTCCAGTCGATCAGATCAAGCAACGGAAAGAGCAGTGCCGGATCAGGCACTACCGCTTTTTTGAACGTCCATGCCTTGCGCAATACACCAGCAGTAATATCAAAAAGCCCACCGCTACTTTCATAGAGAGTATCAGCATAGTGGACAAGAGAGAGAGTCTCCTCATCACAGTCAACAAAGCCAACCCCGGCGGCTCCGTTGATCAACGAAACAATGCTTTCCACACGATAACGTGAGTACTTGCGCTCTATTCTTGAAATCTCTTCAATGGCAACCCTGGCAACTTCCTGAGCCTCATCTTTGCTGTTGGTTGCAAGAACAATCTCGCATCCACTTGCCATGGCTTCGAAACCAAAATGAAACGTATTCATTTGCCTGCTATAAGAAAAGAACCCATGCAAGTACCCCAAGTCCTCCAACCCCGACAACAACAGGGCCTGCATCAACACCGATATTGCTGACACTGCCTGCATAGGGATCGGCACCTGTTGTGAAATCATAAGCCGTTGTTCCGGCATAGTGGTTTCCGGCTAGATCATTGACCGCCCCATTCTGAAGCGTGACAAAGAAGTGCGTATCTGCAGTCAGATTATCAGTAGGGTTGATGGTAAGGGTATTGCCTGAAAACGTCAGATTCGATGTATTCGTGGCAGCATCGTAGCTTGCCACAACTGCGCCTGTTTCAGAACCACTGTGAATTTCAATCAGACCCGTACCGTTATGAACAGCTTCACTGAACGTCAGCACAATGTCGCTCCCAACAACAACGCCTGTTGCCGCATCAGTGGGACTGAAAGAAGTAACTGTTGGCGCGATTGTGTCAACAGTTGTAAAGCCATAGTTCGTGATTCCGGTATAACTATTTCCTGCAGAATCCTTTACCGAACCCGCTGCAAATGTGACAAAGTAATGGGTATCGGTTGCCAGTGAATTCGTCGGGTTGATTGTGAGCGTATTCCCTGAAAACGTCAGATTCGAAGAGTTTATTGCTGCATCATAGGCTGGCTCCAAAAGGGTACCTGTTGCCGAACCTGCATGAATTTCAATCGCTCCCGTACCCCTCTGGATCGTTTCGCTGAAGGTCAGCACAATATCGCTTCCAATTGCAACGCCTGTTGCTGCATCCACCGGACTGAATGCGGTTACTGTTGGCGGGGTGGTGTCAAGCGTAAAGAAATCGTATATGGTGGTACCTGCATAAAGGTTACCGGCAAGATCGTAAACCGTACCTGGCGCCAGGGTAATAAAGTAGTGAGTACCATCGTTTGCAAGATCAGCCGTTGGATTGATGGTCAGTGTCTTGTCGGAAAAAGTCAGGTTCGAGGTGTTTGTTGCGGCTTCAAACGTGGCAACCGTTGCTCCAGTTGCCGAACCGCTGTGTATTTCAATCGCTCCTGCCCCCTTCTTAATAGCCTCACTGAAGGTCAACACAATGTTGCTGCCAACAGCTAAACCTGTTTGCGCATCCGTCGGACTGAATGTGGTAACTGTCGGGGCTGTGGTGTCCACCGTAAAGAAATCGTAGGTCGTGGGGCCCGCATAGAGGTTTGGAATGACAGCAAGATCCTTCACCGTACCCGATGCCAGAGTAACGAAATAATGAGTGCCATCGCTGGCAAGATCAGCCGTTGGATTGATGGTCAGCGTATTGCCGGCAAACCTCAGGTTCGCGGAGTTTGCAGCATCATAGGTGACAACGGTTGTACCTGTTGCCGAACCGCTGTGAATTTCAATCAGCCCCGTGCCGACCTGAACAGCTTCACTGAAGGTAATGACAATGTCGCTCCCAACCGGAACGCCTGTTGCCGCAAGGGCCGGACTGACAGAAGTAACTGTCGGCAGAGTGGTGTCGGCAACAGTCGTAAAGTCATACGTTGTAATGCCCGAGTAACTGTTGTTCGAGAGATCCTTGACCGCCCCTGATGCAATGGTAACATAGTATGTCGTACTGTTCGACAGATCAGCCGCTGGATTGATGGTCAGCGTATTGCCTGAGAAGGTCAGATTCGAGGAGTTTGCCGCATCATAACTGGCAACAATCGAGCCAGTTGACGAACCACTATGTATTTCAATCGTACCACTCCCTCTCTGAACAGCCTCGCTGAAGGTCAGCACAACATCACTGTTGACCGTTACATTTGTTGCTGCGTCGGCAGGATTGGACGTGGAGAGTGTTGGCGATGTATTATCGACCGCGGCTATTGTTGTAAAGTCATAGGCAGTTGTTCCTGCAAAACTGTTTCCTGTGGAATCAGCTACCGAACCCGGTGCCAACGTGACAAAGTACCGGATACCCGTTGCAAGAGTACTCGTCGGGTTGACCGTAAGCGTATTACTGGAAAACGTCAGATTCGAAGTGTTTGTGGCTGCATTATAGCTCTCAAAAAGGGTACCCGTTGACGAATCTGCATGAATTTCAACCGTTCCCGTACCCTTCTTGATTGTCTCACTGAACGTCAGCACGATGTCGCTTCCGACAGCAACCCCTGTTGCTCCAGCTACCGGGCTGAATACTGAAACTGTCGGCGGGACTGCGTCAACCGTAAAGAAATCGTATGTGTCAGTACCTGAATAGGAATTGCCTGCAACATCCTTCACCGTCCCGGATGCCAGGGTAACAAAGTACCGGGTGCCATCGTTTGCAAGATCAGCCGTCGGATTGATGGTCAGTGTATTGCCCGAAAACGTCAGGTTCGATGAGTTTGTTGCTGCATCATAACTGGCAACAGTTGTACCTGTTGCCGAACCGCTGTGAATTTCAATCGCTCCCGTACCCTTCTGAATCGTCTCACTGAAGGTTAGCACAATGTTGCTCCCGACCACAACGCCTGTTGATCCATCCGCCGGACTGAATGTAGTAACTGTCGGAGCTGTGGTGTCAATTGTAAAGAAATCGTAGGTCGTGGTACCTGCATAGAGATTGGGGCTTACAGCAAGATCCTTAACCGTCCCTGAGGCCAAAGTAACAAAGTAATGCGTACCATCGCTTGCAAGATCATTCGTCGGATTGATCGTCAGTGTATTGGCGGAAAACGTCAGGTTCGAAGTGTTTGTTGCCACATCGTACGTGGCAACGGTTGTACCATTAGCCGAACCGCTGTGAATTTCAATCGTCCCCGTTCCCCTCTGAATCGCTTCACTGAACGTCAGTACGATATTGCTGTTAACGGCGACACCTGTTGCTGCGCTGGCGGGGCTGAAGGTGGTAACTGTGGGCGGAATGGTGTCGGCAACAGTCGTAAAGTCGTACGTTGTGTTCCCCGAGTAACTGTTATTCGAGGTATCTTTAACAGCTCCCGATGCAATGGTAACAAAGTATGTCTTACTGTTCGACAGATCAGCCGTCGGATTGATCGTCAGCGTACTACCTGAAAAGGACAGGTTCGTGCTTGTTGCAGCATCGTAGCTTTCCACCACTGCGCCAGTGGCAGAATCACTGTGTATTTCAATAAGACCTGTTCCCCTCTGAACAACTTCACTGAAGGTCAGCACAATGTTGCTGTTGACCGCTACACCTGTTGCAGCATCGACCGGATTGGACGTGGAGAGCGTCGGCGGGATGGAATCTCCGTATGACAACTGGACTGTTGTTCCGCCATAAAAAGTCACCGACTCAACATTTTTAACCCTTATATGAAACTCGGTACTCGATGCGCCGGATATGGTATCAATATGAATCCAACCATTACTATCCGGAGTACTAATCGTGAATTTTCCGCTTGTAAGTGTTGAATAACCCGTTAATTTCAGTTGATCAGTTCCAAGACCAGCATCAACGTCAACGTAATTAATGGAATACTGTGGCTTACTGGATAAGGTAATAATGTCGTTAGAAGCCGTCGTTCCGGGCTGTATCGTCCCCAACACATTACCTAATGTTAAACTTAGATTAGCCATAACGTAAAATTTGTTGTTAATGATTTAATCAATTGCCTAACCACAACATATTCAGCGATTCGGCTTAATAACCGAGGCACTTCCCTGATACAAACAATCTCTGGGAATCTGGCGCTTTCTTGCGACTTTGGTTCAAATCAGTTTGAGCAGAAAATATTCTTTATGGCTCGATCAGCCACCATATCCTACAATTAATTAACGCTCTAAAGTCTTTAAAAAGCAGTAAAATATGCTTATATGTTTCTTAAAAATGCATATCCCTGCTTTGAAATGAAGGCAATACACCTGCCACGTCTGAAAAACTGACGCTGAAATGCACGTTTATTAATTTCGACAACTATAATTCTCTTGATAGACCGAGCTGAATGCTTTTGAAACTGAACGGGGCAATGCCTGGGTCACCACCTCCAGTTATACTCCAGCTTGGTCGTTGCTCAGCATGTTCGTATTTAACGTCAACCAGCCACGCATTGGCTATACGCTTTGATACTTTAATCCCGAGAGTTAAAGCGCCAAAAGCAGACATTCGCTGATCTTCCGTATAAAAAACACCAGCAGGGATCGTTGCGTCCGCTTGGTTAGCAAGCTCACCTGCCCCGACAGGAACATAAAAACTCGCTGCGGTTTGGGAATGAAGCCTTGCCGATGGTGTCACTATCCAATCATTACCGAGCAACTGAACATATTCAGCAGATAAGGTATGCGCCTTGATATCGAAGGTATCGGTGTAATAGCGATAACCAATCCGGGTAGTGCCATCAATTCCATCAAAGTGATGGTTCCATCGGGTTAACACTGTAGAGCTGTTTCGCTTTCTCGGCCTGTTATCCCACATCTTATACGGATCAATAAAAAAACCATCTCCTCTTGAAAATCCGAAATTCAACTGCACAATATCTTGTTTTGTTAATACCTTTGTAATACCAAACATACCGGCTCTTACCCGTTTTCTCTCATTGAAATCAAGAGCAGTGATATCATCATTAGTATAGCTTCCTCCAAAGGTAACTGTTGTGTTTTTATCTTCAGTTGAGAGGCTCCCCTGTAGAGAAAAGCTGCGGGAAATATAATCGGATTCTTTAGAATAGATGGTGCCAGCAGTCAGAGTCCCCCTGGAAAAGTACCGGGTAAGCTGGAGTTCTTCAGCTCTGCGAATGTCATGAATATGATAAGAGAACCCTTGTGGCGCCGTATGATAAGAAGGGGATGCACCAGAAACGGAATCATAAGTATAGGTAGTACCTATAGACCACTCACCTGCAAAAGGCATCGTGCTCGTGACCGAGTAGGCGTTAATACCCATCCTGTCGATGCCGGGTTGGCTATCCTGATAATTCAGATATTTAAAGGCAACAATGCCGTGTTCCGGTGCCGCTTCAGCAAACACTGAGTTAGAGAAAGGCAATGCCATGGCTGCGGCAAAAAGAGCAGCGCCTATCGTATGATTTTTTTTTGTCGGGACAGATTTCATAGGAGTATCCAGAAAATTACAATTACGTTAATTGCAGCCACAACCGCCACCGCCGACTCCAGCGCCTCCCGACGCCCCCTCTTTGCTGCTGTAGATGTGCTCATCATACCTGGTCTCAAGCGGATCACCCTCAAAGGTCATCTCATGCCGGGCAAGCGACTCTTTTTCCCAGGGCTGAACAGCCTGACCAATCGAGCAGCCTGAAAGTGCAAGTATGACCATCAACAGAAAAGCATGAACAGGTTTTAGCAAAATATGCTTTTTCATTTTTTTGCCTCCAGTGCCGCCTTGATCTCTTTCTCAAGTGTTTCGCCTGCGGCAGCGTTAAAACCTAAATGCTGGGAAATTATTTTACCATCCCTGCCAATGAGAAAGCTTGTTGGCATTCCTTTCACTCCATACTGACGAGGAGCTACACCCTTTGGGTCATAGGCAACAGCAAAGTGAGCCGGGGTCTGAGCGAGAAACTTTCTGGCATCCTCACTTTTGGCATCGACATTCACTCCGATAATCTGCAAGCCCTGTGAACGATATTTGTCCTGCATGGCGTTCATCCAGGGAAACGATTGTTTGCACGGCCCGCACCACGATGCCCAGAAATCAACATAGATGACCGAACCTGACGCTTTTGAAAGGCTAACCACACCTTGCGCTCCCGGCAATTGAAAATCCGGTACAAGGCTGCCTTGTTCGAGCGCATACGAGGCAGTGTTGAAGCTTAAACAAAAGAGAAGCGCAAGCAGAAGCGACCTGAATTTTTTCCAACGAATCGGTTCCATAGTATTGAGTGTCTGATTATGAAAATTGATTGAAAATAGGCTGCTACAAAAACTCAAGAAAAAATATACCAGCATAATGACTACTGTACCAGACATAGCCATTGTTTTAAGAATAATCATTACACACTTAAAGCGCCGTTAACCCTGGCTTAAATAAAGCTTAAAAATGGAGTGAATTAGAAGAAAAATAAAAAGGCGCCTGCTTCCAGACACCTTTTTAACAATTTATTCTTCATGAGAAAGAAGAATTATTTGGCCAGCTTGATAGCGGTTGTGGCGGTCTGTCCATCTGCTACTGTAACCATCGTCTTCCCCTGCGGTTTGAGTTTTTCGCTCCATGCGGTGATTTCATAAGTGCCTGCAGGAACATTCTTGATGGTGAACTTGCCATCATGCTCACTCACTGCCGCATATTGATTTTCAGTTACAACAACCCAGGCTGACATTTCGGAGTGAACATTACAGAGCAGATTTATTGCGCCTGGCTTATCGAACATCAGAACCTTCGACATGCCAGGATTATAAGTCCCGAGATTGAATTTTTTTGCGGCACTTGATGAAAAAATATTGTGATTGACTTTGTCGCTATTTTTAAAGTCAACGGTAGAACCAACAGGAACAGCGGTGACATGGGGAACAAACACAAGGCTCTTTTGATCAACAACAGCATGCTGCGGCACAACAGGCCCCTTGACACCTACAAGAGAGACAACAACGTCAGCCGCATACTTTGGAATGTTTGTATTAACCTTACCCGTAATGGTGCCAGCACAAAAGGCATTCGCACTTATGAACCCGAAGCCTGCCATTAACAGTGCTGTTTTCATAAATTTGCTCGTACATTTCAACAT
>JBAXBW010000038.1:0-15707 GCA_037141805.1 Chlorobiaceae bacterium | reverse complement strand
TTATCCTGATTAAGTACTGAAAGCGCCGCTGTCGTCATTTCAGTCATGGTCGGGTCTTCATCAACGCCCGGAGTGCTGTCGGTGGTGCTGCGGGTAATAGTAGACGTGCCGGGTGTGTCGGCCACTTCATAATATTCAAAGTTGCCACCTGATGTGCCGAACAGGCCGAACAGTTTATCACCATCAGCAAGATGTACGCTGTTGGCTGCCGCTGCCAGTGCAGTTCCTCCATCAACACCGGTAGCCCGCTCGACAAACGTGTAACCGTTATTGTCATGGTTCGTGCCCGCTGTACCCGCCTTGAATGCATCGTAGTCGTCATTGAAGCCATTGTGATCAAGATCCGTGCTGACCTTCGCCGAATTGGTCACTGCCTTCGCAAACAGAGTGTCGAGTCCGCCACCAATAACGACATCAGGTTGTGTGTCGAACAGAATTTCGTGCGCAATATCCTGATAGTTGTTGCGGTTGACATTGTGGCTGACAACTCCTGCCGGTGTTGCATGAGAGAAAGGCACCGTGCTGGCAACGCCAATGGCAAAGCCAAGATCGTCACGCAGTGTTTCGGCAATTGTCTTGATCGCTCCATTTGCCGGGTCACCGCTTTGCCATGCTATGTTACCAGCATCTGTTTTTTCTCCGGTGACCATAGCCGTAATGGCCGACGCAGAATCTGTTGCAGGCCACTTGCCTGATTGGGAGAAGTAGGTATCTGTTGTGGTTGTAGAGTATTTCAGTACACCCTGAAGCTCATCGTCGAATTTCAGCCATGATGGCAGTTGAGTACCATCTGCCAGAGTTGCACTGTAGGTCAGACTGTCGCCGGCATCCACATCATTGAACGTGCCAACGGGCACCATCAGGCTGAACGCAGCATCCTCAGATGTCGATACATCAGCAATTGTGCTGACAATCGTCGGAGCATCGTTCAGATTTGTTATCGTGAACAGGCTGACAGTTTTTGCATACTCGTTGGAGATAAAAAGCAGGTTCTGCCCACTGGGACTGCTATTACTGGAGACGAAGGTGAGTCCTTCGGGGCCAGCGCCGGATTCAGCTCCATCACCGCTGAGAGCTTTGGAATCATCAGGATTGTGGAGGGATTGAACAAAACTGACATGCAGGGGATCAGTTACGTCATAGACCATGATTGCGCCTCCCGCACGCTCCAGGCCGACGAACGCAAGAGTTTTTCCCCCGATCTGCCCGATTGCAATGCCTTCAGGTTCGGGACCTTTGTTGTCGGAACGGGTGTCAACAAAAATACCGGAGGTCGCAGGATCGGCCGAATTGAAGGAGCCTGTCGAGGCTGCAAACTGCTCAATCTGCGATCCACTGTCGAAAACGATGGTACCATCGGCATTAAGAATGCTGAAGGATCGTGCTCCGTATGCCTGAATTTGTTCGATAACTCCGTCGCCATTAATGTCACCGTTGTTGCCGGGTGCAAGAGAGATTCTCAAGTTGCCTATTGCCGAGGTACTCAGCAGATTGCCATATTTGGCGATCAACCCAGAGTCCAACGAAAAGTTATGTCCGCTGACAGGATCGACGTAACTGGCTATATCTTTAAGTTTTACGGCATCAGGTGACATGAAGTCATTACGATCGTCTCCTTCGTTGGCAATAATGTAGTAGGCTTTGCCGTCAGAGCCTGTAAACGAACCTATTCCATCAGGCATGTACTGACCAAATACAGGCAAGTTAGTCAGTGGTGTGTAGGTGCCCTTGTCGCTGCCGTCCAACGGCAGGCCAAGCCAGCTTTTGAACCCCAGAGGCACAATATCGGTAAATGTTCCTGTGGCGATATCGAGAATACCAATTGCATTGTTCTCTTGCAGCGTCACAAAGGCGGTATTGCCATCAGGTGTGATACTGATGTATTCTGGTTCAAGATCCTGGGCAAGCGTCGTAGTCTCAAAACCAGTATTCCCGGCAAACAAGCGGACTCCTTCGGCTTTCAGATTGCTTATGCTGCCGACATTCGCAGGATCAAAGGATGCTGTCTTGACGGATATGTGTTCCAGATCACTGAGATCTATGATGCTTACAGATCCATCCGGATCGATGGCAGACTTGCCTGCTGTAATATCGGCAGGCGTGTTGCGCTCGCCTTCGTTGGCTACAAGCACCGTATTTCCGTCAGCGGTGAAAGTCAGCATGTCGGGATTAGCTCCGACCATGACGTTCCCCAACGTCATCAATGGGGATGTTACATCACCATCTGCATCAAGAAAATAGACGCTACCCGGCAGGGTTTTGTCTGAAGCTGCCACGGCAACCGCGACAATGCCGTTTTTGACAGCGACGCTGTTTATATCATTGCTTCCAAGCGAAAGAGTTGCAAGGAGAGTCATTTGAAGTTGTTCATCTACACTGACAACCTGTATCCCTGAAGATGAAGTCACGAAAAGCCGACCGCTTGCTGCATCAAATGCGGAGATTTCAGCACCCGCAAGAGAGAGCGTAGAAGCAAAAGCGAAGGCTTCAGTTCCACTGGCGGTTAGGTTGAGCGCTGTCGTTACCTCGATTTCCTTAAAGGAGGGCGCATCATTGCCATTCTGATCCTGCACGTCATTGGTGTCGTTATCGGCAGTAGCGTCGTTGTAGGAAACCGTGATTGCTTTGCTTTGATCAAGTGTATTTGCTAATTGCAGAATAACCTGGTTATTGACGACCTGCAGGTTGCTGATTGTCTGGGGGGTGCCTCCGTTGCTAACAACAAACTGATCCATTGATGGCAGATGCACTGTATCCAGTGAAGCATCAAAATACAAGGTCACAAGATTACCAAAACCATCTACGCTCGAATTGATGAGTGCAGAGTCAATGCCATCAAAAAGTTTTATTGCCATTGCGATATCCTCTATAAGCTTGGTTGGATGTACAGAAATATTTTCAGACAAGCAATTATATCACTCCTCAACAACATAATTATTAAGACGTTGTGACGTTTTTGTTGAGAGTATGGAAACTTCTTTGATAAAAAGGATTTTTCCACAAAACAGCCAGCGGCTTTCATTTTTTAGAAGGTTTTTGCCCAAGACCGGGAACAATGATAGTTGTTCACAGGATTCACTTTGAGGGGGTGGAGCAATCAAAAACTGAAATCAGATATGACCATAACTAATGAGGCTTTGAATTTATAACTTCAGGTCGGTAACAACAATAGTTCCATGAAACCGCTTGTCAGGGAAGAGTACACGTCCTTTTGAATTGATGACAATATGGGGATTCCCTGATTTTTCCAGCAAATGTAGAAGTTTCAGCAAGTCTTTTTTTTTGAAAGGTTTTATAATCATATCTGCCAGAGCATCAACTTTTTTGACGTCATGATTGATGAGTTCATCATGCAAATAAAACTCAGCGTTTATTTCCTTTTTCAATTCATCAAGTCGCAACATGAAGTCCTCCATTTAGTTATGATGCAGCATATAGCATTCTCTTTGATCCGAAAAAGGCGTGGCTTGAAAAAAAATACCCAATTGAGATTCTTCAAGTTGACTGTGCGATGATGTTTATCAAGAGCCCTGAACTTCACAATCATAAGAAAACAACATAGTGTTGAGCAAAAGTTAAGATCGTGCAACAATTCTGTTAAATCATCGACAATAAGGCTCTCAGCAGGCTATTTCGCAGTTCATTCTACAATTGCAACGGCAATAAACCCGATTTTATTGTATACTTGATGTTCTGAAGTAATGTTAAGCAGGTAAAGGAAGTTGTGAAAAAAAGAATACTTGATCGGTACGAACATACGAATGACGGTGCCGTTATTATTGATGTTGCTGCTCAGCGTGTTGAGGATCTGTATGAGAACTTCGACAAGAGAGCGCCATATCATAAAAAGGATCTTGATGAAGATCTGGTCTATTATCTTACAGAGTGTGTGACTGAAATAGGTAGTGCAGACTTTGTTATCAGGTTTATGTTCGAGTGTTTTCCTTCCGAAGAGTTTATGCTGCGAGTTCGTACCAGTGTTTACAAATATTTCATGTATCAGCGAGAGCTTGAGTTTGCTGCAACGAAAAAAATGCTAAAAACATCAGTAATTATTCTTGTTTTTGGCATTGTTCTTCTCGGCTTCTCTCTCTGGGTCAATAATCTGTTTACGTTTGAAAATGGAACATCTTTTCTGAACAGGGTTTTTGCTGAAGGGCTTACGATTGTAGCCTGGGTCTCGGTGTGGGAGGCGCTTGCTACCTTGTTGGTGAGCTGGCCTCCGCATTTGTCACAGATAAAGCTTTTTATGAAAATTGCAGAAGCTCCGGTACAATTTCAAAAGCCATCCAATCCACTTTCCGTTGGTAGGGTGGGCCAGGTATAAAATGAAGAGTCCCGGCCTCAGGCCAGTAGATGAAGGCGGGAAAAAACATAATCAAGAGAGTCCTCATTCAGAATAATCCTTGAAAAGCCTGTCGAACCAAGTTTCGTTGGTCGATTGTCACGATTACTCGAGAATTCGGAACTCTGTTTGCCGTTATACCAGCAGACAAGCCTGATGGTACTTCCCTCTATTTCAAGTGCAGTTATACCTCTTTTTCCGATAGTGCAGCCTGAGTTGAAGAGACTTGGTATGGTGAGATTGTGGTACAGACCGCTGCGAAGGCCGATTTTCTTTCCCTGTCTGTAACATGCTTCAAGTTCGATTTTCAACAAGTCCATCTTTTCCTCAATTGCTGTAAGCTTTTCACCCTCAGCGGATGGGTAAATCCTGCAGAGTTCTTCGATCTTGTAGTTCAAAAAATCTACTTTGGAAAGAGATTCAAACAACGGGCGATGGGTATGTCCTATGATGGAAACAATTTTTTCCCGGTTGGAAAACTCATAAATCGATTTTTCAACAGCGAACCGTCGGCGGCTGTTGTAGGCGACAGAAAAGTTTTTTATACCAGCAGGCTTGGCAATGTAGCGGAGAAAAAAGATTGCTGCACGACTGACAAAAGGAAACGTCTCCCACATAAAGACAGAAGCTTGATGACCGTGAAAAAGCAGGAGAGTTTTATCGCGATAATGAAATTTCAGAGATTCGACCAGTGATGACGAAAACCGGTACTCTTTTTCCTCAAGCAATGCAGCATCATGGTTGCCCCAGGTTTTCCAGAAAAAGCCGTTTTGTTCAAATGTTTGAAACAGGTCATAAAAATCACTCCACTCTGCTTCAATACTGGCAAGCGGGAACTTCAACAGCTCTTCAATATCCCCATTGAGAACAAGACTGTATTTTTTGGGCCGATAATATCGTTCGAGTATGCTTTTAACCAGTTCGGCATTTTTCCGAAACTCATCAAGTCGTCCGCCATTTCCCATATGCAGATCGCTGAGGATAACAATCTTTGAAGATCGATCGAGATGAACCGACTTTGCTGTATCAAGGAGTCGTTTTAGATGAGGATGCTTTCGTTTATGCAGCCACATCAGGTTATTTCCAAAACAGAGTGCACTGTTTGAGAATTCAAGCATTTCTGTTTTATTTGCACGCATGAGTTTTTTTTGCAGCAGTTCTGTCGAGCAAGAGAGCCTGACTATTTACCTCAGGGGAGTCGTTGTCGATCAATGAGTATCTGCCGTCAGCATTCATCTGCCATGCCTTTACATTATCACTGAGGATCAACTCAAAATCAGATGTAACAATTTTGACCAGCGCTTTGTCAAACACAGGAAAAATTGCTTCAACCCGATCGTCAAGGTTTCTTGGCATCATATCCGCGCTCCCAAGATAAAGCTCTTCCTTTCCTCCATTATGAAAGTAGTATGCCCTGCTGTGTTCAAGAAAACGTCCGATAATGCTGATTACTCGAATATGTTCACTGACTCCGGGAATGCCTGGTTTCAGACAGCAAATTCCCCGAACAATAAGGTCGATTTTCACCCCTTCACAGGAGGCCTTGTAGAGTGCCTGGATGGTTTTGGCATCAACCAGGGAGTTCATTTTCATGATTACTCTTCCGCACTGTTTTTCCCGGTTCCATTCGATCTCCCGCTCAATCATCTCAATGATCCTTTTTCGGGTGTTGATTGGTGAGACAAGCAGCTTTCTGTATGTGGTATGTTTTGAATACCCGGTCAAGGCGTTGAAGAGTTCTGCAACATCATTGGCAAGCTGTTCGTTGGTCGTGAAAAGACTGTAATCAGTGTAGAGCTTTCCTGTTGAGGGGTTGTAGTTGCCAGTGCCAAGATGAAGATATCGTTTCAGCTTTTGTTGCTCACGTCGAACAATCAGGGTGAGTTTGGCATGGGTTTTCAGCCCTGGCAGACCGTAAGCGACATGAGCGCCGACATTTTCAAGCGCTCGCGCCCAGACAATATTATTGCCTTCATCAAATCTTGCCTTGAGTTCAACAAGGACAGCAACCTGTTTCCCTGCTTCGGCAGCCTTCATCAATGCCTTTACAATGGGAGAATTGCTTCCTACCCTGTAGAGCGTTTGCTTTATTGAAAGTACCGCAGGATCAACGGCAGCCTTGTTGATTAAATCA
Source organism: Chlorobiaceae bacterium (assembly GCA_037141805.1). Classification (GTDB taxonomy): domain Bacteria; phylum Bacteroidota; class Chlorobiia; order Chlorobiales; family Chlorobiaceae; genus Chlorobium. The sequence goes on along the minus strand of JBAXBW010000038.1, from coordinate 9,228 downwards.
ACGACAGGCTGAAACGACTCGAAAGGATGATAAAACAACCTGTCTTTGGCTCTTATCGCACTAAAAATATCCGTCCCGAACTCCTCTTCAATTTGGTTGCCAGGCACAAAAGGCTCATCTTTCAAGTCAGGTCGTTCTATCTTCAGAAGATCGATCAGGCAGTTAAATCCGAGTGCTCCATCAATCTCATACACATTTCGCGGGGCGACATTGAGATTTTTCATGAGCAGATTCCTCATCGAAGGAGGCATTGCTGTTGTGATGTCAAGGCGGACAACCTTTCCGTAGCGACGTGACCGGATTCCTTTCTCGATAGTCTTCAGAAGATCGCCAGCTTCATCTTCCTCGATTTCAATATCAGCATCCCGAATCAGTCTGAAGAAATGTGACTGTATAACCCTCATTTTCGGAAACAGGTGAGCCAGATTACTTTCAATAAGATCTTCTATCCAGACAAACCGTATGATTCCGTCATCATTATGAAAGCCCTTGATATTGTTGAGCTGGAGAAGTCGCGGGAGGATGTCCGGAACTTTTACGCGAGCAAACTTCAATCCTCTGCTTTCATCGTCTTCCAGTTCAACGGCAAGATTTAGTGAAAAATTTGACATGAACGGAAATGGATGACCTGTATCGAAAGCGAGCGGGGTGAGTACAGGATAGATCTCCTTTCGAAAATAGTGACTCAAAGCCCGCTGTTGTGTTGGGGATAATTCAGAAACTTTATGAAACTCTATACCCTCCCTTTTCATCGCAGGTATCAGATCGTGATAAAAGCACTCGTTTCTTTCACTGAGCTGCTGCAAGACAATCTCGCGAATCTTTTCAAGCTGTTCAGAAGGAGTATAGCCATCAATCGTTCGATCCTGAATGCCAGCCTCATATTGATCTTCTATACCGGCAACACGGATCATGAAATATTCATCAAGGTTTGAGCTGAAAATCGAAATGAATTTTACCCTCTCAAGAAGTGGGTGCGCCTGAGGATGACGTGCTTCTTCAAGTACCCGCTGATTGAAAGAGAGCCAGCTCAGCTCCCTGTTGACATAAAGGGAGGTATCGAGAAAATTCGGGGCAGGCACTCTTGCTTCTGCGGGCCGCAAATAAGGCAACTGCTCCGTTAATTCCTGTGGTTGGCTTGACATTTAATTCTTCAGGAGGTTATCAATTGTTCATAAGACCATTCGCTGTGCCGCACGGTCACTCCCGTTACCTGAAAAACAACTTCATTGGCAATTCGGGTTGCATGATCAGCCATCCGTTCGATATACCTTGAAATACTCAAGGCGGCGATGAGCTGATCGACATCCGAATCAGGTTTTTTCATGAGTGAGGTAACCCTTTTGAAAACTTTTCGATGTATGGAATCAATATCTTCATCCATGGCACTGACTTGTCTGGCAAGAATGCTGTCTCGGGAGACAAATGCTTCGATCGACTTTTTAACCATTTCGCCTGCGTGCATACAGATATTTTCGAATTCAAATGATTCGAGCATTTCAGGACTGATTTCAGGTATTCGGTCAATGATATGAATCGCCAGATCTCCGATATGCTTCAGTTCATCATTTATCTTGATAATGGTGACAATTGCACGCAGATCCATGGCGACCGGCTGCTGCAAGGCAAGAAAAGCCAGACAGCGCTCCTCAAGGTTGACCTCAGCCACGTCAATTTCATTTTCAACAATTCTGATGTGGCGTGCGCCATAATCATCATGATTTTTAACGGCATGAAGGGCATCAAGAAAATCCCCCACTACTTTCCCGGAAAGTTGAGCAAGAATCTGGGAGAGTTCTTTTATAAGAATATGAACCGGGCGTTCTGACATAGAGAGAGGATAGTTTTGTTAGCTGAATCTTCTGGAGATATAAAATATTTTATTATCGATTCTGAATCATCCAGAGTGATGATCGAACAAGAGTTAGTTCGTGAAATTAAATGTTCCTAATCTATGACCATCAAGCTTAACAAGCAATGGTGCCTCTGTTACAACTCTGAAACATTTATAGCACTCGTTGTCACTCCTGATGGATGAGTGTGTCGGGGGATTTTGATTTTTCAATATTTTTGAGCAAGATTTAACATATTCGTAACAATCCGTTCTTGCGGGGTTTCTGTATTTTTGCATTTAGAATCTTATTTTTGGAAACATTAGTATATCTGGAGATACATCATTGTCATTTGTTCCATCAAAAGTGTTTTTTACCAAGGGCGTAGGCAGGCACAAGGAATACCTCTCTTCCTTTGAGCTTGCCCTGAGAGAGGCCAGGATTGAGAAATGCAACCTGGTTACCGTTTCAAGTATTTTTCCTCCACACTGTGAACGCATCACAGTCGAAGAAGGGCTGAAGCATCTCTCTCCGGGTCAGATAACTTTTGCGGTCATGGCCCGTAATTCAACCAATGAATATAACCGCCTTATTGCTGCGTCAGTTGGTGTTGCCATTCCTGCCGACGATACACAGTATGGATATCTTTCTGAACACCATCCTTACGGAGAATCTGCAGAACAGTCAGGAGAGTATGCCGAAGATCTTGCCGCAACCATGCTGGCAACTACTCTTGGTATAGAGTTTGATCCCAACAAGGATTGGGATGAACGTGAAGGTATTTATAAAATGAGCCACAAGATTATCAATTCTTACAACATCACAGAAACTGCCGAGGGTGAAAACGGTCTTTGGACGACAGTGATTTCGTGCGCCGTTCTCCTGCCATAATTTCTGCGGGAAAATCAGACGATTAAATAACTGTAATATTAATCAGGGTGACTACTATCAGGACGACTTATTAATGCATTCTAATGGAAATAACATGAAACAGGTAACTTTTCAGGATGTGATGGGCACTTGTGATGGCAAGGAGGACATCGATTGTTCAAACAAGGGGTTAACGTCACTATTCGGATGCCCGAAAAAAGTCAAACATTTCAATTGTTCAGGGAACCAACTGACAACATTGGAGGGGGCGCCTAAAAAGGTGAAAGGAGATTTTAATTGTTCTGGTAACCTGTTGACCTCACTCGACAATGCTCCTGAGGAAGTTTCTGGAAATTTTGATTGTTCCAATAATCGATTAAGTTCGCTTGATGGCAGTCCGCTGTTTATTATGGGCGATTTTTCTTGTGCCGGGAATCAGTTGACATCGTTGAAAGGTGAGCATGATGATGAAACTGTGGCATGCATTCTTGAAGGCTGCCCAGAGGTCGTTGAGGGGGATTTCAATTGCTCCAGAAACAGGCTGACCACTCTTGACGGAGCGCCTCATCTTGTTGGTGGTGATTTTGATTGTTCATATAACCAGCTTGTTACACTCAATGGTGCGCCAAATAAAATTCAGGGTGATTTTGAATGTTCAAACAATCAATTGACCACTCTGGACGGCAGTCCCGATTGCGTTATGGGGGATTTCTCATGCGCAGGCAACCAGTTAACTTCCCTGAAGGGTGGAGTGAGAGAAGTTTCCGGCAACTTCGATTGTTCAGGAAATCAACTGACCTCTCTCAAAGGGGCCAATAAAAAGGTTCATGGCATCTTTAATTGTTCAGTGAATCAGTTGACATCACTCAAAGGCGCTCCCGAAGAAGTTGATACGTTTCTCTGTTTCAGCAATCAACTGAAATCGCTCAAGTGGGCTCCGGAAAAAGTCAAAGGGCATTTTGATTGCTCAGGCAACAAGTTGATTACACTCGATGGTGCTCCTAAAAGGGTCAAAGGAAATTTTAATTGCTCAGGCAATCAATTGTCAACGCTTGAAGGGACTCTGAAAAAAGTTGGAGGTGATTTTATTTGCGGGAAAAATGCGGAGCTTTTTGATGATCAGCAAGTTCGGGCAGTTTTCACGGTAAAAGGGAACTGCATCTCATAACGTTTCACAACATGAAGCTGGCAACAACGTTCATGATTGTTGCCAGCAAAGAGCAATTAGTGAAAGGCGTTGGTCAAATCTCCTGCCTGAGACCGAATACCGGGTAACGGCTCAAGCTCAAACCGCTTTGTTATAAATTTCAGGATAGAGGTTGTGTCGTAATATGTGTGATCGACAAAATGAGTTTTGGCCCAGGGTGATATGATAATGGCTGGAATACGTATGCCAGGTCCCCAGCGATCACCTTTTGGCGGAGCAACATGATCCCAGAACCCGCCATTTTCATCATAGGTTACAATAATTGCCATCTTTTTCCATTGAGGACTTTTCTGTAACTCATGGACTGTTTCTGCAATATGGGCATCTCCAGACATCACATCGGCATATCCAGGATGTTGGTTTAGATTACCTTGAGGTTTGTAAAAGACAACCGATGGTAATGTTCCAGCCATAATATCTTTTTGCAAATCCGAATAATCCTTCAAATGCTGTTTTCGTTCCTCTGAGCCCGCTACGGTTGTTGGATCGAATCGTTTAAAGTAATTGAACGGTTGGTGGTGCGGCTGAAAATTTGAGCTGTTACTGTTATTAATAATAGTGCGATTATGTAAAGCCTCATTCCATGCCCCGGCATACCATATCCAGCTTATTCCCTTTGCACTCAAGACCTCGCCGATCGTCTTGAAATCCTGAGGAGGAAGAGGATTTTTTGTCGGGTCAGCAAGTTGACTGTTTCCACCGGCGGTGGGAGGAATTCCACTTGGTTGATAAGAGGGCTGCAGCGTATTAACCGCATAGCCATCAGGAGTCACCGCCTGGTCTGCAACATAAACTGCTTTACCGCTCATGGCACTGACAGGTGAGTTCTCTGCAAGATTGAGCTTTACACCATTTGTCTCAACACTGCTCTTGAGAGTGGCAGGGGCATCAGGGTAGATGGGAGTAGATGCGGAAATCAGCCAGAAATGGTTAAGAAATGATCCTCCAAAAGCTCCCATAAAAAAATTATCTGCAAGGGTGTACTGTTTTGCAAACTTCCACATCTGCATGACGGAACCATCATAATATCCCATGGTCAAGCCACCGGCATCACTCCATGCAGCAAACATGTTGTTTTCGCCACCATTAATCTGCATCTGATTGTTGTAAAACCTGTGCACTAAATCAGGTGTGGCTTTGCCAGGCATCAAGCCTCCCGGGAAAGCTCCGGATGATTTATCAAGTCGAAAAGGTTTATTTGGCAATGTCTTGACAAGGCTCAACGTCGTACCGTCTGTGGGAGGAAACGAATTCCATACAGACGGAAGATTGGCAAGAGCAGTAACACCATCTCTGTCTACTTGTTTGAAATCATTAAAATCAGCAAGCTTCCCCTTCTCATTTTTAAAAATGCCATTTGCACCCGGAAACATGCCATATAAATTATCAAAACTTCGGTTTTCCGCATAAATCACCACTATTGTTTCAATGTTCCGAAGAGAAGTATCTCCTTTTTCCTGCGCATAAAGGGAATAATTCCACAATGAAAAAAAGGCAAAGGCAATTATTAGAGGCAATTGCCATATTATATTGGCTTCTTTTTTCGTCATACCAACTTATTATTAGTTAAAAAAAATTGCATCTGCTGCTTTTCAAGTATCAATTGAGCGATGCCTTTAATCTCACAAAACACTTTATTAACAGCGAAAAAAGGTTCCTGAGTGTCTTGAATGTCAATACGGTTCCTCTATTACTGAAGCAGAAGGTAGACCTTAAACCAGTCAACATGATCTCCAAACCCTGTTGCCTTCAGTTCAGCTTCTATGGCTTCTTTACTGCACATTGATTTCATGTCGAGTTGAAATATATCAAATTCCCACTCTCCTTGAATTATTCCTGATTCATTCACTATTGCTGTCTTTACCCGAGAGTGTAAGGCATAGGTTATGGCATATACGGCGTGTTCATCGTATATTATACCGTTAAAATTATTTGTAATGTTCTCGAGTATACGATACTTTCCAAGTTTCTTGCTGATAGGTTTCTGATAATTTAACGTATTGCATTTAACGGTACTGTGTGCCAACTCAAGATATATTGTTGATTGTTCTGTCATTGATTTGTTAAGCTCAAACTTTTTGCCATCCAGGAGCAAAAAAGAATATGGAGGGATCTCAGCGATAGTTGATTGATATCCTTTTAGAATTAATGGCGGGTTACACTTTTTTAATTCCAATAAATACTCATCATCATTTATTGAAACAAATATTGAGTATATTACAATGGTGCGGTCTTTCATGTTTCTGAGATCAACATACCTTATGCAAAATGGGGAAATTGGATTGCTGCTAAATGATATGCCCGCATTTACTTTTGTTCCGATTTTCTGTAAGCCGAGATATAAAGAAATGGGGAAAATGAGCAGACCGGGTACTATTTTAAGAAATTCCTGGAAGGAAAAGAAAGGTTCAAACATGATGCATATTTCAAGAGTGATTCTATTGAATTTTAAATGCAGATCGTGGACGACTATGAATTTCGTGTTTTGCTAATCCTCCAATATATGTAATAAAGTGTTGAAGGATTGTTAAGGGAGTGTTAATAATCAGGAAAAACAAGGCCGGTTGAGAGCGAAAGAGAGCTGGTTTCAAAAAAACGTTACAATTTTAGTGTACATTGCAAGACTGAAAATAATGATGTCAAAGATCACCTTTTAATGTCATGTCATGTCGGATCCAATGCTGCTCGTTGTTGAGGATGACCAGGATCTCGCGAACCTGCTGGAGTATAATCTCAATCGGGCAGGCTATAAATGTCATCTTTCGGGAAGCGCTGAAGATGCTCTTGTTGAGCTTTCACGAAAAAGTTTTGACCTTGTGCTTCTTGATATCATGCTGCCGGGAATGGACGGGTTTGAGCTATGCCGAAAAATCAGGCAGCATCAACTCTACAAGGATATTCCCATTATTATGGTGACGGCCAAAGGGGAGGAGATCGACAGAATTCTTGGTTTTGAACTCGGCATCGACGACTATGTTATCAAGCCGTTCAGTCCCCGTGAGCTGAACCTCCGGATACGCGCAATCCTCAAGCGGGAGCGTCGTCAGGGAGGTAAACAACAGGATATACTCAAAACAGGAGGGCTTGAAGTAGATCTTGCCCGTCATATCGTGACGCTTGATGGCAAAGAGCTTGTGCTGACCCTTATGGAGTTCAAGCTGCTTGTCGCACTACTTAAAAGAAAGGGAGAGGCGCAGTCACGGGAGACGTTGCTCAGTGATGTCTGGGATATAGACAAGAATATCAGCACAAGAACTATCGACACGCACATCACAAGGATCCGCGAAAAGCTCGGGGAGAGTGGTAGTATCATCAAAACACTACGGGGGCTTGGGTACAAGCTTGTGGAGAATAGTGATGAAGCCAATGCACGTTAAGCTGCATTTTCGGATTGGTATGGCTCTTGGCGGGATTATTTTTTTTGCGGTAGTCATGAGCTATCTTTTCGTTGGCCATCGGTTGACTGAGGTACTGACCGTTGAAACCAAACATGAGTTGCAGCGGTCCCTTATGCTCAACAAACTGATCCTGGAACAGAAGTCACAAAATTGGCAATCAGGTGAGAATCTCCGTGTATGGATGGCACAGGTGGGGCGTGCACTTGACATCAGAGTCACCCTGATTGATCTTGATGGACGGGTTCTTGATGATACCTCAATCTCGCAAGAGAAGCTCATCACCATAGAAAATCACCGTGCACGGCCAGAGGTAACGGACGCTCTTGAAAGTGGTTACGGTGAGAATACTCGATTCAGCCAATCCGTAAAAGAGTACATGCTCTATATGGCGGTACCTGTCGGGTTGCCAAAGCCGTGGGCCATTCTTCGATTCTGCAAACCGCTCTACGATATCGAAATTTATGAACTTGAGTTTCGCAACAAGGTTATAGGGCAGCTTTTCTTCATACTCTTTTTTTCTCTTGCCGCCGGTGTGCTGACAGCTTTTGTGTTTACCCGACCACTGCGCACTCTTGTTAACACTGCCCGAAAAAGGGTTCAAGGAGACTTTTCTGGCGTTATGCACTCTCGTCGACGTGATGAATTCGGTTTGCTGTCACAGGCATTTACGGTGATGACGGATAAAATAACAACCATGCGTCGCAGTGAAGAGTGGTATACGGCTGTTTTTTCGGGCATTCGAGAAGCAATCATTGTCACCGATGTATCCGGAGATATTATTCTTGTCAACCCTGCGGCAGCAAAAATGTTACACATTGATGGGGCCATGTTCAAGTTGCGCTCTGTCAGGCATCTTTCTGACAGCAAGCTTCAGGAGCTGTTTGCCAGAGTTCACAGTACACAAATCGCGTTACGCAAGGAGGAAATGTCGCTTGTGACATCAAAAGGGTTACGCATTATGCAGATTAGCTCAATGCCCCTCATTAAGGAAAACCGGTTTGAAGGAACAGTATTTGTACTGAATGACATCACAACGCTTCGCAATCTCGAAAAAATACGGCGTGATTTTGTATCCAGTGTGTCACACGAACTGCGCACGCCACTGACTGTCATCACCGGTTATACCGAAACCTTGCTCGAAGGCGCTATAGATGATCCAAAACATGCGACACCCTTCCTGAACATCATCCTGCAGGCCAGTCAACAGCTCACTGCTCTGGTTAACGATGTGCTTGATCTTTCCAAAATTGAGTCGGGCTATATTGAGTATCAATTTACTGGAGTCGATATTAATGATGTGGTGCAAAAATCGGTTGACTTTCTGAAACCGTCACTGGAAAAAAAACGGATCAGACTTGATATCAATATTTCCAAAGAACTTCCTCCAGTGTATGCTGATGCCAGATATCTTGATATTGTTATCCGCAACCTTCTCGACAACGCCATCAAATATGTTGATGACAGCAACGGAAGGATAAGGATTTCAGCGTTCAGAGTTGATGATGATGTTCGACTGGAGGTCGAAGATAACGGAATCGGCATATCAAAAAACGATCTTGAGCGTATCTTTGAGCGCTTTTACCGGGTTGACAAGGGGCGTTCTCGCCAGCTTGGAGGTACAGGTCTCGGGCTGTCAATTGTAAAGCATATCGTTCTCGCTCATAAAGGAGATGTCGAGGTTCGATCGCGAGTTAACCATGGTTCAGTGTTCAGTGTGAGGTTGAGGGTTGCAAAGGAAGAGATTGACTCAAAAAGTGTGTAAACGTCTGGAATGTTCATTACTCATCAACTGAACCGCGCCAGCGGTTCCTTTGACGGATATTTGACAAGCTTCGGGTAAGCGCTCATCAGAAAGTTATTCCGTAATCCGTTCCAAAGCCAGCCAAGATTTTGCGAACATCTTCTTCAAGGGTTTGGGCAT
>JBAXBW010000037.1:0-16132 GCA_037141805.1 Chlorobiaceae bacterium | reverse complement strand
ATTGAGGTCAATCCAAGAGCGAGCCGGACGGTTCCTTTTGTCGGCAAGGCAACCGCCATCCCGGTCGTCAAAATCGCCACCCGCGTTATGCTTGGCGAAAAGCTCAGTGATCTGCGCAGAGAGTACGACCTGAAAGATTGTGATGAACTCGGCATGAAACACCTGGCGATCAAAGAGCCAGTTTTCCCATTCTCCAAGTTTGTCAAATCAGGCGTCTATCTTGGCCCTGAAATGCGTTCAACCGGCGAGGCAATGAGCCTTGCTGACAAGTTTCCCGAAGCTTTTGCCAAAGCCTATCAGGCCGCCAACATGCAGCTCCCTCTCTCCGGAGCTGTCTTCATCAGTGTAAACGATCAGGACAAAAACCAGCGCATTATCGCCATTGCAAAAGCGCTATTCCGTATGGATTTTGATTTGGTGGCAACCGCTGGCACTCACCGTTTCCTGACCGACAACGGTATCGAATGCAAAAAAGTTTTCAAGGTCGGGGAAGAGGGACGGCCCAACATCTTTGACATTATCAAACACGGAAAAATCAACTTTGTCATCAATACACCGAGAGGTGAAAAAGCCCTGCATGACGAAGAGGCTATCGGCGCTGCGTCAGTACTGAGCAATGTACCGTTTGTAACCACCATCGAAGCTGCAGAGGCATCAGTGCAGGCTATTGACTGTATCCGCCACCAGGAGTTCGGTGTTAAAAGTCTTCAGGAGTACGCATCCTACCGCAACAATTCCTAACATTCCATGACCATGCCCGAACAAATCCGGAAACATCTTGACGAATCAATACAACTGGAATTGAACCTTGCAAAACTATACACCATCTTCAATGACTGTTTGCCGGATGATGAGGATTTCTGGTGGGATCTGGCAATGGAGGAACAAGGCCACGCAACCCTTCTTCAACAGGAAAAAAAGCAACCTCAGCAAAAAGAGTTCTTTCCGGAAAATCTTCTGGCCAAAGATCTGCAATCCCTTATTGATACCAATACAAAAATTTCCGCACTGATCGATACTTACACTTCCATGCCTCCCTCAAGAGCGGAAGCATTCAGCATCGCTTATGATCTTGAAATGGCCGCAGGAGAATCACATTTTCAGCAATTTCTTGACAGTCCGACAAACTCTTTTTCTGCCAATATTTTCAAACAACTGAATCAGGATGACCGCGATCATGCCGCAAGAATCCTTCAATACATGCAAGAAAATCACATTAAACACAAGTAAACCACGTTTTCAGGGAAGCAGTACAAACTTCTGTTTGCAGCTCCCCTGTCCATCGACAAGCAGTTCACTATAGCACAGTGGATTGTAGCGAAAACTTCCGCCATTGATAAAGGTTATTCCATCGACCGTGTAGCTCTGAAAGCGGTGAAAATGGCCATGCAGCACCAATTTTGCATGCATAACTTTCATAAGAGAGAGAAACTCTTCACGGTTTTTCAGCTCCATGGTCCAGTCAAAAGCCTGATCGATCAACGAATCGGTTCCATAGACTTTAAACGCATGATGGCAAAGCCCGATCACAACACAATCTTTCACGGAAGAAAGAACACCTTCCATGCTCAACGCACGCAACTGCCCCGGACTGACTGATCCTCTGGCTCCAAGAGGATTATCGGCAGGATACCAAGGGTAAACCGAGTTAAGAGCGGCGAAGGCAATCTTCACCGATGGATAGTTTATGATCTTGATAAACGGAAAGGCGTTATCGCCCCGTTCTTCCCCGGTTACAAGCTCCTGAAAAAAAACACAAAACGCTTTCAATTTGCGGTCAAAAGCTTTTTTTCTGGCCAAAGGAAGAGGATTCAGTGCATTATAAAATCGCATCTCTTCTTCAAGATGGATCAAATCATGATTACCGGCAATAACAGTCGTTTTTTCCCAGTGGTAGAGACCATGATTCTCCAGTTTTTCCCTGATCATGCGCCAGTCTTGCGGGTCAGCGCTGTTACTCAGGTCACCTGTAATGACAAGATGATCAAAACCTTCAGTATTGAAATGGTCAAGCAGACGATCAAGGCAGCCAAGTTGACGGCGATCCTGACTCCCGGAAATATGAAGATCCGATATATGCGCTATTTTTGCTGTCTCTGAAATCAATTTAAATAAGACTTGCGATTTTCAATTCTAAAACAGTAAATTGAGCACTATTTTATTCACCAGGCATTAACAAAACGCCGCAAAAGCTATAATGCTATAAGATACGGCCTTTCTATTCACTGCGGCATCAATGCAAATATTATACCGATCTATTATGCAAAAAAAAATCATTGCGCTTCAAGAACTGTCTAAAAATCTCTGGTGGTCCTGGGATACAGAAGCAAAACAGATTTTTGAAGAGCTCTCCCCTCTCCTCTGGGAACGAAACAATCATAATCCAATTGAACTTTTACGGCAGATATCTGATGATGAACTGGTGGCCCGATGCAATTTTGACTTTGGCGAAAAAATTGACCGTGTCCATTCCCGCTTTATAGCCTACCTCAACGAGAAAAATACCTGGGCCGCAAACAACACTCCTGAACTTGTCAAGAATCCTGTTGCCTATTTCAGTGCGGAATTCGGTATTCATGAAAGCGTGAGAATATATTCCGGCGGACTTGGCGTTCTAGCCGGAGACCACCTGAAATCAGCAAGCGATCTTGGTATCAACTTTGTAGGTATCACTCTCTATTACAGAGAAGGATACTTCCGCCAGCATCTTAATCACGAAGGATGGCAAATTGAAGACTACCCTCTTCAGCACCCTGAAAACCTTCCTGTAGAAAAAGTTACCCGCCCTGACGGCAAGGATGTTATTATCACCGTAAATATTGCGCAAAGCGAAGTTTTTGCACAGGTTTGGAAACTCAAGGTTGGACGGGCAACACTTTTCCTCCTTGACACTAATATTAATGCCAATGAATCGCACTATCGCGACATCTGTTGTCGAGTTTATGGCGGTGACCAGAATATGCGCATCAATCAGGAGATACTCCTTGGAATAGGAGGAGTAAAACTGCTTGACCAGCTTAAGATTGAGCCTGCAGTCTATCACATGAACGAAGGACATTCCGCATTTCTTACCCTTGAGCTGCTCGCCCAGGAGCGATCCAGAGGAGTTGCCAAACAAGATGCCATAGACAAGGTCAAGTCACGCTGCGTCTTCACAACGCACACACCGGTTCCTGCCGGTCATGACCGTTTCTCAAGAGACATGATGCACTACACCTTTGACAAGTACCTTGCCAAGATAGATATGAGCTTCACTGATATGATGTTGCTCGGAAGCGAAGACAAGGAGGATACTCATGGACTGTTCACCATGACCGTCCTTGCGCTTAACCTGTCACGATCGGCCAACGGTGTATCAAAACTGCACGGAGAAGTTTCTCGCAATATGTGGCAACATCTCTATCCAGATAAAACTGTTGCAGAGGTACCCATCGGATATATCACTAACGGCGTTCACGGCAGTACCTGGGCATGCGGATATACTGAACAGTTTTGGAAAAATTTCACCGATGACATTGACGAAATGACTTTTTCGCGCGAAGCCACTGAAGCTGTCCTTGCAAAAATCTCCGATGAAGAGCTCTGGGCGCTTCGTTACAACCTGAAGCGTAATCTTATCGACTTTATGGACCGGTATCTGGCCAACCAGCTTTTTCACCAGCACCAGCATGTCGGATTTCTCCAGAACGACTATTATGCCTTGCAATCAGGAACAAACACTTTCTCCCCTGACGTGCTGACCATAGGATTTGCAAGACGTTTTGCTACCTACAAGCGCGCTCCGCTGATTTTCAGGGATCTTGGTCGTCTTGAAAGAATCATCAATCATCCGATCAGGCCAATGCAGATCGTTTTTGCCGGAAAAGCCCATCCTCATGATGATGCAGGAAAAGACTACATCCGTCAAATCGTTGACCACTCCCGCAGGCCCCAATTTGCCGGAAAGGTTATTTTCCTTGAAAACTACAACCTCGGCGTCGCAAAACGGATGGTTTCTGGCGTTGACGTTTGGCTGAACACCCCCGTAAGACCTATGGAAGCAAGCGGTACATCAGGAGAAAAAACCGTTTTGCATGGTGGACTGAATTTCAGTGTTCTTGACGGCTGGTGGCCAGAAGCGTATAACGGCGAAAACGGCTTTTCTATCGGCAATGGTGAATCTTTTGAAAACCATGAGGAACAGGATAGTTTCGATGCCGAAAAAATGTACTCGACACTGGAAAACCAGATCGTTCCATCATTCTACGATCGCAACGAGAACAACATTCCTGTTAAATGGATTAAAATAATCCGGAACGCCATTGCAACCATAGCGCCGGAATACAACACCCATCGCATGGTACGCGACTATGCAACACGTTACTATGTAAACAATAAGAAGAACTAAACTAAACAGCAAAGCTGTGAGTTAGTATCCCTGACCGGGCAAAGCCTGTCAGGGGTAGTTTTTTGCTTTCACCTCCGTCAAGCGCCACCAAAACATGAGTCTTCACGAAGCCGCCAAATTGACAACCAGCTCGGCAGTATCTCTCGGCCGTGGACTTGATTTAAAATCGCCAGTACTCCTTGCATCAGGCACCGTCTCCTTTGGAGAAGAACTGAATCAACTCTGCGATCTGTCAAAAATCGGTGGTCTGGTAACCAAAGCAATTTCCCTTGAACCCAGGATCGGAAATCCACCCCGGCGGATCGCTGAAACGCCCTCAGGAGTGCTCAATGCCATCGGACTGGCCAATATAGGGCTGGATCGGTTCATAGCTGAAAAAGCGCCATTTCTCCGCCAGCTTGATACCGCAGTCATTGTAAATATTGCCGGACGCTCCATCGATGACTACCGTGAGGTAGTATCAAAACTTGATGAAGTTGAGGGTCTCAACGGTTACGAAATCAACCTCTCATGCCCGAATGTCAAGGATGAGTGCATGATTATGGGGGTAAGCAGAAAGGCGACTTTTGAAATTGTTTCGGCGTTGCGCAAGATTACTGCCCGACACCTCATGATCAAGCTGACACCAAACGTCACCTCTATCAGCTCAATTGCCCTGGCCGCCGAAGAGGCTGGCGCTGATTCTGTTTCCCTCATCAACACCGTGATCGGGATGGCAATTAATTATAAAACCCGCAGACCCCTGCTGAAAAACATTACCGGAGGATTATCCGGGCCAGCCATCAAGCCGATTGCCTTGGCAAAAGTATGGGAAGTGTACAATGCCGTAAAAATTCCGGTTGTCGGCATGGGTGGTATTACCGGATTTGAGGACGCTATGGAATTTTTCCTTGCCGGATCACAAGCGATACAGATCGGTACCATGAACTTTATCTATCCCGATATCGGCGAAAAAGTTGCCACCGCCGTTGAACAGTTCTTTTCGGCTCCCGCAGCGCCAATCCTCAGTGAATATTGCGGAAGCCTCGTCACAGGCTGACACTACCGGCCACCTGCCCTTTTGTTCGAAAGATATTTCCTTGCACGGCGTCCACCAATTTTAACGCCGGGACGGCGATATTCACGTGTAAGACGGTTGCGTGACAAAAATGAGGTATTGGTCAGATAAGAAAAAATTCGGGACTCCGACTCCCTGATATCAACATCTGAAGGCCCAACATCGGAAAGCAGCTTTACAATGAGCGGAGCACATTCAAAGGCAATAAAAAGCAGGGTAATAAAATAGACGGCATTAGCAGAAGAGCGGCTGATATCATTTTGTGAATGAGTCAGCTCTCCCAATGCCCAGTTCCTGTCGGCAAAACCTGCATGTGTCGCCTTTTGATCAAGCATTTCATCAGCCAGCATCATCTGATTGTTAATCCCTTCCGTGGTTTTCTGACGATTCATATACTCCTGCTGCGCGGCGAGCTGAGCAGCCAGAAATTCAAGACGCGCCTGCTTGCCCGACACCACAAGTTCCTTGTTCCTTGCATAGAGACCATATCCCTCCACACCGGAAGTCGTTGATGTACGGGAACCAAATACTTCTGCTTTCAGCTCTTCGCGCAACCGGTTCACCTCATTGCTCAAAGCATCATACTCTTTCTGATACGTCGCAATTTGGCCAAGCTCCAGGGCGTATTTCTCCTTGAATGACGCTTGTACCTTGACGATGCGTTGCTGCTGGTCTGACAAATAGCGAGTCCGGAGCTGTTCTCGAATCTCCTTGTCAAATATTTTCAGTTCAAGAGGACGTGCAATAACGACCGCAATCAGAACTGCAAAAATAAGCCTTGGAGAGGCCTGGTAGAACTGTTTCAATCCTTTAGAACTTTTTTTGATACTTGAAACGATATAGCGGTCAAGATTGAAAATCGCGACACCCCAAATCAACCCAAAGAGCAAAGCCCATAATTCGGCAAACGCGCTCCCCGAAAAAACAAAATAGAGCGCATAGCCACCAGACAAGCCTGCAAAAAGCGCCGTAAAAAATATTGTCGCCCCGATACCAAGATATTTGCTGTGCTCCGTAGGATACTTTTCAATCACTGATATCGGTGTACCGGAACAAATCCAGAAAAAACGCTGCACTTGAGAAAAGGCCATAGGAGTACCCATTACTCACTGTTCATTACGATCCAACATTCACTCACTCTTGTGTTTCGGGGAAAGTTAGCGTTTTTTTCATAATTTTTCACCAGCCAACAAATCAGCAAATTCTGAATAGTCACAATTTATTTTATCTTTGATGCCTCCGGTTATAACCCTTAAACCTCTATTGCCATGCGTATTGGAATTGGTATTGATGTACACCCTTTTGCAGAAGGCCGAAAGCTTGTGATCGGTGGCGTTTATATCCCTGAACACAATGGACTTGACGGCCACAGCGATGCCGATGTTCTGCTTCATGCAATCAGTGATGCCCTTCTCGGTGCAGCAGCACTTGGAGACATTGGTTTGCACTTTCCCAATACAAGCATGGAATTCAAGGATATCGACAGCATGATCCTGCTCAAGCAGGTCAGAAAGCTGCTTGAAAAGCACGGTTACGAAACCGTAAATGTCGATGCCATGCTTCTTCTTGAAGCTCCTAAAATAGCAGCTTACATAACCGGGATGCGCAAAAATATTGCACACTGTCTCGGCATTGAGATCGGGGCCGTCTCGGTCAAGGCAACAACCAACGAAAAACTTGGTTACATAGGACGGGAAGAGGGTGCCGCAGCCCATGCAGTCTGCATTATCCGGCCCTCCTAAGCTCCGACTTCACCCCGGAGAATACTGACGGGCACATAGCGCGTAGCCTTTCTTGCCGGACTCCAGGAAGAGAGAACGGCAATCAGGATGCCGAAAACAATCACCATCAGATGAGCGTCCGGCAGTTCAATAATGTTGATCCGGTCACTCTTCAGCACTCCTGCGGTACTTGCCTCGAAACGGATAGATGCTACTAAATGACAAATCAGATGTCCCAACGGACTGCCAATAAGCACCCCGAGAATACCGATCATCAGGCCTTCAACCATGAAAATAGTGCTGATGTTTCTGCCCGGCATACCCATTGATCGCATGATGGCGATATCTTTGACCTTTTGCAGAATCACCGTGGTCATGACCGATGAAACACCGAGACCGGCCACGACAAAAACAAACCCCACCAGTACCAGCGTAATCAGAGCATTACGATTATAAAACTCAATGATATTTCGGTTGGTTTCATCCCAGCTTTCACTCTTATAGCCACTGAGTGCTTCCACCTGACCAGCAGTCTGGCGAGCACGCTCAACATGAGCTGTTCTCAAACCAATACCGCTCACCGAATTCGAAGCAACTCCTTCCATCCTCTGGGCAAGAGAGAGATTAACATAGGCCTCTCGCTCGTCCTTTGCATTAAAGCCGCTGCTGAAACGCCCTACCACCGTTACGGGAAACTCTTCGCTTTTTTTGGTCACCAGTACGATCCTGCCGCGGTAACTGACGTTAAGTTTTTTAGCAAGCAGATCGCCAACAAGAATACCATTCGGAGTTGCGGCCAACTCCTCGATAGCGTTTTTTTCAATCAGGTTTTTTTTCAACCCGGCAATATCGGCTTCAAGATGAGGAATGATACCACGAGCCACGCAGGGAGTAAAGCGAGTTTTATTGCGTGCAATCAGTTTACTGAGCACAAAGGGTGAAATACTGCGAAGTTCCTCGACAGGCAGAATACTCTGTACAACCTCAGAATAGTTTTTGATAACCTCCTGTTCATCCAGATTGATGTTTTTTGTCACCATCGAAACGCTCCCCCCAATCGGTGCCACAATATTGTCGGGCACCAGAGGAACAACCCTTTCTGCGCTGATCAGGACATGAGGAGCCGTGTCAATCACCTTGGCGATAACATTAGATGACGAACCCCGAGAAACAGAGATGGTCGTTACCAGCATGGCCGAGCCGACAGCCACACCCAGTGCGGTGAGAAAAGTCTGGCGTTTTCTCTCCCTGAGATGCACAAAAGCGATCTTCGACTGATCTCTGAAGTTCATAAAAAAACTGTTGGTTGATCATTTTCGGAGGCATGAACCGTTATTAAAATTTTGAGACTTATCGTTGAAAAATCACACAAAAAATCTATCTTGATTGCCAGAAGCGGGAAACATTATTTCCTGACAAATAAATCAATTTGGCCATTAAATACTAACCTTGGCATTGAAAGGAGAACATAACTGTGAAAAAAATTGGTATCCTTACCAGCGGCGGGGATTGTGGCGGGCTTAATGCTGTGCTGAAAGGCGCTGCAATGATGGCCCTGTCAAAAGACCTTGAACTTTATATCATTCCTAACGGCTACGCCGGACTATACAACCTTGTGGATCAGGAAAATATTGTCCGGCTTGATCTGGTTCGCCTTGACCGGTTTGACGCAAGTTTTGCCGGTTCCGAAGCTGGCCATTCAAGAGTAAAAATCAAGGCCATAAGCAATCCTGATAAATACAACCGCATCAAGGCCGGTATGAAAAAATTCGGCATTGATGCACTTATTATCAGCGGAGGTGACGATTCCGGCAGCGTTATGGTTGATCTCAACCAGCAAGGGATTCAGTGCATCCATGCCCCGAAAACCATGGATCTTGATCTGCAGACCTACTCGGTCGGTGGCGACTCGACCATCAACCGCATCGCGCAGTTTGTGCACGACCTTAAAACAACTGGTAAAACCCACAACAGGGTGCTCGTCACCGAAGTATTCGGGCGTTATGCTGGCCATACCGCGTTCCGCAGCGGCATTGCCGCAGAGGCTGACTGTATACTGATTCCGGAAATTCCGGCGAACTGGGATATTGTTTACGAACACCTGGCTGAACGCTTTACCCGCAGAATCAGGGAGAGCGACGTTCATAGCGGAACCTATACCATTGTTGTTGCCGAAGGGCTGAAAAATGCCGACGGCAGCGATATTGTTGATGAATCAGCCGGCATTGATGCCTTCGGTCATAAAAAGCTTGCCGGCGCAGGAAAATTCACCTGCCAGCAGATTCAGAAGAGGATGAAAGCCGACCCTGCAATGCCATTATTTATGAAAGAGACCGGCATGTTCGTCGAAGGAGTCTATGAAATTCCTGAGGTACGCGAAATCCATCCCGGTCATCTGGTCCGCTCCGGGAACTCTTCGGCTTATGATATCAACTTCGGCTTTGAGGCTGGAGCAGCCGCAGTATTGCTGCTGATAGACGGCAAAACCGGCGTCACCATCTCCAAAGTCAAGGGACGCAAGATAGAGTTCATTGAATCAGGAAAGGCAATTGTACAACGTCACGTCGATCTTGACCATGTCGCCATGTATGAATCACTCGGCATCTGCTTCGGTCGCAAGCCCACTGTTTATGAACCGATTCTACGCGAAGTAGAAGGTGTTTACGAAAGGATTTACTGACTTTTTCAACAGTTGGACATAAAAAACCCCGCAACAGAACGCGGGGTTTTTATATCTTTGAGCTTACGACCGGTAATGTTTTAACACCCAAAGCCTGCATCATGAACAAGTCTGCTAAAATCTGGATGAATGGTGAACTGATTGACTGGATTGACGCAAAAATCCACATTCTTTCACATGTTGTCCATTACGGCTCATCTATTTTTGAAGGAATACGCTGCTATGAAACCCTCAAGGGTTCAGCCGTGCTCTTTCTGGATGAACACATCAAACGCCTCAGGGATTCATCAAAAATATACCGTATCGAAATTCCCTACTCAGAAAAAGAGCTGAAAGAGGCAATCATCAGTACAATCAAGTCTAATGATCACAAATCCTGCTATATTCGTCCTCTGGTTTATCGCGGACAGGGAGCACTGGGAGTCAATCCGCACAGGGCATCCATAGAAGTTGCGATTGCGACCTGGGAATGGGGCTCTTATCTGGGTGAAGATGTTCTGGAGAATGGTGTTGATGTCTGCGTCTCCTCATGGAACAGACCAGCCCCCAATACTCTTCCAACTCTGGCAAAAGCTGGCGGAAACTACCTTAACTCACAGCTTATTAAAATGGAAGCCCTGATGGACGACTATGCAGAAGGCCTTGCGCTTGATGTCAATGGTTATGTCTCTGAAGGAAGCGGTGAGAATATTTTTGTTATACGCGATGGCATCATCTATACCCCAATGTCGGCCCAGTCAATTCTGCCTGGCTTTACCCGATATGCAATCATGCACATTGCAAAAGAGCACGGCTATGAGGTTCGTGAAGCACTGATTCCCCGCGAAGCGCTTTATATTGCTGATGAAGTCTTCCTGACCGGTACTGCCGCAGAGATCACTCCGGTAAGAAGCATCGACAAATACCCTGTCGGCAATGAAAAACGCGGCCCGATTACCGAAGTGCTGCAACACGAATACCTGAAAATAGTCCAGACTGGCGAAGACCCCTACAACTGGCTAACCTTTATCTGAGCACAGTAAGGCAGACATGAGCTGGAAAAACATTATCGCACAAAAACAGCAAATACGCGTATTACAGAACGCTCTTGAAACAGGGCGTTTTGCTCATGCATACCTCTTCACTGGCCCTGATGGATCGGGAAAGGAGTCTGTGGCTTTTGAAATCGCATCGATTCTCAACTGCCGTACGATGCCAGTCAACCACCAGACAGGATCATGCGAGTTGTGCCCTGACTGCCAGCAAGTTCACTCGTTCATGCATCCGAACGTCGAGTATATTTTTCCTGTAGAATCAGCTCTGCTTGATGCGGGCGACACCCCAAAAAAGGAGAACAAGCGCTTTACCGAAGCCAAAGAACGCTACAGTGCGCTACTTGAGCAAAAAAAGCAGAACCCCTACTTTGCTCCAGCCATGGAACGATCTATGGGCATTCTTACCGAACAGATCATCACCCTTCAGCATAAAGCCATGTTTATGCCGAACGAGGGAAGCAAAAAGATTTTCATTATTTCACAAGCCGAAAGGCTGCACCCTTCAGCGGCAAACAAGCTGCTGAAACTTCTCGAAGAACCACCGCCGCACGTGCTTTTTATTCTTGTTTCATCAAGACCCGAAACTCTGCTGCCCACAATCCGGTCACGATGCCAGACGGTCAGGTTTTCACGAATAACTGCCCAGGAACTGCAATTGTGGCTAAAAGAAAATCGCCCGGAAATCATGGACAGCGAGCGAAGCTTGATTGCCAGTTTTTCAAGAGGTAACCTCCGAATGGCATGGGAGCTGATCAATAATCGCGACAGCAACCCGTCAGAAACGGCCACTATTGTCCTCCGTGACAAGGCACTGGACTACTTGCGTAAAGTGCTCTCCCCAGGCCGCTTCCATGAAGCCATAAGCGCATGCGAGCAAAACGCAAAAAACCTTTCACGCAGCGACCTCACACTCTTTCTTGCCTCACTCCTGCTCTTTTTTCAGGACACCAACCATCGCACCATCAATCCAGACTTTCAGGAGTTGAATAATCCGGATATTACCAGTGCAATAGACCGTTTCACAAAAAACTTCCCCAACCCGGATTTTTTCAAGGTCTCGACAGTCACTGAAGATGCTATCCGTGCCATTGATCGCAACGCCAATCCACTCCTTGTCATGGCCTCCTTCACGGTCAACATCAAAGCTTTACTTCTGAACAGTTCGACACTGCCCGCGACACGTTAAACAATACATCCTATTCTCTTCAGAGATTACATGAACGTGTATTTTATTATTAGTACCATGGATTACAATTTGGAATAAGAAAAAAGAAATGATAACTTTTGCGTGTGTATCCTTCTCAACACAAAACACAAAAAGTATACTTGCTGTTTAGACTGTGTACTTTTAATGATTGGTGCGGTCAAAGGTTGACGGAAACAGGCCGTTTCAAATATCCGACGTGTTGCTAATTGTAACTGACTTAAATCCACGACAACGCAGTTCATGGAATCCATTATAACAAGCGAAAAAGATGTTTATTAATAAAGATTTGCTCGAATTTTTCGGCTCCATGATGGAGATAAAAAAACAGAAGCGTGATATTTTTAATTCTCTGGCGGCTGATGTTGATGATTCAGACATAAAAAAGACTTTGCTTCGCATAGGTATGGATGAGCAACGGCACGTTGATCACCTTCAGCAAAGTATTGATCTTGTTAACGGCGTGGGATTCCTCGGCTCCACCAGTTCAGCCCAACCGGCCATCCTGCAAACAACTGTGCTACCCCCTGACAACGTAGAACAAAAACCTGCAGTACAAGTTGAGGAGAATCCTCCGCTTGTTAACACAATACCGAGTCGTGATACAATCGCTCATTTCCAACCTGTTATTGCGCCCACTATCCTGCCACACACAGACAAGGAGGAACAAGAACACGTTGATAAACTTCCGCCGATTATTACACTTGTTACCGACGTTCAGACTCCCGATTCGAATATTCAACTTCAATCTACCACTTTGCAAACTGATCACAGCATGAATACATTCAAGCATCCATTAGGGGAGGTCTTTGGTTTTACAGCAACAGACCAGTCACCGAAGGCACAACGGTACCGGTCTCACCGTCATTGTCCCTTTAATAACAAGGTTCCGAACTGTACCAACGACCAGTTGAAAAATCCTCTCGGTGTGTGCAGTATTTTACACAGCGATAAACCAGTCATCACCTGCCCTGTCCGGTTTCATGAAGACTGGATGATTACCGACGATGCTGCCGATTTCTTTTTTGAAGAAGGCACGCGCTGGAGTTCATTAACAGAGGTTCACCTGAGTGATGCCAATGGAAAATCAGCAGGAAATATTGATGTTATGCTCGTTGCTTACAATGAACAAGGAAAAATCATCGACTTCGGCGCGGTAGAGATTCATGCAGCATACAGTTCAGGAAATTTACGTGAACCGTTTGAATATTACATGCAGGATCCAAAGTCTAATGCGTTAATGGACTGGACAGCCCAACCCAACTATCCGAAACCAGATTTTCTTTCTGCGGTACGGAAAAGTCTTGTTCCGCAACTCTTGTTTAAAGGCGGAATTTTGAATTCGTGGAACAAGAAAATGGCTGTGGCCATCGATAAAAGCTTGTTCGACACTCTTCCTTCGATGATCAGCGTTAATAAAGAGGATGCTGATATTGCCTGGTTTATTTACAATCTTGAACTGATAACTGAAGGAGATAAGGATCGCTATCAGCTCAAAAAAACCGATGTGGTCTACACCCGATTCGAGCCGACACTAGCAGCCATCACGGCAATATCTGCTGGCAGCGTTGGGGACTTTGTGAAATATATTCCAGAACTGGCCAGTTAATAAACAGGGTATGCACAACAGAACCTCATCACCACCAGTTAAAAAGAAACTTGGAAAAGAGTTTTTTATTCACTGGCGGTGATGCGTTTGAGGTATACCTCTACAAGCTGAGCTGTACCAGCGCTTTTTTTGCATGAATAGAGGGGGAAATGTAACCGAGTAAAAAACTTTTATTGAGAAGAGATAGCTTACGGAACATGGTGTTGTTTTTGTATTGTAAAGCAATTGTAACGCTAAACGAAAGTATTACAGTGGAATCAAATCAAAACATTACGACTATCTAATAAAAGGAGTTTATTATGTCAGAAGAGCAAGCAAAAAAGTTTATCGAAAAGCTGCAATCAGATGAGAGGCTTAAGGAGCGGTTGAATCAATTCATTCTTGAAGCAGGGTTCTCATGTACGCTGGCCGAAGTCAGAAAGGCAGAATGGGACAAAATGATGAGTCACTATGTAGCTGGACTCCCTGCCTCTGAGCACTGGGAAAGATAAATAGACGTTAGCTATCATCCTTATTTTCATTTCCGTCTCTATGTCACGGAGGAGTGGCGTGGTTCCTTGCCGCACCTCCGTGACTTATGGATCCTTCATTACAAATTATTAACCGGCTAATTCCGGAATAAATCTCACAAAATCCCCAACATTACCAGGAGCAATTGCCGTTAAAGCCGAAAGTGTCGGCTTGAATTGCGTGTAGACCACATCAGTCTTTTTGAGTTGATAACGTTCTTTACCTCCGTCATTGATCACCTCAAAATCATAGATAAGCCACGCAATGTCAGCGTCCTCTTTTTTAACACGATTCAAAGAAGGAAGAGTTTCGAACAAGCTTTGATTAATAGCTATCGCCATTTTCTTGTTCCATGAATGTAGAATTCTGCCTTTAAATAAAAGCTGAGGAACAAGACTATTCCTTGCCGCTGAAAGAAAATCAGGCTGGGGATAGCTCGGTTGCGCTGTCCAATCCATTAAAAAATTAGAGCTTGTATCTTGCATGTAATATTCAAACGGCTCACGTAAATTTCCGGTTATATCTGCGGCATGAACCTCCAGTGCACCAAAGTCAATCATTTTACCCCGCTCATCATAAGCAACAAGCATTATGTCAATATTCCCTGCTGTTGTACCGGCAGCATCATTCAGATGAACCTCTGTTAATGAGCTCCAGCGAACCCCCTCTTCAAAAAAGAAGGCTGCGGCATCATCAGTTATCATCCAGTCTTCACGAAAACGGACTGGACAGGTAATGACCGGCTTGTTATCGTATAAAACACTGCATACTCCGAGAGGATTTTTGCTTTGATCATTGGTGCAGTTCGGCACCTTATTATTGAATGGACAATGGCGGTGTGAACGGTACCGCTGTGCCTTCGGTGACTGGTCAGTTGTCGTAAAACCAAAAACCTCGCCTAATGGATGCTTAAGCATAGTCATACTGTGAACAGTTTGCGAAATGTTAGATTGAAAATGAGCAGTCGCGTCATATACTGGAACATCTTTAACAAGTTCAGGACCTTGCTGAATCTGATAAACACCTGGTTCGTCCCCTATGCCTGTGATCGGCAAAGTCTCAATGCCCGTATCCGCAACATCAGCCATAAACGTAGAGGGAATATCACGCTTCTGTTTTTTAGTTTCTGTCACGGATCCAAAGAAACCAAGGAACTCTTTATTAAAAAACATTTTTTCCGCTCGTTTCAATTGATTCAATGAGCTGCTTTGTTGTGGATTTATGGTCTTGAAGATCCGAATTCAACTTTTGAAGCATGTCCAGTATCCTGACCTGAACTTCCTTTCCAAGTGTTGAATATCTCAATACATGCTGGATATGATTCGAGTAAATAGCAATAACAGACTCTTCGCTTTGCTCGATAGCGCTAATTTTTTTAAGTAATTCTTTTTTTTCAATCATTGTTGCATTTTTTTTGCGAGAGCGTATGGCCAAAAAAGCAAGGATTCCTTCCAGCATACTATAACGAAATCTATCATTTTTTTGACTTATTCCAAATAGCAATGGATAACTTGAGTAAGAGCAAATCACCTTAACGGCAGAAGAGATGCGGGATCACTTTCTTTTACCACCTGAAAAAAGAGGGCGGGTTGTCGAATCAAACCACTCAAGGCAGGAGGGCAATCCGACAGTTACTGGCAATTTGAGAAATACGTTCCGGATATCGACCATCTGGATACAGTCTGCAAGCTTTTCGGCTGAATCATAATCGGGAACAGTAAGTAATAACCTTACAATAGCCGCTGTTCATACTTTCATTCTGATAATGTCACAACTCAAGAAGCTCTTTGCTGAACTGCTGCAAGGGAGTAGCACCATGAGGGCCCATCACTACCGTATCCTCAATGCGAACCCCGAATTTTCCAGGAAGGTAAATGCCTGGCTCAATAGTGAATATCATGTTTTCTTGTAACTCGTGTTCTCCTTTCGG
>JBAXBW010000036.1:0-16223 GCA_037141805.1 Chlorobiaceae bacterium | reverse complement strand
GAAAAAAAGGTTATAAAGACCTGGTCCAGAAGTTCAATGATTTCACCTGATTTTGTCGGTCACACAGTAGCTGTGCATAATGGAAAAAATCATATCCCAGTCTATGTTGGTGATAATATGGTAGGTCACAAGCTTGGAGAGTTTTCCCCGACAAGATCATTTCGCGGCCATGCTGGTGGTGGAAAGGCTGAAAAAGGCGGCTCTGCACCAAGAAAAAAATAAATTGAATAACGCGAAAGGGTAAAGATATCATGGAAGCTAAAGCAATTTTACGGGATACACCGACATCACCAAGGAAAATGCGTCTTGTGGCAGGTCTTGTTCGTGGAAAGCAGGTCAATCTGGCGAAGGCTATTCTGCTTAACTCAACAAAGGCAGCTTCACGAAATTTTATGTTGACGCTCAAGTCTGCCGTTGCCAATTACGCGCAGCGTAATCCTGATGAGCGGGTCGGTGATCAGGAGTTGTTTATTAAAGCAGTTTTTGTTGACGAAGGTATGACATTGAAACGAACACTTCCTGCTCCTATGGGGCGGGCGTTCCGGATTCGGAAAAGATCGAATCATCTCACTATAGTCATTGATAAGATTAAAATCCAGTAATCAAATTAAACAAGGAGAGAGCATTGGGTCAGAAAGTTAATCCTACTGGATTCAGGCTGGGAATTATCAGGGACTGGGCTTCACGGTGGTATGATGACAGTCCGGTTATTTCAGAAAAAATCAAACAAGACCATGTTATTCGTACCTATGTTCTTGCCAGGTTGAAGAAGGAAAGGGCTGGTATCGCTCGTATTATTATTGAGAGAACAACCAAGCATGTCAAGATCAATATCTATGCGGCCCGGCCAGGTGCCGTTGTGGGAAGAAAAGGCGAGGAGATCAATAATCTCTCTCAGGAGTTAAGCCGTATCACTGGCAAAGAGGTAAAGATTGATGTTGTTGAGGTTGTAAAACCTGAAATTGAAGCTCAACTTATTGGTGATAATATTGCCTACCAGCTCGAAAATCGTGTGTCGTTCAGAAGAGCGATGAAACAGGCCATTCAACAGGCAATGCGCTCTGGAGCCGAAGGTGTAAGGATAAGATGCGGTGGTCGTCTTGGTGGCGCTGAAATTGCGCGTTCTGAGCAGTATAAGGAAGGGAAAATTCCGCTTCATACTATTAGGGCCAATGTTGATTATGCAAGTGTTACTGCTCACACTATTGCCGGAACTATCGGGATCAAGGTATGGGTTTACAAGGGCGAAGTGCTTGCTCAGCGTATTGATGCCATAGAAGAAGAGGAGATGAAGAGAATGAAAGACAGACGAAGCGATGCTGGTCCAAGAAATCGCGATACTCGTGATGGCCGTTCCAAGCGCCGCAACCGTACCAAGCGATCTTAATATCAAGTACCATACAATTAGAAAATAGAAGGGAGTTGCCTGTATGTTAATGCCAAAAAGAGTTAAATATAGAAAGACACAAAGAGGCCGGATGAAAGGCAATTCAGGTCGTGGTACATCGGTATCTTTTGGCTCATTCGGTTTGAAAGCCGTAGAGCAGGCTTGGATCACCAGCCGCCAGATCGAAGCTGCCCGTGTTGCAATGACAAGATTTATGAAGAGAGATGGTAAAATCTGGATCAGGATTTTTCCGGATAAGCCAGTAACCCAAAAGCCCGCTGAAACCCGAATGGGATCAGGCAAAGGCTCTCCGGAGTTCTGGGTTGCGGTTGTAAAGCCAGGAAGAATCATGTTTGAAGCTGATGGAATACCCAGGGAGATTGCTACAGAGGCTTTCAGGTTGGCTGCAAAAAAGCTTCCGATCAAGACCAGGTTCATTGTCCGCCCTGATTACGAAGATAAACCGGGCAACTAATTCGACAAGGGGGTTATTTATTATGAAAAAGTATGAAATTGCGGCATTGAGCAAGCAGGAACTGATCGACAAACTCAAAGAGCTTGAAGAAAGACTTGCTGATATCAATTTTTTTAGGGTTATTGAACAGCCGCAGAATCCAATGGTTTTCCGCAATTCAAGACGGGATATTGCACGTATGAAAAACAGACTCCATCAGCTTGCGGGTGCTGAGGTTGGAGTTGTTTGACAGAAAGGAAAAAAAACTGTTTACTTACATGGAAGAAAATAAAATGGGCAGTGAATTAATGGAAAAGAGTGCTCCAGTAAGAGGAAGAAAAAAAAGCTGGGTAGGTAAGGTTGTCAGTGACAAGATGGACAAAGCCTGTATTGTTGCTGTCGAGCGTAGTGTTCAGCATCCGGTTTACAAGAAATATTTTAAGAAGACGACAAAGCTTATGGCTCATGATGAAAAAAATGAGGCAGGAATCGGCGATCTTGTCAAGGTCGTTGAATGCCGTCCGCTGAGCAAAAGAAAAAGCTGCCGTCTGGTTGAAATTATTGAAAAAGCCAGGTAAGAGAAGATTTTATACATTTACTAAAGTTTGAAACAGGATGATCCAGAAAGAAACGAATCTGGTTGTTGCCGATAACAGTGGAGCCAAAAAAGTTCGCTGTATTCATGTTTTCGGTGGAACCGGGAGGCGATATGCCTCATTGGGTGATCAGATTATTGTATCGGTCAAAGCAGCGGTGCCTGGTGGTATTGTGAAGAAGAAAGATGTCTGCAAAGCTGTTGTGGTTCGTTGTGTCAAGGAGTCGCGCAGAAAAGATGGTTCGTATATTCGTTTTGACGAAAATGCGGTTGTTCTCCTTAATGCACAGGGTGAACCAAGAGGTACCCGCATCTTCGGACCTGTTGCAAGAGAACTTCGTGACCGGAAGTTTATGAAGATTGTTTCTCTGGCGCCAGAAGTGTTGTAAGGCGTTTCAGGCGGGAGTAACTCAGTTGGTAGAGTCACAGCCTTCCAAGCTGTTGGTCGCGAGTTCGAGTCTCGTCTCCCGCTCATGGTTTTATGAAATACTATCACATCAGTAAAAAATGAAAACAGGGATTAAGAAGGTTAAGCTGCACGTCAAGAAGAACGACTCGGTCGTTGTTATCAGTGGTAATGACAAGGGAAAAGCTGGCAGGATTCTGAAAGTATTTCCTCTAAAAAGTCGCGTTATAGTCGAGGGAGTTAATATCAGAAAACGCCACACGCGTCCAGCTCAGGGCCAGTCGCAGGGGTCAATTATTGAGAGAGAGTTTCCTATACACTCTTCTAACGTGAAGAAAAGTTAAGTATTTCTGCTAAAATGCAAGGATGACAAAGACCATCCTGTAAACTGATAATAAAGAAGATGGACAAGAATAAAGAGATGACACAGGCAACCCCTATTGTAGCAAGACTTGAGACTTTTTATAAAGAGAAGGTTACACCAAATCTTGTCGAGCGGTTTCAATATAGAAATATCATGAAAGTTCCGCGACTCCAAAAAATCTCGATTAATATTGGTGTTGGTGCCGCTGCGGCAGAACCAAAGTTGCTTGAAACAGCTCTCCAGGAGCTTGCCCAGATCACAGGTCAGAAACCACAGATACGTAAATCAAAAAAAGCGATATCAAACTTTAAACTACGTGAAGGTCAAGCTATAGGTTGTCGCGTAACGCTTCGTCGTAAGGCCATGTATGAGTTTTTTGACCGTTTTGTCAGTCTTGCCGTTCCAAGGATCCGTGATTTCCGCGGGCTCAGTGATACCAGTTTTGATGGCCGTGGAAACTACACTGTTGGAGTTAGAGAGCAGATTATTTTTCCGGAAATTGATATTGATAAAGTGCCCAGAATATCCGGTATGGATGTCAGCTTTGTAACTTCAGCTTCTACAGATGAAGAAGCGTACGTACTGCTTTCGGAACTTGGAATGCCATTTAAAAAGAAGAATAACTAAATAATTCAATAAACAGATGGCCAAGAAAAGTGTTATAGCAAGGAACGAAAAAAGAATCAGGCTTGTAGCAAAGTATGCAGACCTTCGTGCGGAGTTGATTAAAGCAGGTGACTATGAAGCTCTCCGTAAGCTTCCAAGGGACAGTGCGGCGACAAGAGTTCGTAATCGTTGTGTGCTTACTGGTCGTGGAAGAGGTGTATACGCCAAATTCGGACTTTGCAGGCATATGTTCCGCAAATTCAGTCTTGAAGGGAAGTTGCCTGGTGTTAAAAAAGCAAGCTGGTAAGTTCGCTTGCCTGTGGTCAAAGAAAGGTATTTGTTCATTTTTGAAAGTAACCAACGTTCGCTATGCCCGTGACGGATTCTATTGCAGATTATATCACCCGTATCAGAAATGCGGGAAGAGCAAAAAATAAAACGACTGATATCCCGTATTCAAAACTGCGGGAAAACCTCTCGCAATTGCTCGTGGAGAAAGGGTACATTAAAAGCTTTACGGTCATAACAACAGAAAAATTCCCTTTTTTGCGGATTGATCTGAAGTATACTGCGCTCGGTGAACCTGCCATCAAGGAGATTACCAGAGTTAGTAAACCCGGCAGGCGTGTTTATGACGGAAAAGATATTAAAAAATATCTTGGTGGTCTCGGTTTGTATATCCTTTCTTCATCAAAAGGGGTTATTACCGATAAAGAGGCCAGGGCACAGGGTGTAGGCGGTGAAATCCTGTTCCGTATCTATTAATTATAAGCCAGAGAGCATTAGAATACCATGTCAAGAATAGGAAAAATGCCCATAGCCCTGGGTAATCAGGCAAAGATAGAGATCAGTGATATGAACATCAGGGTATCTGGTCCTAAAGGTACTCTTGAACAGAGGCTGACGGATCAGGTAACTATTTCAGAAGAGCAGGGGCTCCTTGCTGTTTCGAGAGTCGACGATAGCAAAAAGGCAAAAGCTCAGCACGGTCTTTATCGTATGCTTATCAGTAATATGGTTGATGGTGTCACTAAAGGGTTTACCAGAAAACTTGAAATTGCAGGTGTCGGGTATCGTGCTGAATTGAAAAATGATCTGCTTGCGTTGACTCTTGGCTATTCACATATGATTTATTTCAAGGCTCCTGATGAGATTAAAATTGATGTACCGGATCCGGTTACCATTCTTGTGAGCGGAATAGATAAAGCTCTGGTTGGTCAGGTTGCGGCAAAGATTCGCTCATTCAGAAAGCCCGAACCTTATCGTGGTAAAGGTATCAAGTATGAAGGTGAAGTGATCCGCCGCAAGGAAGGTAAGGCGGCAGGCAAGTAATGATTCAAGAAGACAAATAGTTAGGCAATAACATATTACAACGGTTCAAGAGAATGAGTCAAATCGATAAAACCTCCCGGAGGCAGAAAATCAAGGACAGAAGCAGAGCACATGTCCAGGGTACCCAGGCAAAACCGAGGCTTTGTGTTTACAGGAGTCTTTCACAGATTTATGCGCAACTGATTGATGATGTGAATGGTAACACGTTGCTTGCAGCATCAACAATGTCCAAAGACAACAAGGCTCTTCGTGGCTCAAAATCAGAGGTATGCCGTATTATTGGCACTCAGATCGGCCAGAAAGCCCTTGCCGCAGGTATAACAAGTGTAGTATTTGACAGGAATGGATTTCGTTATCATGGCAGAGTGAAGGCATTGGCTGATGGTGCGAGAGAGGCAGGACTGATCTTTTAAAAACTTTTCAAAGAGATAGGTAAATGGCGAAAACATCTGCTAAGAGTATCAGACCCGGTGAATTAAATCTTAAAGAGAAACTGGTTCATATCAACAGGACTGCAAAGGTTGTTAAAGGCGGTAAGCGTTTCGGATTCAATGCTATTGTTGTTGTCGGCGATAAAGAGGGTCATGTCGGTTACGGGCTTGGTAAGGCGAACGAAGTACAGGATGCCATTGCTAAAGGTATTGAAGACGGCAAGAAAAATGTTATCAAGGTACCGATTGTCAAGGGAACTATTCCCCACCAGATTGTAGTAAAGTATGGATCCGCAAAGGTCATGATGAAGCCGGCAACTCCCGGGACAGGTCTTATTGCCGGTGGTGCAGTAAGAGCCGTTCTTGAAATGGCCGGGATTCATGACATTCTGACCAAATCGCTCGGGTCTTCAAATCCGCACAATGTTGTAAAAGCTGCAATCAAGGGGCTTCAGAGTATGTCTGACGCTTATGATGTAGGCGAAAGAAGGTCAAAGAGCTTGACTGAGGTTTATGAAAGCTAAAATGAGAGAATCCAATCATGAGTGATAAAATACTTAAAATTACCCAGGTACGTAGTGTGATCGGGGGGACAAAAAAACAGAAAGCTACGATTCAGGCTCTTGGGCTCGGAAGACCCAACTACAGTGTTGACAGGCAGGACAATCCCTGCACGAGAGGACAGATCAGGGTTGTACAGCACCTTGTAAAGGTTGAAGAAGTCTAGGATTTTTTACTAATAGCAAGTCGGGAATTGAAACCATGGATTTAAGTTCACTCCGTCCAGCAAAAGGCGCAGTAAAAAACAAGAAGCGTGTTGGCCGCGGTCAGGGTTCTGGAAATGGAACTACCGCAGGCAAAGGAAATAATGGCCAGCAGTCACGAAGCGGTTACAAGAGACCACTTATTGAAGGTGGACAGGTTCCAGTGTATCGGCGGTTGCCTAAGTTCGGGTTTACGCCTCTGGATAAAAAACCAGTCAATACCGTAAATCTTACCCAGATCGACAAGTGGGTACAGGATGGTCTTGTAGAAAATGAGATTACCATTCTCGATCTTAAGTCTCTTCTTCACGCCAGTAATGCTGATTATTTTAAGGTTCTCGGTAACGGAGAGCTGACGAGCGCGATTAAAATCAACGCTCATGCCTTCAGTAAAAGTGCTGAGGAAAAGATTGTCGCAGCGGGCGGGGAAGCAGTTAAGGCATCCCGGACGCTTGAAGAGGCATCAAAGGTCAGGGATCTGCCGTTTGAAGAGGCACTCTTGAAGCCAAAAGCGAAGCTGGTGAAGAGAACCAAAAAATCAACCAAGCCCTGAATTTGTTAAAAGGACGCTATGAAGCTTACTGAAAGTATAAGGAACATTAATAAAATCCCTGAGCTCCGTCAGAGGATCCTTTATACGCTTCTGTTGTTATTTGTCTACAGGCTTGGTTCACACATTACCATTCCAGGTGTTGATGCGGCTGCTGTGTCAGGCGCATCGCAGACACATGCGAACGACCTTTTTGGTTTGTTTGATCTTTTTGTAGGCGGTGCTTTCGCGCGCGCGTCTATTTTTTCTCTTGGTATCATGCCATACATTTCCGCTTCGATTATTGTTCAGCTTCTTGGCGCAGTGACCCCCTATTTTCAGAAATTACAGAAAGAGGGAGAAGATGGACGCCAGAAAATCAGTCAGATGACCCGGTACGGAACCGTACTGATAGCGATTCTCCAGTCATGGGGGGTGAGTGTCAGTCTTGCAAGTCCGGCTTCATTTGGCAAGGTTATTGTTCCTGAACCCGGCATATTTTTTACCATAACCGTTGTGATTTTTTTAACCTCCGCTACGGTTTTCGTTATGTGGCTTGGTGAAAAGATTACAGAACGGGGTATCGGAAACGGCATATCACTCATTATTATGATCGGTATTCTGGCAAGGTTTCCTCAGGCTCTTGTTGCAGAATTCCGCTCAGTTTCTTTGGGAAGCAAGAACTGGATTATAGAGATAATTATTCTTGCGATGATGGCTGCCATTGTGGCTTTTGTTGTCATACTGACCGTTGGAACTCGTCGTATACCAGTCCAGCATGCCAAAAGGGTTGTAGGGCGAAAGGTATACGGTGGTAGTACTCAGTACATCCCTATGAGGATTAATACTGCGGGTGTGATGCCAATTATTTTTGCGCAGTCAATCATGTTTCTTCCAGGCACCTTTCTCTCCTTTTTTCCTGAAAATGAGTTAATGCAAAGAATAGCAGGACTTCTGGCTTACGATTCATGGTGGTATGCACTTATGTTTGGCACCATGATTGTGTTTTTTACCTATTTTTATACAGCGATAGCATTTAATCCAAAGGAAGTAGCTGATACCATGCGCCGACAGGGTGGTTTTATACCTGGTGTCAGACCCGGAAAAAGTACTGCCGACTTTATTGATAATATTTTGACGCGCATTACGTTACCGGGAGCAATATCACTGGCGATAATCGCGATTCTTCCTACTTTTTTGACGAAATTTGGTAATGTCACGCAGGGATTCGCCCAGTTTTTCGGAGGAACCAGTCTTCTGATCATTGTTGGTGTAGGCCTCGATACATTACAGCAGGTTGAGAGCCATTTGCTCATGCGTCATTATGATGGCTTCATGAAGTCAGGCAAAACGCGCGGACGACAGAGCAGGTAACCCATCACTATGATTACGATAAAAACAGAGCGGGAAATTGATCTGATGCGAGCGTCTGGCGCTTTGGTCGCCAGGGTACTGGATCTCATTGAAACAGAAATAATGCCGGGAATGACGACGAAGCAGCTCGATACGATGGCTGAGGAGTTTATCAGGGATCATAACGCGGAGCCAAGTTTTTTGAATTATGCGCCTAAAGGAGATCCTGGAGCAACGCCATACCCGGCAACACTCTGTGTCTCACTTAATGAAGAGGTCGTTCATGGTATTCCGAATAATAAGAGAGTTATAAAGGAGGGAGACATAGTTTCCGTCGATTGTGGCGTTTATAAAGGAGGTTATCACGGTGATGCTGCAAGAACTTTTGTACTTGGCACGATTGATCAAAAGATACAGGAACTGGTTAGCGTAACACACGAGTGTCTTTCCAGGGGAATTGCCATGGCTGTAGCAGGAAATCGCCTTCATGATATTTCATCTGCGATAGAAGATTATGCCCGTTCTTTTCGTTTTAGTGTCATTGAAAATATGGTTGGCCACGGTATCGGCAGCGAATTACATGAAGACCCTGCTGTACCCAATTATGGGAAAAAAAATACAGGGGTGAAGCTGCGTGAGGGCATGACGCTGGCTATCGAGCCTATGATTGCCTTGGGAAGATCACGCAGGGCAATTAGTAAGCGAGGTGGCTGGGTAGCAGTAACAGAGGACGGAAAGCCATCAGCTCATTTTGAGCATACAATAGTTGTAAGACCCGGAAAAGCTGAGATACTGACTCGTACTTTTTTATATGGGGAAACAGCTTGATTGATTGCGTACAACACATTATCGAATAAAGGAGCAGACAATTTGGCTAAAGAAGAATCAATTGAGATTGAAGGAGTGATTCTGGATGCACTTCCTAATGCGCTTTTCAAGGTAAAACTTGAAAACAGTCTTGAAGTGCTTGCGCATGTTTCGGGTAAAATCAGAATGCATTATATCAGAATACTTCCCGGTGACAAGGTTAAGGTACAGATATCTCCTTACGATATCACCAAAGGACGTATTACATACCGTTATAAATAAGTGACAGAACAAGTGGTGCGGATATTGTTTTTGTAATCTATATTTATTACATTACAGGCCTTTTCACCTTTCGGAATGAGTTGATTTAATTATTGCATGTCGGGTTTATTATGAAAATATATTCTTCTATTAAAAAGCGTTGTGAGCATTGCCGCATTGTTAAACGCAAAGGCAAGAGATATGTGATTTGCAAAGTAAATCCCAGCCATAAGCAGCGCCAGGGTTGATCTTCAGAAAAACAATAGAACATTAATGAGAATATGAGGATAGCTGGGGTAAATTTGCCGTTGAACAAACATGCCGTTATCGCTTTGACGCATGTTTATGGTATTGGGAGAGCATCAGCAGAAAGTATTTTGCGGAGAGCCGGTATTGCGCCTGACAGAAAGATTTCTGATCTGAATGATGAAGAAGCGCATGCTATCAGAGAGATTATTGCTGAGGAGTACAAGGTTGAGGGGCAGGCACGTGGTGAGCAGCAGACTGCCATAAAACGTTTGATGGATATCGGATGCTACAGGGGGCTTCGTCACCGGCGCTCTCTTCCTGTTCGTGGACAAAGGACACGCACAAACGCAAGGACCAGAAAGGGTAAGCGAAAGACCGTCGCAGGCAAGAAGAAGGCTGTCAAGAAGTAGAAGTGTAAAGGCAATAAATCTTCGATTACTATAAGAATGTAAGTTCATGGCAACATTAAGCAGGAAAAAAAAGAAAGTAAAAGTTACCCCCGAAGGTGCTGTTCATATCAAGGCATCGTTCAATAATATTATGGTAACCATTACGGATGTTCAGGGCAATACGGTTTCCTGGTCCAGTGCCGGCAAAAACGGATTCAAAGGTTCTAAAAAGAATACACCTTATGCGTCGCAGGTAACATCTGAGGCCGCAGCCAAGGAAGCTTATGATCTTGGCATGAGACATGTCAATGTCTTTATCAAGGGACCGGGTGCCGGACGAGATGCTGCTATTCGGGCATTGCAGGGAGCAGGTCTTGATGTGCGGACTATCAAGGATATAACACCGCTTCCCCATAATGGCTGCAGGCCTCCCAAACGCAGAAGGGTCTGATTTTATATATTCATAGAATTTCAATGAAGCAATTGATATGGCAAGATTCAGAGGGTCAATAACAAAAGTATCCCGCAGGTTAGGTATTGCGCTCGCACCAAAGGCTGAAAAATATCTCGAAAGACGCCCTTTTCCTCCAGGCCAGCATGGTCAGGGGCGGAAAGGAAAGGTTTCTGAATATGCTCTCCAGCTCCGGGAGAAACAGAAGATGAAATATCTGTATGGCATTCTTGAGAAGCAGTTCAGAAATTATTATCAAAAAGCGGTTTCGCAAAGAGGTATTACGGGTGATAACCTTGTTAAACTTCTGGAAAGGCGTTTTGATAATGTTGTTTTTCGTGCAGGTTTTGCGCCATCAAGGTCAGGTGCTCGCCAGCTCGTTACGCACGGTCATCTTCTTGTCAATGGGAAGAAAGTCGATATTCCGTCCTATATAGTCTCTCCCGGAGAGCTGATTGAGTTTCGCCAAAGAAGCAAAAATATGGGAGCTGTAACTGATTCTCTTAATAAAGCTCCTGAATCGCGCATTCCTTCATGGATTCAGGTTGACAAGGCAAACCAGAAAGCAGTATTTCTGAGCGTTCCTGAGAGAGTGGAAGTACAGGAGCCATTCAACGAACAGTTGGTTGTTGAATTATACTCGAAATGATTTTAATGAATTCTAAGGTATAAACACTATGATATACCAGATGCAGATGCCTGCAAAAATAGAGGTAGACGAAGCTTCACATAGTGATTGTTTCGGCAGGTTTATTGCGCAGCCGCTGGAACGCGGTTATGGAGTGACCCTTGGAAACGTTATGAGAAGAGTTTTGCTTGCTTCACTTCCGGGAACTGCAATAACAGGGATCAAAATCGATAATGTCTATCACGAGTTTGCTGCCATCGATGGCATCCGTGAAGATGTACCGGAAATCGTTTTGAACCTTAAGAAGGTTCGCTTCAAGTCCACCTGTAAAAGAAACTGCAAGACATCTCTTTCCCTTGTTGGGCCTATGGATTTTACTGCAGGAGATATTGTTCCTCAGGAAGGGGAGTTTGATGTATTAAATAAGGATATGCACATTGCGACTATCAATGCAGGTGTGACACTTAAAATTGATCTTTATATTGGCAGAGGTCGTGGATATATGCCTGCCGAGGATAACAGACCTGAAGGTATGCCTATTGGTTATATTGCTGTCGATGCAATTTATACACCGATCAGAAATGTTAAATTTACGGTAGAGAACACGCGAGTTGGTCAGCGGACTGACTACGAGAAAATGATTCTTGATGTTGAGACCGATGGCTCCGTCAGTCCTGATGATTCAATCAGTCTTGCTGGCAAGATCATTACTGAGCATGTTATGTTTTTTGCCAATTTCTCGCCAACTGAGGAAGAGTTTACCGAAGAGGAGTTCAAGCAGCAGGACGACGAGTTCGAGACAATGCGCAGGCTCTTTCACACAAAAATCGAGGATCTTGATCTTTCAGTACGTTCGCATAACTGCCTCAGACTTGCTGAAATTGATACTATCGGCGAACTCGTCTCTCATAAGGAAGAGGAGTTGCTCAACTACAAGAATTTCGGTAAAAAGTCTTTGACAGAACTCAAAGAGCAGCTTGAAAAATTTGACCTGAAATTTGGTATGGATATTACCAGGTATCAGATGAAATGATACTATTAGTAACCCCTTTTTTGAATTATTGAGATCAGGAAACAGTCATGCGTAAAGTTAAGCCGGTAAGAAAACTTGGAAGAACCGCAGCCCATAGAAAGGCGACACTCAGAAATCTGTCAACACAACTGCTTGTTTACAAGCGCATTGAGACGACGGAAGCCAAAGCCAAGGAGACCCGCAGGGTCGTTGAGAAGATCATTACCAAGGCTCGCAAAGGTACAGTTCACGCCCAGCGTGAAATCTTCAAGGATATTCGCGACAAACAGGCCATCAGAATGCTTTTTGAAGAGATTGTGGCTAAAGTTGGTACTCGCAATGGTGGGTATACCAGAGTTATCAAGCTTGCTCCACGTTTTGGTGACGCAGCAAAAATGGCAGTAATTGAACTGGTTGATTACACTGATGCACCATCAATAAGTCAGAAAACCGGTAAACAGGATCGCTCAAAACGGGTCAGGGGTTCGAAGAAAATGGCTGAAGCAGCAGCATCTTCTGCCGAATAAGTTATTCGCATTTGCAAATAATCCTTCAATCGTTACTATTAGTCATTGTCAGCAAGACCGCAACTATCTGCTGGCAATGACTATATGCTTTTCAGAAAAAAACTGACTTGTCTCATGGATTGGATGTTGTTTTATTCTTGAGGGAAATCCATTGTGTTTATTGCTTGAAGTCAGTGCTTTTGAAATTTCTGTTTCTAAATTCCCTCCCTTGAGGCAGATCAGAATTCCTTTTGGTTTCAAGAGCCTGCCAGCATAATCACAGAGTTTATCGAGTGAGGCTACTTGCCTCGAAAGTACTGTATCAAACAGTACACCCTTCAGTTCTTCTACCCTTGTGTGTATCGCAACGGCGTTGCTGAGGTCCAGCTCCTTGATCATCTCTTGACATGCAGTGATTTTTTTCCGCGTCGCGTCAACAAGAAGAAACTGCGTTTCCGGAAAGGCGATAGCAAGTGGAATTCCAGGTAATCCTCCTCCCGTACCAAGATCAAGAACCTGTTCTTCTTTTCTGAATGAGTGGTAAAGAGTGATCAACAGTGCATGAAAAATATGCTTGATAATGATCGGAGCATCTTCCTTGCGGCTGATAAGGTTTATTCTCCGGTTCCATTGTTCAAGACAATCACCATAACGAACCAGTTTCTGGAGCATTAAAGGGTCGATATCTATTCCCTGTTCGGCACATAACGTCTTCAGTGTCAATAAATTATTTTTGAGTCGTTCCATCATGTACAATTCTTTACAATTCAGTGGCTTTAACCCAAAAAACAATATTTTGGGGTGAATGACAAATCGGCGGTTATAATTGCAGGGATGCCCGGCTTATTTTGTTAATAAAAATGTAAATTGGCGGCCATTGTAACAGTTTATATTATTTCACTAGCACCAACAATTCTCAAGAGATACTGTTTTATGAATTATGATTTAGGCAATCATGTTTATGCCGTTATCATGGCTGGAGGCTTTGGCAAGAAGCTATGGCCTGTTTCAAGAAGAAAAATGCTAAAACAGTTTATTGATCTTTTTGAAGATGGCACGATGATTGCGCAAACAGTACAGCGCATCTCAGGATTAGTGATTGAAGACAACATTTTTATTATTACCAGCGAATTGGGGCGTACGCTTCTTTCTGAATCCCTCAGTAGTTTCCGTCAGGATAATATTATTGTTGAGCCTTCCAGTCGCAACACTGCGCCTTGCATTGCTCTTGCAACAGCGCATATAAAAAAGAGGGATCCTGATGCTGTGACAATTGTGCTTCCTTCGGATCATCTGGTGCTTGATAACCATTCATTTTTGAAGATTCTTGAGGCTGGCATTGATGTAGCCAGCGAAAAAAGTGGCATTGTGACTATAGGTATTAAACCAGACAGACCAGAAACAGCTTACGGCTATATTCAGGTAGATGGAGAGTTGTCGCTTCCACCGGGGTTTTCAGATGGCAGCGATTTCCGTCTTTTCAAGGTAAAGGCTTTTGCTGAAAAACCTGACGTTACAACAGCGGAAGAGTTTCTTGAAAGTCATGATTTTTACTGGAACAGTGGCGTTTTTATCTGGCATATTGATGCAATATCAAGAGAGTTTGAACGCTCTATGCCGGATTTGTATAAGGATCTTCTCAATATCTATGAAAGTCTTGGGACAGAGCGAGAGCAGAAGGTCATTGAGGATGTTTATTCCTGGATTCATCCCCTTTCTATTGACTATGGTATTATGGAGAAGGCCGAAAAAGTGTTTGTGCTGGCAGGAGAGTTTGGTTGGACTGATCTTGGATGTTGGGATGAAGTTCAAAAAGTTGCTGAAAGCCGGAGCGCCTCTGCAGGGATACTGCCCGACAGTCGGTTGGTTAAGATAAATAGCGAAAATATTTTTGTCAAAAATACAACAAACAAGTTGGTCTGCACTATCGGGATTAAAGATGTTATTATTGTTCAAGCTGAAAACGCATTACTGATATGCCGTAAAGGAGAGTCTCATCGGGTTCGTGAAGTTGTTGATATATTACGTCGTGAAGGTCTCGAAGAGTACCTTTAGGTTACAGCAGATCTTGCGTTCTTCTGGAATAGAAGAATAAACAATCAGTTTGTGAAGCTCATAAAACCCTTTTTGTTGATCAAGATTGTACTGACCAGCTCGTTCCTTCACGCGTATCCTTTATTTCAATCCCGGCTTCATGCAGCCGGTCACGTATCTTGTCACTCAATGCAAAATCCTTGTTCTTTCTGGCTTCAGCCCGGAGTTCGATCAGAATAGTCATAACTTCTTCGATTTTTTTTACACTCTCTTTGTTCTCTCTGTTCCATTCCATGTTATCAGGTTTCAGGATGCAAAGGGTTTCGTTTCCTGCGCGATCAAGAAAAGCCTCAATCTCCTGGCGGGATGCCCCAGAAAGAGCGTCTGGTAGATCAAGTGCAGCGTTAATGGCTTTCGCGAGTTCAAAAAGAACCGATATGGCCACTGGTGTATTGAAGTCATCATCCATCGCTTCGGTGAAGCGATGCTGGAAGGGGGCAATATCAAACACTCCAGTTCCCGACTTTTGTTCCCGAAGGCGTCGTTGGGTCGCGCGAAGTTTTTCAAGCCCGGTGTTTGATGCTTTTATGGCGGTTTCCGAATAATCGAGTTGTGATCGATAATGAGACTGAAGAACAAAAAACCGGATCACCAGAGGATCAGTCTCTTTAAAAAGTTCTTTCAGATTGATCGAGTTGTTCAGTGACTTGCCCATTTTAATGCCATTGATCGTCACCATGTTGTTGTGCATCCAGAACCTGACATAAGGCAGGCCTGTTGCTGCTTCAGACTGGGCAATTTCGCAGTCATGGTGGGGAAACTTGTTTTCCATACCTCCACCGTGGATATCAAGTGTTTCTCCAAGGTATTTCATCGACATGGCCGAACATTCGAGATGCCATCCGGGATACCCGATACTCCAGGGTGAATTCCACTTCATTATGTGGCTCTCATCCGCCTTTTTCCAAAGTGCAAAATCAGAGGGTTCCTTTTTATCAGATCGGACTCCTACCCTGATACCTGATTGCAGAGCATCCTGATCAGTTCTTCCTGAAAGTTTGCCATACCCGTCAAATGACTTCACAGAAAAATAAACGTTGCCATTTACCTCGTATGCGTGGCCGCTTTTCATCAATCTTTCAATCAGGGCAATCTGTTCGGGAATGTGAGCGGTTGCTGCAGGAGCTATATTAGGCCGGAGAACTTCAAGTTTGTCCATATCTTCATAAAAACTGCGAGTGTAGAACTGCGCAATTTCCATGGGGTCTGTTTTTTCGAGATGGGCCTGTTTCATGATCTTGTCTTCTCCCTCATCGGCGTCATCAGTGAGGTGCCCAACATCGGTAATGTTCTGTATGTATTTCACACGGTATCCGCTCTGGCGAAGCCAGCGAACAACAACATCAAATGAGACATAGCTTTTAGCGTGGCCTAAATGAGCATGGCCATAAACAGTGGGGCCGCACACATACATGCTCACGATTCCAGGGTGGAGAGGTTCAAACTTCTCCCTGGTTCTGCCGAGGGAATTATAAATGAAGAGTGA
The DNA here is from genome assembly GCA_037141805.1 of Chlorobiaceae bacterium. Lineage (GTDB taxonomy): Bacteria > Bacteroidota > Chlorobiia > Chlorobiales > Chlorobiaceae > Chlorobium. The sequence continues at coordinate 119 of JBAXBW010000036.1, read as the reverse complement.
CATCTTCTGCGGTTCTTCCTTATTACTTGGAGTGAAGTGATGGTATCGCGTGTAAAAATCCGGATGAAAGTTAAACATTTGGGTTTTTAACGCAAGGTTTTTAGCTTCCTTTTTTATTG
>JBAXBW010000035.1:0-16282 GCA_037141805.1 Chlorobiaceae bacterium | reverse complement strand
ACGCACCCTTTTCATGACCAAACAGTTCACTTTCAAGCAGATTATCCGGTAGTGCTGCGCAATTGACCGCGACAAAGGGTTGGTCATGCCTGGATCCGGAAAAATGAACACTTTTTGCGATGAGTTCCTTGCCAGTGCCGGTCTCACCGGTAATCAGCACGGACGCATTGCTGTCGGCTACCCTGCCGGCAATATTCAGAACAAGGCTCATCCCGGAGGATTCCGATATTATGCCTTCAACACTGAAACGCTCTGAAAGTTGCTGGCGAAGGAGCCTGTTTTCGCTGACAAGTTGTTTGCGTTCGACAATGTTACGTATCAGTACCTGAAGCCGGTAAAGATCAATCGGCTTGGTGATGTAGTCGGCAGCCCCCAGCTTCATGGCCTCTATTGCTGATTCTACCGTGCCATAAGCGGTCATGATAATGACCTGGATAGATGGATTGATCTCCTTTATGGCTTCAAGAAGCTCGACTCCGCTCATACCGGGCATCTTGAAATCGGAGAGAACGATATCGACTGCATTTTCCCTGACAGTCGCGAGTGCGTTTTCAGGGTGAGCCGCCTTCAGAACCTGATAACCCTGTTTTGTCAAAAATCCGGCAAGGCTTTCCAGTTGTACCGTCTCGTCTTCGACTACCAGAATCGTATAATCCATCTCGATTTCCTATATTTTGTTACTGACAAGAGCCCGTCACAACAGGGGCAGAATTATTCTGAAAACACTGCCCTCACCTTCACGGCTTTCGACTTCCAGAATTCCTCCATGAGCCTGAATGATCTGATTGGCTATGCTCAGGCCCATTCCGGTACCATTATCCTTTGAGGTAAAATAGAGATTGAATATCTGAGAGAGCATTTTTCCGGGAATTCCTTTGCCGGTGTCCACAACCTCAATGAAGGCAGTCCCGGAGCGCTTGCCTGCAGTGACGGTCACGATTCCATTTTCCTGGGTGGCTTCTACCGCATTCTGGACAAGATTGAGCAATACCTGCTGCATCTGCTCCCTGTCGATAGAGACCTTGCTTTCTGAACAAGCTTTCAGTCTGAAATGTAATCCTTTGGCTTCGGCCTCACCCTCCAGAACTGGCCGGTATTGTTCTATCAACTCGTCAAGGTCAGAAGGCGCCAGCATGAGCTGCGGAGGGCGGGCAAATTTCAGAAATCGCTGAATGATCGCATTAACTCTATGCACCTCGGAGACAATCGCACGAACAAGATGATGATATTCCTGCTCGTCTTCGGTTGGCGAAAACTCCATGTCGAGTCGCTGCCCCAAAACCCCTATTGCATTGAGAGGATTGCGGATTTCATGAGCCACCCCTGAAGCGAGTTCGCCCATTGCGGTAAGTTTTTCCTGACGCTCGATCACTTTCTGCATTGACCGTTGCTCAGTCATATCCCTCAAGACGACAAAAGCCCCGTCCGAAAAGTTTTCCGTGCCAGTGATAAGGCTGAAGTGCCCTGAAAGTATAAGCCGACGGTTTTTGGTGATGCATTCGAACTCCGTTGTGTTTGCAGTAGTCGGGCTGGCAATCAGCTCCATGAGCAATGTTCCACACTCAGGCAGAATCTCCCTGACTGGCTTGTCAATCACATCGGTACCTGTTATACTGAAAAGCTGTTCTGCGGCACTGTTGACCAGGGTGATGCGCCCCTCAGTGTTTACTGCTATAACCGCATCCGCCATATTTTCGAGGATGGAGGAGGAAAACAGCTTTTCACGAAGGTAAGCATCCTTGACCACCAATTCATTCCGTCGAGTGATGATAAGGTTGAAGACCGCCAGCCCTCCTATAACTGCAAGGGCGAGCAGCAACAGGAGGCGAGTTTGAATTTTCTCTGATGCCTCCACAAAATGGTCAATTTTCAGCCCGATCCGAAGCAGGCCAACTTTGTTGCCTTGATAGATAAACGGCTTAATGACTTCAAAAACATCTCTGCCTCTGAATTTCGTAAACCTCGTGATTGACTTGTTCTGTTGCAGTGCCCTCGAAAGTGCCGGGTCGGATTGTATGGTTTCGGTTTCAGTCACATTGGGCGTTGCGGCAATGATGGCTGACGTATCCTGCCAGATGATATAATCGATTCCCGCAGCATCGTGGCCCGTGCGCTGGATGAGCCTTCCGGGTCCAATCTCCCGCTGCTTGGCAAGAAGCCTTGATGCGTCAACATTGCCGACAATGGCACCTCCTCGCCTTCTGGCGACAGCAACAACCAGCCGGGCTCCTTTTCCTGCAGCACTCTCCCTGATCCCGAGGTTGAGTACCTCTGTTTTTCCGGAAAGGATCGGCATGAGCTGACTGGATGTGTCGCAATTCCGAAGAAGAGGAGTATGATCTGGCGGTGAGTTCCATGCAATTCGCTTGCCGTCACGGTCAATAATGGTTATTCGATACATGCCGCTTTTCCCGGCAATCTCAGAAAGATCATTGGAGGTCAACGCTTTCTGAGAGTCCATGCGTTCGATAAGCCGCAACTGGTCCACCAGGCCCCCGGTGACAAGAGCATTGATCTCATTATAGCCGATAAGCGCTGTTTCGGTGCCTTCGGTCAAAAAATGAATCAGGAGTGAAGACTCCTCATGCATCAGATTATCAATCTCTTCCATTCGAGATTTATAATGCAGAAAAGCTGTGGCTGAGAATGCAATAATCAACAGGAAAAACATCCCGGCAAGATATTTCGGCGGGATTGGCAGTGGACGCCATTGAGGTTTTTTCTTGCGCTTCATAAGCACGTTTACGTTTCTATACCATGCTGAAAATTTCGACGGACGAAAGTTGCTGCTGCAATAAAAAAACAGATCGAGCAAACGTTGACGGGAAAATGAGATGTTCCCCGGAGTGAAGAGATGTACAAAGACCCTGCATGGAATTCAGGTTGCTTTGTACATGCGTTGATGCTCCATTCCTGAAGATTTGTCAGGAGTGTCCGCCAACGACAATTCTCATAATCTTGACATTTAACACGACAAATCGAACAAGCTGCCATAGCAGATTTTTCCTCCAGTAGAGGGTGCCTTTTGACGGTACCGGCGGATAAGCTTCGTCATAATATGCCTTGACTTTATTGGTGCCCATAGTATTTCAGGTTTGAGATTATTGTATAGTGGAAACGTTATTCGGGAATTAACCACCAGAACGGGTAACCCTTTGCCTTATGGAAAAAGAGGTAGTGCAGGATGACTTTCAGCCAGTGCCCTGCCAGACCAGCCTCTCCGAGAGAGTAGTTCATATCACGTCCCCATTCAGGATATTTGTTCCAGTCAGGAACAATCGGGAAAAGGGTCATTGATGCACCGAGGCCATCCAAAGAACCAAAACCCGCCGACACAACGCATGCTGCACCCATTTTGCTCATTGAGGCTTTATGGCGATGCTCTGTGGCCCCCTGAATTTGTTCTGAAATGTTAAGTGCCACAATTTTACCCATGACACCTGCCGGCATACCGGTGCGTGGTGCTGTCGGAAATATCTGCCGTCCGCTCGGGCTTGCCATGGGCTTGGAGATCGGATGGGGAGGAGCAAAAGCTATACCCGGAGCATAAATATTTTTGTAGAGAGGGTTCTGGTAAAGAGATGGCCAGTCATCAGCATGCCATTCATCAAAAGGTTTTGCTGCATAATTTGCATCGACCTTCATGAACTTGTTTGGCGCAAACATCTTTTCAGTAATCTCGATGCCGCTCTTATCCCAGGCTGTCAGTCCAACTCCTGAAAATGAGGGGATAAGCATGGCAAAATCAAACTCCTGCATCAGCTCTTCGCCCGCCAGTGTTTCATAATATGCCTTGCCAGGTTCAATCTTATGGACACCGGCTCGTCTTATCCAGTTGATGCCGTACTCGGCCATAAGGGATTCCGTGAAGACCTTCGTCGGAGTGTAATAGCCTCCCCGGTTAATAAACGCGCCTGCCATGCCGAAATCTCCCAACTCATACTCATTGGAGATCCAGGTAATCTGCGCCATCTTGCCAAGACCTCTCTTTGAAATTTCCCATGCTACATTCAGAATGTATTCAAAGGCCGCACCCTGGCAGGTTGCCATTGGATGACCGGTACCGATCAAGATACGCTGCTTTTGACCGGCCTGCATTTTTTTGATATTGTCCTGAAGGTGTTCCCAGGCATGGGCGGCATGGCTATAGGTGCAAACCGAAAAGGTGTTCTTGTCGGGCCCTAAACCTTCCGTCGCTTCGAAATTAAGCTTGGGGCCGGTTGCGTTGACAAGATAATCATAGTCAACTTTTTCGGTCTGTCCGTTTCGTAATGAGTCGGTATATTCAATGGTCACATACCCTTTATGGATTTCCGCGTCTCCTTCCGGATGGATTTCAACAGCTTTTGCCTGTTTCAGGATAATGCCCCATCGGTTATAGACTTTTTTCAGTTCAAAGCGGACATCATCAATAGTCATTTGGCCCACTCCGACCCAGATGTTTGACGGAATCCACTGATAGTAACTGTTCGGGGTAACAACAACAACCTCATGTTGTTTGCCAAGCTTTTTTTTAAGAAATGAAGCCGCAGTATGTCCCGCAACACCGGCTCCTAAAACGATAACCTTTGCCATAAACACTTCAGGTTTTCAATGGTTCTGAATGAAGCTCGAATCCAGTTCGATTGAGCCCAGGAATTGCGCAACTGTTGACCGCTCACTTGAATGCGTGGCCGGAGGCTACACCGACAGCCTTGAGGATTTTGGCTACTGGGCAAAACCCTGTAAATGCTGCCTGAAAAAGGTTTGCTCCCGCAAAACCAGTCAACCAGAGCCAGTTTTGGTTATGAAATACGGAAAGCAAAACACTGGAAAAAATAATAACCCCTGCAATCGCCAACACAACCCTGTCGATATTCATCATGAGAAGTATTAAAAGATTAGAATGATATTGCTTGCGGTTTAGTCTGATCTCAACATTTGAACGAACAACTACGGGTTATTCCTTGATGTTACGGATAAAAACACTGGATATGACGCATCTACGCCTGATCGGCTAGTTTTGTGGATGGTGTCAATGGTTTCAAATGATCTTGTCTGCAGCCCTGCATTGTAAAACAGCGCAGTAAGTTCTCCTCGATCAAATCCCGGATGAACTTTTTCCTGGGAGTCATCATGAAACAGACCATCTTCCAGGTCCAGATCCGCTATTGCAAGAATCCCGCCTGGAGAGAGAAGCCCGGATATCCTCTTTAAAAATTCAGCGGTATCATCGATATGGTGAAGGGTCATACTGCCGTAAATCAACTCAAAGCTCTTTTCGGGAAAATCGCTTCCGGAAGATAAGGAGAGATTCCTGCAGCGTGTTTCGATGTTGGTTATTCCTGATGCCCTGATTTTATCCTGGAGCACCACGAGCATCTCATTGGAGGTATCAACGGCAGAGAGGTGCTTCACCAACGGTGCGATTTGAAGCGTCACCAACCCTGTGCCGCAACCAAACTCCAGAACATTCATGCTGTAGTCAGGTTTTATGGTATTGATCATTGCACGTGAAACGCTCAGTGCAAGCGCCCGACGTTGAGGATTTTCATCCCACTTCGAAGCTTCGCGATTAAATTTATCCTGGCTGTTCCAGTTGGCATTCATAGCTTTTTCTCCTTTATAATTTCCGTAGATTTCCTTTCCGCCATGTAATAAACAAGCGGAACGACAACGAGCGTCAGAATGGTTGAAAGCACACCGCCCCAAATCAGCGAGATGGCAAGACCCTGAAAAATCGGATCAAAAAGCATCACCACAGAACCAATAACAACTGCGCCTGATGTCAGAATAATCGGGCGTGTTCTTACTGCAGCAGACTCAATGACCGCCTGCTTGAGATCAGCTCCCTCCGCTCTGCGGATCTGGATGAAATCAATAAGAAGCACCGAATTCCTTACCATAATGCCCGCAAGCGCAATCATGCCGATCATGCTTGTCGCGGTAAAGAAGGCACCATGCAGCCAGTGACCAGGAATAATACCGACAAGGCTCAGCGGAATGGCAATCATCATGATCAGCGGTGTCTTGAAGGACTGGAACCAGCCGATAATCAGGAGGTAGATGATGACCAAAACGACGGCAAACGCCGTACCAAGATCCCTGAAGACCTCGAAGGTAATCTGCCACTCTCCATCCCACTTCATGGAGAGCTTGTCCTCTGAAGTTGGATTTGCCGTATAGAGCGGATTGACAGAGTATCCACCTGGAACCTTGAGCTTCTGGATCTTTTTATCCATAGCAAGCATGGCATAAACCGGGCTCTCGGTCGCACCGGCAACATCGGCAGTCACATAGACCACACGACGCAGATCCTTGTGGTAGATACTTTTCTCCTGAATTCTCTCTTCAACCGTCACCAACTCTGAAAGAGGAATCATCTGCCCGGCACGCAGACGAGTTGTCAGAGTTCCCATACCCTGCGACTGCACAAATATCCCTGAAAGATCCTGCAGAGACGTTCTGTCCGACCGGGGTAGTCTCACCTGGATGGCAACGGGATCAAGCTGCTTGTCGGTATGCAGCACCCCGACATCCATGCCTGCCAGCGACATGCGCAGCGTCTGGGCAATCTGTTCAGCACTGACACCGCGGAAAGCCGCACGCTCCTTGTTCACAACAAGGTTATAGACCTTCTGATCCTCTTCAACCAGGAAGTCCACATCAACCACACCGGGAGTCTCTTCAAAGACCCTCTTCACCTGTTTTGCAAGAGCTATCTGCTGCTCCTGCGACGGTCCGTAAATTTCTGCCACCAGGGTCGAGAGCACCGGAGGGCCCGGAGGAATTTCGACAATCTTTGCGTTGCCGTTATAGCGAAGGGCAATCTTCTGGACATCGGCCCTTACCCGTTTGGCTATATCGTGACTCTGGGCCTTGCGTTCACCCTTGTGGACAAGATTGACCTGGATATCAGCCATGTTGGCCTTCTGGCGCAGATAATAGTGCCGGACAAGACCATTAAAATTGATCGGAGCATTGGTGCCGACATAGTACTGATAGCTCTCAACCTCTGGAACCGTTTTCAGGTAAGCTGCCGCCTCCCTGGTCACTCTATAGGTCTGCTCAAGCGGTGTCCCGTCCGGCATATCGATAATCACCTGAAACTCGTTCTTGTTGTCGAACGGAAGCATCTTCATCTGTACGGCTTTCAGCGGTACCAGCGCAATGGCGCCGAGCAGCATCAAGCCGACCACGCCAAACGCTATCCACCTTTTAACAGGGCTCTCGATAAATGGCGAAAGAATGTTGTTGAAGAGCTTGTAGTAGCCTGTTTTGGTAATATCGTACTCTTCATGATGCCCCTCTTCGGTTTTCAGAAGACGGAAGGAGAGCCATGGTGTGGCGATCAGCGCAACAAGCAGCGAAAATATCATGGCCAGCGTGGCACCGATCGGCATCGGGCTCATATAGGGGCCCATCAGGCCCGAAACAAAGACCATCGGAAGCACCGCCGCAATAACCGTAAAGGTTGCCAGAATAGTTGGATTACCCACCTCATTTATGGCGGTAATGGCTGCCTGCAGCTTTGGCTGACGCTTCATGGCAAAGTGGCGATGAATGTTCTCCGCAATGATGATCGAATCATCCACCACAATACCGGTCACAAAGATCAGAGCAAAGAGAGTCACCCTGTTGAGCGAATAATCAAGCAGGTAGTAAATCAGAAGTGTAAGGGCAAAGGTGATAGGCACCGATGCCAGAACCACAAGCGCCCCGCGCCATCCCAGGAAAAAACCGACAACAACCGTTACCGCCACAACCGCCATGAGCAGGTGCTCAAGAAGGGTAAAGACCTTTTCGGAAGCCGTTGCACCATAGTTCCGGGTTTCAGTCACGGTTATGCCGGAAGGAATAATCGTCTTCCTTAGCCCGTCGACCCTCGACATAACCTTGTCGGCAAGTACCGACGCATCGCCGCCTTTCCGCTTCGCAACGGTCAGAGTCACCGCAGGATTCTCTCCTGCCACAGAACCTTTCGGTGCAGCCGCCGCCCACCCGAAAAAGTTGTAGTTATTTACCTCTTCAGGGCCATCAACGATTGTTGCAACATCACGCAGATAAACTGGAGAGGCACCATAGATACCAACAACGATATTGGAGACCTCTTCGGCGCTTTCAAGAAATTTGCCAGAGCGGACAACGATCTCCTGGTTCATCTGTTTGAAATCACCGGAGGTCATCTGGCTGTTGCCCTGCTGAATCTGACGGGCAATCTGCATCGGGCTGACATTGAACTGCTGAAGTTTCGACTTGTTGAGTTCAATTTTTATCTGGCGCTTCAATCCGCCCTTTATCTCGACATCGCCGATGTTGTTGATTTTTTTTAGCTCTTCAGAAACCGCCACTGCACTCTGACGAAGCTGGTACGGATTCTGTGTCTTGCTCCAGAAGGTGAGGTTAAGCACTGGAACATCATCGATAGAGACCTTTTTCATCAGTGGGAACTGGACACCGGGAGGCATCTTGTCCATATTTTTCATCAGGGTTGACCAGAGCTTGACCATACTGCGCTCTGCATCCTCACCCACTTTGAAGCGAACTGTTACAAGCGCAACGTCGGGCATTGAGGTGGAATAGACATAATCCACGCCAGGAATTTCGGTCAGGGTTCTCTCAATCGGCTTGGCCACCCGCGCTTCCACCTCTGCCGGAGCAGCTCCCGGGTAAGTGATATAAAGATCAACCATCGGCACCACAATCTGGGGTTCTTCTTCTCGCGGTGTCATAAATGTTGCCATAATACCCACAAGAAGAGAGGCCACCATAAGAAGCGGCGTTATCTTTGAGTTGATAAACTGTTTTGCAAGTTTACCGGCTATACCTTCGTTCATTTGCTCTGATCCTCCTCAGTCACATTCGGACTCTTTATTACAGTTAATCCTTCACCAAGTGCAGGGTTATACGTTCCCACCACAAGTTCTCCCTTAGATATTTTTTGTTTAGTTTCCCCTGTAGTAAGCCAGCTCACTTTTTGCCATGCAATAGTCATATTTTGCCTGATTCAGCCTCATTTTTGCATACGTATGAGCCTGCTCGCGCATCAACAGCTCAAAGGTCATGGCCATACCGGTCTTGAACTGTGCCGCGATATAATCGAGACTTACCCTGGCCTCTTCCAGTGATTTCCGGGCAACATCTATTCTTGCCCTCGCGGTTTTCAACGAACGCATCGACTTTTGAACTTCAGCAATACTGCCGCTTTTTGCTGCCTCATAATTGTACATCGCCTCACGCTCCTGCGCTTTAGCCTCCTGTATACGACCGGCTGCAGCCATACCGTCGTAAATGTTCCACTGCATATTCATGCCGAGAGCCCAGCTTGAACCTCCACTGAAAATATTATTGCTGTGCAGGTTGGTCTGCAGAAACGCATTCAAGCGCGGGCTTGTCGATGCGCGAATCATCTCTTCCTGTAAAACGGCAACCTGACGCCAGGTTTCGAGCGCTTTGAGATCGGCTCGATTCTCCGGGACTGCTTTATCACTTTCCGCAGACAAAAAACTATCAATAACAAGATCTCCAGTTGGAACAACAGTCACTCCGTCATCAAGGTGCAGCATCACTTTCAGTGCATCTGATGCATTTTTTATCTCGTCAAGCAGCATCATTTTTTGCTCCAGCAGCTCCGAAAGCCTTACATCGGTAGAGAGCTTGTCTGACTTGGGCAGCAAACCGGCGCTATAACCCCTGGCAGCCTCACTGCTGTGCGCCTGCATGGTCCTGATAGACTGTTCGACGGCATCAATATTTTTATTTGCAAGAATCAAACCGTAATAGACTCTCGTGACCTGCAGTCCGATAGACTCCTCAGTTCTGGCGGCCATAAATTCCTGGCCTTTTTTTGCCGTAAAAGCCAACTGCCTGCCAATGGCTGCATCGGCATTATATACTGGCTGCATAACCTGAACTGAAGTATTAAAATCGTTGATGACATCAGGATGATTGAGCTTTTCCGGCATAAAATCAGATTGCTGTACAATGCTCTGTTGCAGCTTCAAAACCAGCGCTGCACCGGGGTCATTGGTCACCGTCAAGGTTTCCATAAGCGTAACTTTCGGAAGGGAAGACTGACGGTTCTGAATAATTCTTGCCTCAGCCTGGTCAACCCTGCTGCGGGCAGCCCTGATAGAGTAATTGTTTTCACGAGCCATTGACACGGCATCGGAGAGAGAGAGTTTCATGCTTTTGCCACTGGCTGCTGGCTGTAGCGGTAAGACGAAAGCGCCCACAACACAACAAACAATCAATGCTTTATATGCCTTCATGATGATTAGCGTTTTGAAATAAGTTTTAAAATCTTTTCTACACTTTTTGAGTCATCACTATTCAGACACCTCATAAGGTTGCGCTGGAGTACAATCGAAAAGGTATTGTCAAGAGCCGCTTTTGCTGCCTGGAACTGGGTGATAATCTGGGAACACTCCTCTTCCCGCTCAATCATCCTTGTCAATCCCTCAATTTGACCTGCCACTCTTTTTAGTCTTAGAATCACATCGTTCATCGATTCGGCAGTTTTAACCATGGTCGTATTATTTTAAATATTTTAATATACCAATACCCCGTATAGGTATATTAAGCAAAAATTCATATCATAAGCAAGAGATTTTATTCTGAACAGAGCGAACGAGGAGAGCGTGGACGCTCATTGAAGATAACGTCCTGAACAAAGAACGCTTGTTTGATCATAACAAGACAAAATATAGTAACGCATTATAATCAAATATAATATGCATAAATCCCATGAAGTCAGTCCCACAAATGCCCTTGCCATGATTCAAAAAGGGGAGGGGGTACTCATTGATATTCGTGAACCAAAAGAAGTCGCCAATAAATCATTTGATGTTTCCAATATCAAGCTGATTCCTTTAACCGAGTTAAAAACCAGATTCCATGAAATACCCGGTGACCGTCCGGTAATTATTGCATGTCACAGTGGAAGCCGAAGCTTCATGGCTACTCGTTTTCTGATCAACCATGGATATACTCAAGCGCTCAATCTGCAACAGGGAATTGTCCGTTGGGAAAAAGAAGGGCTTCCAGTCAAGCATGCGCCGAAACAACAGTCAGGATCATTGCTGAGGCGGTTTTTTATTGGAAAGTCATAAAGCAATAGAGGCGCCAGTTAGTTACTCTCTATGACCACTGAGCTTGAAGGTCTCTGCCAGTGAGACAAAGGTTTCTGCCCACCCCGGATGAGCGGCCACATGCAGGTGGGCAAAAGAGGCGAAAAGGTTCCGATACACTACCCCGTCACTCTTTCCGGTTATTCCGTTTCCCCGAATCACGTCAAACTGGCAGGAACATCCGGTGACGGGAGTAATCGGCCTTGCGTAATGAAACTCATGCGCCCTGATTCGGACACCGTGATGAAACCAGGGTGAGTCTGTTGTACTCTTGAGATCAAGATATCCATGCCCGGCCGGATGATGCCAAAAACCGATATCAAAAGGAAGAATTCCAGCAAGAGCATAAGTTTTCCCTCCATACGTGGCATTGCGGCAAAGGTAAATCAGTCCGCCGCATTCAGCATAGAGCGGCATACCGGCCTCTACCCTCTCCTGCACCTCTTTCAAGAGCCCCCTGTTTGCACTCAAAACTTCAAAAAACGATTCGGGAAATCCTCCCCCCAGATAGAGTGCATCAACATCAGGCAAAGAACTTTGCTGAAGAGCATTGATGAACAGAAGCTCTGCGCCGTTGTTCCTCAATGCGGTCAGGTTGTCGGGATAATAAAAACAGAAGGCCGCATCCATGAACACGCCGATCCTTGCTCTTCCGACCATGGACTTTCTCCCACTCTGAATCCTCTGCATCGGCATCAAGGGTGCATGATAAAAGAGAGAATGGATTGCTTCCAAATCACAATAATGAGCTACCCGCTCCGCAGCGCCCTGAATGAACTGAGCGGCATCGACTGTTTCGGCAACAGTTGTCAGCCCAAGATGTCGTTCAGGGATAACCAGCTCTTTGTCATAGGGGATCTCTCCCAGCACCGGCACCTTGCAATAATGCTCAATTGCCAGCTTCTGTTTGTCGCCCTGACGTGAACTGCTTACCTGATTTAATATCACGCCCTTGATGTCTGCCTTCGGAGGCATCGCCTGCATGCCCATAACCAGAGCAGCAATCCCCCTGTTGGTTTTTCTGCTGTCAACCACCAGCAATACCGGCGCCTGAAGCATGTGAGCAAGTCCTGCAGTGCTGTCGGAGCCATCAAGAGAAAAACCATCATGCAGGCCATGATTGCCTTCAACAAGTGCGATGCTGTTATTATCTGTACCGCTGTTTCGCTGAAAGGACTCAAGACACGCCTCTTTTCCCATAAGCCAGGGATCAAGATTGTAGCACTCGTTTCCACTGGCCAGCCGATGCCACAGCGGATCAATGTAGTCAGGACCTTTCTTGAAACTCCTGATTGATACACCCCGGGAGGCAAGAGATGCGACTATTCCAAGACTGATCGTTGTCTTGCCTGCACTTTTGTGGGCCGCCGATATCATCAGACGAGGCAAATGTACCGAATCCATCTTTTCTCCTTCCAGCCTTCACAAAACCAGGGCTGTTGTTAACCACCCACTTATACATCTACAGAAAATCAGGTAAAGGGCCAGACAACAAAATATGCCAGCCCTCTCTCCTCCCGCGACAATTTACTTCTTTCTGATAAAAAAGGTGTGAACATTTGATGCCTCGGTATGAGCAACGAGTTCATGACCGGTACGCTTTGCCCATGATGCCATATCATTGACGGAACCGGGATCGGTCGCTGTCATTTTCAGTATCTCGCCGCTGTTGAGCGAATCAATCGCTTTTTTAGTCTTCAGAATCGGTAAAGGACAATTTAACCCTTCACAATTCAGCTCCATATTACTTACCATCTCGCTCATTAAGATCTCCTGATTATTTTTGTATCTACTTTATTAAATATTTCGCCACCAGCTAATCCTTCGGGGTTTTCTGATCTGGCCTCAGCTTTACGGTAAAATATTTATCAGCTTCAGCCGGGTCAACCATTACACTTGCATTGTCCCAGAGGGGTTCCTCATAATCATTCCACCCCCTCAGACCTGTACGTAGAGAGAAGGCATGTTCATAGCCCAGCAACTGCATGGTATGCACCGCAAGAACACTGCGGTGACCGGAACGGCAAACCACGACAATTTCCCGTTCTCTGGCTTTCACCAATTCAGGAATGGTATCCTCGTAATCCCACTCACAGGCAGATTCCAAAATACCCCTTGGAACATTAATCGAGCCTTTGATATGCAGAGCATCATATTCATAAGGTTCACGCACATCAACAATCAGCAGGTACGGATTCTCTTCTATACGTGCGACGAGATCCCACGGCATAATCTCCTTGACATCAGATAAACAGTTCTGAACAAGCTCTCTGTAATTCACCATAGCCGGGAAGTTTTGTGTCAGATAAAGAGTGAAATATCAGCATCAGCAGCATATTCAAGAAAGGTTGCCGCTCCACCATATTCAACTCCATCAATGAATTCCTCCTTTTCAAAGCCAAAAACCTCCATAGTCATCTGGCAGGCAATGAAACGAACACCGAACTCCTGGCACATGCTCCGGAGTTCTTCAATAGTGGCCACTCCTTTCTTTTTGAATGTCTCCTTCATCAACATGGTCGCCATGTTGTCGAAACCGGGAACGTTACCTGAAATGGCATTCGGAATCGGCCAGTTAATTGACTGAAAATCCTTACTGCCAAACGGCATTTTCATCGGCATTGCCGGATTGCTGTGAGGAGAAACTTTGGCATCAAGTTCCTTTTTAAGCAATGGCAAACCGTAAAAGGTAAAGAATATGACCGCTTCCATATCCATCGCAGCGGCAGTTGACGCTAAAATGAAAGGAGGGTATCCCCAGTCAAGTGTTCCCTGGGATGCAATAATTGCAAGTTTTTTTGTATCAGACATGGTTATTTTTCTCGATTATGCTTTCCTGAAATATGTGACTCTGTTTTCGGTATCAGGCTTTGCTTTGGCAGGAACCCGCTATATATCTTTCTGATTATATAACTATTGAATAATATAATAATAGCCGGGATGTTTGCTTTCTTTTTTTCTGCTTTTCTTGCAAAACAATAACTATACCAGTGGGCTCAGGTTCTTGATGGTCAATGACCACCAGAAATTATTCCTGTTGCGGCAAAAACAAGAACCAGTACCTGCAGGATCGTGATAATGGTATAAATGCGATCTTTTTCCTTAAAAAAAAGAGGGATAATAACCGCCAAACAGATCATCGTTACCGATGAGAGATAGACGATTGATGCGTAGCTGAGAACATCACTCCGACCTAATTGACTAACCCAGTCCCATCCTGAAGGAACCGGAACAGCCTTGTGGAATTCCGACGCACGAAGATGCCACTGCATGGCTATCTCTGCAGGAGTAACTGCTGTGGGGAGTAACTGAAAGACATAGACCAGATAACCTGCCACAATAAAAATTATTCCGAGGGTCGAAGTCCAGGAAAGTACTGTGGCATAAGTTAACTGAACCTTGCTTGCGTGAAGTTGTTCTTTCATGATAGTGATAATAGTCAGATTCCGAATCCTTTTAAAAGAGCTCTCAATCCTGCTGCAGCCAACAGCGCGATAACAAGTCGCCTGACGACACGGGTATGAACCTTTGTCAGCAGTCTGGCACCAATTTTAGTGCCGAGCATCATGCCTGCAATAGATGGAACTGCGATAAGGGGAAGCACTGCTCCCTTGTGCAGATAAACCCATGCGGCAGCAGTATCATTGACTGAGAGGACAAAAATACTGGTAGCTACAGAAACTCTCAAAGGAACTCCAAGCACAAGGTTGAATACCGGCACATTGGCCCACCCGGCACCAAGCCCGAACATGCCCGCCATGAATCCAATCACAATAAAAAGAAGAAGGCCAATCGGTGTGCGATGGATCTGCCAACTTACATCTTTTTGAAGCTGCTCATCGTAATAAATGCCATAGATATGCAATATTTTGGAAAGCGTATCAGGTTCGGATATATCAGGATATGCTGAATTTTTGGAAAGAAGCATGATCACAGAAATACCGAGGATAGTCGCTCCAAGCGATAACTGTACAACATTTTCCGGCATCGCCAGCCCAACCATAGCGCCGCCTATGGAACTGATGGAGGCGATCAAGGCCATGGAGAGTGCCAATTTGAGGTTGGCTAGCCCCTTTTTAAGCAGTGGCGAACCTGCTGAAAGAGCCCCGGAAAGCGCCACGAGAAGTCCCGCTCCCCTGACAAAGTCAATGTGAAAAGGAAAAAAGCTGCTTACAATCGGAACAAAGAGCACCCCGCCTCCAACCCCTCCAATAACGGCAACAATACCAAGAAAAAAACAGAACACGAAGAGTGCAATCTCCCATACCCACCATGCGGTCTGTACGGCGGGCTGAGATTGCGCGGCAGAAGCTGCTGTTGGAAATAACAGCAGCATCCAAACCAGCATGGTAAGCAAAAAAAAGGTGCCTGTCGCGGGAAAAACTTTTTGATTCATAGATGCACACTCAAGTTTTTGAAATGTAGTAAGTCTTTTCATCCGGCCTGAAAGGACGACCCATCCAGAGAGGACGACGAAGACCGTCTGGCCCCGGTGCAGGCCTTGTCATGGCAAGCCACTCCTTGTATATCTGGAAGGAGCGCTCGGTATCGACAAACACGTCACCGTAACTATCCTCTTCATGCGCTTTTTCGATACGCACTTTTTGGTGCCAGCAGTGCATGCCGCTGATCGGATCGGGATGAACCGGGAAGGTAATGTTCTGATGCACACCACCATCAGACCAGAAGATCCGGGAAGAATCGGGATCGCTGCTTTCATAGGGCTCAATGCTTTCAGCAACACGCATTTTCCATTTTCCGCCGCCTTCACGCTTGATCTCCACCCTGTTGGTTGCCCAACGGTTGGCCGCCGGGTCCTGCTCGCGGCGCCAGCGACCGATATGGTGCGAACAGGCAACCACGCCGGGACGAATCCCTTCAGTTACCCATACCCGGTTAATGAAAAAGCCGATATCAGTATTCACCCTGATAAGATCACCATCTTCAAAACCGAGACTCTTTGCGTCTGACGCGTTCATCCAGACTGGATTACGATGCGCAATCTCGGCCAGCCATTTGGCATTGCCGGAACGGGAGTGAATCAGCACAGGAAGACGGAAGGTCGGGACAAGCGCAAACTCACCCTTGCTTCGGTTCATGATCTCCTGATGCACATGGCTTTTGATGTAGGTTGGAAGGCGATATTCCGGCCACTTCCAGTCAATCATCGTTTG
>JBAXBW010000034.1:0-16706 GCA_037141805.1 Chlorobiaceae bacterium | reverse complement strand
TCGGCTAAAATCTCAGGGTGGAGCAATCCTGCATGCTTCTCCGGGATATTCAATTTCCACTGTTGAGTGGTACAGACCGTATCGGTCGACCAGCGTTCTGATAAGCTCTTTGAGTTGCCTGTAGGCTTCAGCATCAAGCAGGGAATCCACTTCAAGGTGAGCGGTGAAGACATTATGCACCCCGTCAAGTGACCAGATATGGGCGTGATGAACCGCATGAATATGCTCCAAACCCTCAATTTCCCTTGTAAGAGTATCAAGATCAAACTTGTCGGGCACCGCTTGCAGAAAAACCGGCAACATTGCTTTCAGATTTTTTACGACACCGGATAAAATATAGAGCGTAATGATGATGGCAAGGAGAGGATCAAGCACCGGAACATCCCAGAAGTAGAGAACAACGGCAACAACGAGTACCGCGACCCATCCCAGCACATCTTCCAGCAAGTGCAGCGCAACAACTTTGGCATTCATGCCGCTCTCTTTTGAGAGCTTTGCCATGGCAAAGCCGTTGACCATAACGCCGACCACAGCAAGAAGAATCATTCCGCCAGCATTGGGATGATGCGGCTCAAGAATCCGGGGGATGGCATTGGCAAGCACAAAAAGCGAACTGGTCAGCAATACCGCTGTACTGATGAGTGCGCCAAGAAGAGAGAATCGTTTATAGCCATAAGAGTACCGGGAACTACTCTCTTCACCGGATTTTCTCTCAAAATACCATGCCTGGGCAAGGGCAAAGGAATCACCAAGGTCATGAACCGCGTCAGCAAGAATAGCCGTACTGCCGGTTAAAATTCCTCCTGCGATTTCAACAACAGTAAACCCTGCATTGAGAAAAAATGCAGTCTTTATATTTCCGGAGACATGATGATGGTGATGACCAGTGTCATGATGGTGATGACCAGTGTCATGATGGTGATGACCAGTTTCATGGTGGTGATGACCGGCATCATGATGGTGCAAACTTTCTCCTGGTGTTGTGCCACTCATAACTTCATTGGCTGCTATAATGGGCCCCCAAAAGTGCCGGATGCCATTTGTGTGGCGACGTTGTACACATCACGTATCCGGCAGCATTACATACGAAACAGAAAATCCACTTACCCGACTAACTGTCAGGAATAGATAATTTCCAGCATTAACCCAACAAAAACGACAACAAACAACGATATTTGAACGATAAAACTAACTCTGTCAACTTTTATCATCCTCTGAATACTTGCAGGAGACTCTCTGTCCATATAGACATTAACCCATATTATCTGAAGCAGTGTTAAAACAATACATAAATATGCAAGAAGGTATATTTTGTCCATTAACACCAGCGACGGACATTCAGGAATAGCGTCCATTGCAGATTTCTGAAGAAAAACCAGAGTTAACAACGCAGTCGCAGGCATCGTCGTTCTTACTTCGATATACGTTGGTTTTAATATCAATGAAAACCAGTTTGTCATCAGAACGATAAGCAAAGGAATAAACAGTTTCAGGAGAAACACATTGACTTCACGATCAAGATGGAATGCAAATTTGACAACAGAATATTTTGACGCTTTGGCCACACCGGTTTCACCAAAATCAGTACCATAGTCATGAATAAAACTCTTTGAAGTAAAACCATTTACTCTCCAACCTGGAACTATCAGACCAGCATCGTAACCTGAAGATATTGTATCAGGAACATAAAATATCTTGTCATAAGTGTCTGAAGAGTTTTCCATGTATAACGATAATTCCTGCTTGTCAAGAGGATAATTTTTCAGATTAAACGGCTGAAAAAAAACACCATCGATACGAATTACCTGATACTTTTCGCCATTGCTTAATAATTCAGGCTCTTTCAGGATAACTTTTTTTACCAACCCCCAATCTTCCACACCATTTACAAAATCAAGTGATTCGACAGGATCAAAATCACCTGTCCATCTCATCCATAGATATGCAGTCATATGATAGGTATTCGATCTCATATCCATATTATAGATGTTGATACCATAAATTCCGACGGTTACCAGTTTTGCGCCTTCAACCGGAGTATCACTTGCGATGAGAGTTCCGTGCGTATTTTTTATAACAGAAGAGTGAGTGACTCTGGATGGGCTCTGTTGCGCAGCAGCCATGTTCACTCCAGATATAATTACAAAGAAAAAAACCATAAAACACGTTCTGAGTCGCTGCAACAGCCCGGTTGTAATTATTATCTGTTTTTCAAAACGCAATAACATATATGGCATCCTTTTAATAATTTTATAGCAACGTAAAAAAATTTCAGCCGTCCTCTCTGCTTGTCTACGAAACACTACCCTTATCTTCCAAAAGCCGTCGATGGTCTGACAAGATAATAACGACACCTCAACACCCGAATTTAATGTATTTTCCTATTAATTAGCAATCATAATTAACGATACCTCATGACCAGCACTTTTCAGCGGGGAATGGCCTTCATAACAATAGCCTGCCTCTGCATTCTCAGCTACGCCTTTATGGATATTCAAACTGCGTTATGGTTCCACTCACTCGAAAAAAACTGGGTCTATCAGCTCTTCGAGAAGATAACGCTTTTTGGTGACTCACTCTACTACCTCATGGGAGGTCTTTTGCTTTTTGTGGTTTTCAGGAAAAAAAAATCATCCACGGCATATTCGGGACTCTTTCTCTTCTCTTCTGTGGCGACATCAGGATTAACCGCAGACCTTATAAAATATATTGGAGGCAGAGCACGACCAAAACTCTATTTCAATGAGCAGCTTTTCGGCTTTGACTTTTTCCATTGGGAATACGCATGGACATCCTTCCCCTCAGGTCATTCAGCAACGGCGTTCAGTGTCGCCATGTTTGTTTCCACGCTTTACCCGAGCTGGCGATTTGCCGCTTTTTTTGCCGCTCTATTGATCGCCTTCAGTCGTATTGTTCTCTCCCAGCACTACATCAGCGATGTCATCGCCGGTTCTTTTCTGGGCTTGCTATCCACAGTCCTTCTCTATAACCACTTTTTTAAATTGAAATTAGATGCCTTTGAACAAAACAAAATCTGAACCCGTATGGCTTCCGGCAGCGCTGGCCATCCTGATTCTGGTCAGTTTTTTTGCAGCCTTGGGAGCTGCGCCACTCTTTGATGTCGATGAAGGAGCATTCAGTGAGGCAACAAGGGAGATGATCATCAGTAAAAATTATCTGACCACCTACCTGAACGGCACTCCCCGATTTGATAAACCGATACTGATTTACTGGCTGCAACTCGCTGCGGTCAGACTTTTCGGACTCAACGAGTTTGCCTTCCGGCTCCCTTCGGCGCTTGCGGGAACCGCCTGGGCCACATCGATTTTTCTGTTTGTGCGCAAAGAGTCGGGCAGTCGTCAGGCCTTTCTGGCAG
This sequence comes from Chlorobiaceae bacterium, assembly GCA_037141805.1. Classification (GTDB taxonomy): domain Bacteria; phylum Bacteroidota; class Chlorobiia; order Chlorobiales; family Chlorobiaceae; genus Chlorobium. The sequence continues at coordinate 13,330 of JBAXBW010000034.1, read as the reverse complement.
CAGCGATGATGGTGCTGTCACTGCAGGTGATTGTTATTGCAAAAGCTGCCATAGCCGACGGGGTTTTGAATTTCTTTCTTGCCATCACCATGTTTGCACTACTCCACCATTACAAGAGCGGCTCAAAGCAGGCGCTCCATCTTGCCTTTGCCGCAGCGGGGTTTGGTATGCTCACCAAAGGACCGATAGCACTTGTTATTCCGTTTGCAGTCACCTTTTTGTTCTCCCTGCAAGAAAGAACATTGAAAAAGTGGCTTGGAATGGTTCTCTCTCCTTCAGGAATTATACTATTTCTGGCCATTGCCCTTCCCTGGTATCTGCTTGAGTACCGTGATCAGGGCATGGCTTTTATCAACGGGTTTTTCTTTAAACATAATATCAGCCGCTTCAGCACTTCTTTTGAGGGGCACTCAGGCTCCTTGTTCTATTACCTTCCAGTCATTATTCTTGGGCTGATGCCTTTTACCGGCCTTTTCTTTACGGTTTTGTTCAGAGCAAAGGCTCTGCTTTCTGACAGAACTAACCGTTTTCTTTTCATCTGGTTTGGTTTTGTCTTTCTCTTTTTCTCTCTTTCCGGCACAAAACTGCCGCACTACATCATCTACGGCTATACCCCTCTTTTTATTCTTATGGCCAGGGCTCTGCCGTTAAGCAGCCAGCCCTGGCGTTTTGCACTGTGGCCGTTGCTTCTGCTTGCCGGGCTTGCCTCTCTTCCCCTGTTCCTTGAAAGAGCTTTGGTCGACATTAATGATGGCTATATACAGGCACTTCTTGCCGGTGCAACAGAACTCATGGGGGCAACGTATCTGTTCGTGGTTATTACCGCCATTATCGCAGTCACTGTCATTCAATTTTTACCTCACTTGCCCCCTGCCGGAAAGCTTATTGCCTCAGGCGTTGTCTTTTCTGTTCTTATCAATTTTTACCTTATGCCTCTTGCAGGAAAACTTCTCCAGGAACCGGTAAAAGAAGCGGCTCTTCTGGCTAAAAAAGAGGGCTATAATATCGTCATGTGGGAAAGCTATAACCCCTCTTTTTTAGTATATTCGGAGTCTTTTGTTGAAAAACGGAGCCCTGAACCGGGCGAGGTTGTTCTGACAACGGTCAAACAACTTGATCAACTTCAACATCCAACCGTGCTCTACAGCAAATACGGCATTGTGATGGCAAAACTAAGGCAATGAAAATATCATGAAGCTTTCGGTCGTCATACCTGTCATGAATGAAACTGAGAACATCAAACCCCTGTTTGCTGCTCTCGCACTCTCACTTGCTGCTGTTGAGCATGAGATTGTTTTGGTTGACGACGGCTCTACCGACGGCACTGTTGCTGAAATCCAAAAATATGCTCACGATAATGCACATCTCGTTGTGCTGAACAAGAATTACGGGCAGACAACCGCAATGGCCGCTGGCATCGATCATGCGCGTGGCGAGCTGATCGCTACGATGGATGGAGATCTGCAAAATGATCCATCGGATATTCCGATGATGATGCAATACCTTTATGACCACGATCTTGATGTTGTCGCAGGACGGAGGGCAGGACGTCAGGACGGGATGATTCTGCGGAAAATTCCCAGCAAGATAGCCAATGCGATGATAAGGAACCTGACCAATGTGCATATCCGTGACTATGGATGTACCCTGAAGGTCTTTAAAAAGGATGTGGCCAAAAATCTTGGCCTCTATGGTGAGCTGCACCGCTTTATACCGGTGCTTGTGCAACTGTACGGGGCAAAAATGGAAGAGGTTGATGTCCGGCATCACCCGCGAAAGTTCGGCATATCGAAGTATGGCATCGGGCGCACCTTTAAAGTGCTGAGTGACCTGCTGTTCATGCTTTTTTTCCAGAAATACAGCCAAAAACCGATGCATCTTTTCGGCACCCTTGGCTTTCTCTCCCTTTTTATTGGCATGGCCCTGAATTTTTACCTGCTTGCTCTCAAAATTCTGGGCGAGAAAATCGGGGGCCGCCCGTTGCTTTCTCTGGGAATTATCATGACCTTTATCGGCATTCAGTTGATCACGACCGGCTTCATTGCTGAATTTATCATGCGCACCTATTACGAGTCACAGAACAAAAAACCCTATATCATCAAAAAGATTGTCGGGAAAGAGTAAATTCTACCTGAAAAAGCTGCTCAAACCTCTGCTCCAGCTTCTTGTCACTGCTCTGGCCCTTTATCTGGTACTGAGAAAAACCGATGTTGCCAAACTTTTCGGTATCATCCGGCATGCAAACCTCTGGTATCTTCTGCTCTCCCTCTTTTTTTTCAATATCTCCAAGCTTTTCAATGCGGTGCGCCTGAATCGTTTTTTCAAGGCGATCGGCATTGAGCTTTCCGCCCTGTACAACCTGAAGCTTTACTATCTCGGAATGTTCTATAATCTTTTTCTTCCGGGAGGTATTGGCGGTGATGGCTACAAAATCTACGTCCTGCAGAAAAACCACGGCATGAAGATGATCAATGTCTTTCACGCCGTCTTGTGGGACAGGATCTGCGGGATTTTTGCCCTTGTGTTTCTCTCCGTCATACTGCTGCTACCAAGCACTTTTGCCTTGAAACTTCCCCAAATGGTTCCCTATGCATGGCTCTTGCTTGCCGCAAGCTACCCTCTGGCGCTGCTTCTGAACAAACTTTTCTACAAACAGTTCATCGGAGTGTTTACCATCACAGCTCTCGAATCGCTGCTGGTACAGATCGCACAGGTCATATCGGCATTCTTCATTCTCCAGGCAATCTCACTGCAAGCCAACCATATCGACTATCTGGCAATCTTCCTGATGTCAACGGTGGCCACCATTCTGCCAATTACCATTGGAGGTGCCGGGGCCAGAGAGGTAACCTTCTATTATCTTCTTAACTTTATACAACTTGAAACCAATGCTGGTGTGGCGCTGTCGCTCATCTTTTTCGGTATTTCCGCTCTTTCATCACTGGCTGGTGTGCTGACAAAAATCCGCCACGAAAAAAGTGGGCCGGAAAGTCAGGGATATTTATCAAGTTGAAGATCTTTCAGCTTTATCTGCCACTGCTCCCTGTTATTCCACATCCTTTTTTCAACTGAGTAGACCATGGTAAATACTGGTCGCGCAACCGACAGAAGCTCTGCATGAATATCCGGACGATTAAAACCAATAACATCGAAGGTTCTTCCATTTTTATCCCTGACTGTAAACTTTACATGCCTCTCTTTCAGAAGTTTTGGCTGACCGAACAAAACAAGAGCTTCTGACAGAAAAAGCGGCTCCGGGTTACCATGACCAAACGGAGCAAACTGTTCGAGTACGTTGATAAAATTAGCGGTGATCTCCTCAAGGGCAAGTTTTGAATCAACAACAAGCTCCTTTTGACGTTGTGTCATTGAAAGAAGATCCGTACAGACTTCGTCGAATTTTTTACGGAATCCCGCAAAGTTTTCCGGACGAAGAGTAAGGCCTGCTGCCTGATGATGACCGCCGAATTGGTCGAGATATTCGCTGCACTGCTGCAGTACCACGTGGATATCGAGCCCTTCAACACTCCTTACTGAACCCCGGATAAGCCCGTTCATACCACCAAGAATGACCGTCGGCAGATAATGTTTTTCAATCATTTTTGACGCAACAATACCAAGAACTCCAAGATGCCACGACTCATCATACAGTACAATCGAAGAACACCAGGAGGCAAAATGATTATCAAGCATCTTTTCCGCTTTCACCATAATATCAGCGTCGAGTTCCCGTCGCTGCACATTGATATGATCAAGCTCCTCAGCATAAGAACGGGCATCAGCAGGTGAATCTGAAAGCAGCCAGTCAAGAGCAAGGTGGGCTGAGTGCATTCTGCCCGCCGCATTAATACGGGGAGCAATACCGAATGCGATATTGAACATGCCGAATTCTGCCGGGAGAACCTTCATGAGAGAAAACATCGCCTGGATATTAACTCTTGGTTTGGTTCGCATTCGCTGAATTCCCTCACGAACCAGCGCGCGATTTTCTCCCTCAAGAGAGACCATATCGGCGGCTGTGGCAAGAGCAACAAAATCAAGATATTGCTGCCAGCTCTCCGGTTCGGCATTGAGATGCTCACCTATTGCCTGAATAAACTTGAACGCCACACCGCATCCGCATAATTCCCTGAATGGATAGGCAGAACCCGGAACCTTTGGATTTAAAATCGCATAGGCAGGTGGAAGCTCATCAGACTCATGATGATCACAAACAATCACATCAATACCAAATTCAGCGCATCGAGTTATCGCATCACGCTCTTTTATTCCACAATCAACCGTAATGACAAGGTCGACGTTCCTCTCAACAGCCGAATCGATGCCTTCCGTCGAGAGACCATACCCCTCCACAAAACGATCATTGATGTAATAGGAGACCTTCCCGCCAAGCTCTTTCAAAAAAAGCAGAAGCATCGCTGTGCCCGTGGTGCCGTCAACATCATAATCGCCATAAAGCATTATTTTTTGATGCTCCCTGATTGCATGCAATACCCGTTCAACAGCCCGTTCCATATCCTGGAGAAGAAACGGTGAGGGAAGATTGTTGATTGTCGAACGAAAATAATCCCTTGCTGCTTCAAAAGATGAGATGCCACGGTTGCACAAGGCTCTTGCCACAGGCATACTGACATTGATTGCCTCCGAAAGAGCAAGAACAATCTGTTCATCAGGAGAGAGTAAATTCCAGCGGAATCGTTTCATGAATATTTAACCGGGATTGAAAACTGTCAATGTAGGGAACACAAAACCATTTTGTGACAAAAAACATTTAAACTCCCCTCAGCAGCTTTCCGGTTGTGAAAGATAGAGTGAATATTTCTTACATTTGGGTTCGATGTTTACACTGAATCCATCACGTCACTCAACACACTAACTATCGGAAAAGCATGAGCAATTTGATTACCATTGAACGCCACATTCTTGAACAGCAGAAATTTTTCCCGGAAGCACATGGCGAACTTACCGACCTTCTCAACGACGTTGCCTTTGCCGCAAAGCTGGTCAGGAGAGAAGTTGTCCGTGCAGGGCTGGTCGACATTCTCGGTTTTACGGGAAGCACCAATGTTCAGGGTGAAGAGGTTAAAAAACTTGATCTGTTCGCCAATGAAAAAATCATCAATGCTATCGGCCAGCACGGTCGGTTTGCGATCATGGGCTCCGAAGAAAATGAAGGTATCATTATCCCGCCGAAAAACGAGACCGGCAACTATGCACTCCTCTTTGATCCCCTTGATGGCTCCTCAAACATCGATGTGAATGTCAGCGTCGGCACCATCTTCTCGATCTACAAGCTCAAGGGCGACGATCCTGGCCAGGCAAGCCTCAGCGACTGCCTGCAGCATGGTTACGAGCAGGTCGCCGCCGGTTATGTCATCTACGGTTCCTCAGTAGTCATGGTTTATACCACCGGCCACGGTGTACACGGTTTTACCTACGATCCTACCATTGGAGAGTTTCTTCTTTCACACGAGAATATCGTCACGCCAAAAACAGGCAAGTATTACTCGATCAACGAAGGCTCTTACGCACAGTTCAACGAGGGTACCAGGAAATATCTCGACTATATCAAAGAGGAAGACCCGGCAACAAACCGTCCTTACAGTACCCGTTACATTGGATCGCTTGTCGCTGATTTCCACCGTAATCTGATGACTGGCGGTGTCTTTGTCTATCCTCCGACCACAAAACACGCTACAGGAAAGCTCCGCCTCATGTATGAAGCCAATCCGCTTGCCTTCATCTGCGAACAGGCTGGAGGCCGCGCCACCAATGGCAGAGATCGTATTCTTGATATTCAGCCACTTGAACTTCATCAGCGGACACCGCTCTATATCGGCAGCGAAGAAGATGTTATCATTGCGGAGGAATTCGAGCAGGGATTACGGTAAAAGAAGATTTTTTAAAGCCCCCGCACATGCAGGGACTTGCCATGGCAAGTCCCTGCGAGGGTTGGTATTAATTATTGTCCGTTATCCCTGCACTACTCCGCGATCAAACTCCGGGTAAAATATTCTGTTTATACCCACCGTTTTTCCGCTTGACACATCCAGCGACAGGAGCACCCCGGAGAAATGAACATCATCCTCGGCACATTCATATTTGTGTGGTGTCTGATAAAGCATCCTGTCGGTTGCCGATTTGATCTGCATGCCGATAACTGACTGGTGAGGCCCGGTCATGCCTGCGTCAGTGCAGTAACCAGTCCCCTTAGGCAGAATACGCTCATCCGCTGTCGGCACATGGGTATGCGTCCCGATAACGGCTGATACTCTGCCGTCAAGATACCATCCAAGCGCTATCTTCTCCGCCGTTGCCTCAGCATGAATGTCCACAAAAATATGCCGCACCTTCTCTTTTCCCTGCTCTTTAATCTGCTTGATCACCCAGTCTGCCGTCCGGAAAGGGCAGTCGATTGAGTACATGAAGGTTCTGCCCTGCAGATTAACCACAGCAATGTCACCCAGTCCATTCGGCAGCTTGTAGATTCCGTACCCCTTGCCATACGTTCCCTTTGGATAATTCAGCGGACGCAAGACCTGTGGATGTGTTTTCAGTGTATCAAAAAAATTGAAATTGCTCCAGGTATGATTTCCGCCTGTCACCACATTAACTCCTGCCTCAAGGAGCTGGTTCAGCGCCTCAAGACTCAACCCCTTGCCATGATGGGCATTTTCTCCGTTACAGATCACAAAATCAACATGATACTTGCTGATAAAACTTTTCAGCATCCGCTCCACCATCTGCAGACCCGGAGTACCAACAACATCGCCGATGAACATGACGTTCAGGGTTTTCTGTGCCATACCATTTCCTTAACGTATTGTGTTACTTGAAACTGACTGTGAGGAATGTACACATTGCATCGCACAATGTGCAATCTTGTTTGCCAGGTCTCATGGCAGCATAAACCGCCCTTTATTTTCCATTTCAACAGAGCAATCAAAAGAGAACGGAGAAAAACACCAAAGCCTGAAACAATGTCCAGGCTTTGGTGAAATCGAATAAATTATATCCTCAAAGTGCGTCAATGATCGCATTGAGCGTTGCACTGGGACGCATTGCTTTCGTCGTCAATGCTTCATCCGGGTTATAATAACCACCCATATCAACCGGTTTTCCCTGCGCAGTAATTAGCTCCTCATTGATTTTTACCTCATTGTCACCAAGCTGCTTTGCAACTTTGGCAAAACGGGCCTGCAACTCCTGATCCTTGTTCTGGGCAGCAAGCGCCTGTGCCCAGTAGAGAGCAAGGTAGAAATGGCTTCCACGGTTGTCAATCTGACCAACTTTTCGGGCAGGGGACTTGTCATTATCGAGAAACTTTCCAATCGCCTGATCGAGAGTCTCGGCAAGAACCGCAGCTTTGTCATTTTTGAACACACGGGAAAGATGATCAAGCGAAGCGGCAATCGCTGAAAACTCTCCGAGAGAATCCCATCTCAGGTAGCCCTCTTTCTGGAACTGCTGAACATGTTTCGGAGCTGAACCACCTGCTCCGGTTTCAAACAGACCACCACCATTCATAAGCGGCACAACTGACAGCATCTTGGCGCTGGTGCCAAGTTCAATAATCGGAAAAAGATCGGTGAGATAGTCACGAAGCACGTTACCCGTGACAGAGATGGTATCCTTGCCTGCCCTGATTCTCTCCAGAGAGAAATTCATGGCCTCGACCGGGGTGAGAATACGGATATCCAGACCCGTGGTATCATGCTCTTTCAGATATTTGGTCACTTTTTTGATGATCTCTGCATCATGCGCCCTTTTGCTGTCAAGCCAGAAAATTGCCGGAGCACTGGTAATGCGTGCCCGGTTGACGGCAAGTTTAACCCAGTCACGAACAGGAGCATCCTTTGCCTGGCACATTCTGAAAATATCACCTGTCTCTACCTGCTGTTCGAGCAATGTCTTCCCGGCAGTATCAACTACACGGATGGTGCCATTGGCCGGTGCGGTGAAGGTCTTGTTGTGTGAACCATACTCTTCAGCCTGCTGGGCCATAAGCCCGACATTTGGAACACTTCCGATCGTGGCAGGATTAAACGCGCCATGCTGTTGACAATCTTGAATGATCGCCTGGTACATGGTTGCATAACAACGGTCAGGAATCATGGCCTTGGTATCATGAAGCTTGCCATCAGACCCCCACATTTTCCCTGAATCGCGCACCACAACTGGCATGGAGGCATCAACAATAATGTCGTTAGGCACATGGAGGTTGGTGATCCCCTTGTCGGAATCAACCATCGCCAAAGCTGGACGGGTAGCGTATACTGCCAGAATATCTGCTTCAATTTCAGCTCTTTTTGCTTCCGGCAGATTCTGGATTTTAGCATAGAGGTCACCAAGCCCGTTATTGACGTTCACACCAAGTTCCTTGATGGTGGCTGCATGTTTTTCGAAAACATCCTTGTAGAAAACGGTGACGGCATGACCAAACATAATCGGATCGGAGACCTTCATCATGGTTGCCTTGAGGTGCAGCGACAACAGCACGCCGGTTGCCTTTGCATCGGCAATCTGATCTTCAAAAAACCTGCGAAGTGAACGAACATTCATGACCGAGGTGTCAATAATTTCACCAGCAAGTAATGGAGTTTTATCTTTCAGTATCGTTGTCTCGCCTTCTCCGTCAACAAACTCGATTTTTACCGTTGCAGCTTCTTCAAGAGTCACTGATTTTTCGCTGCCATAGAAATCACCGGCGCTCATAAAAGCAACATGTGATTTTGAGTCCCCGCTCCATGCACCCATTTTATGAGGATTCTTTTTGGCAAACGCTTTTACCGAAAGCGGTGCCCGACGATCGGAATTTCCCTCACGCAACACCGGGTTTACAGCGCTTCCGAGCACCTTTGCAAACCTTGTCTGAAGCTCTTTTTCTGCTTCATTTGCAGGCGCTTCAGGGTAATCGGGAACAATATAACCATGCTCCTGGAGCTCCTTGATAGCGGCTCGCAACTGAGGAATTGATGCGCTGATATTCGGCAGTTTGATGATATTTGCTTCGGGTGTCAATGCAAGTGCACCGAGTTCAGCCAGATAATCAGGTATTTTCTGGCTTTCCGTCAGATTTTCAGGGAAGTTTGCAAGAATTCTTCCTGCAAGAGAGATGTCCTTAGGCTCAAAATCAACTCCCGTACCCTTTGCATAGGCCTTAAGAACAGGAAGGAGAGAGTAAGTCGCGAGAGCAGGTGCCTCATCAATTTTGGTATAAATAATTTTTGCTGTTTCTGCCATCTCAATTTTCGTTTTATGTATTAAAAAAATTTGAATAACGACACACTAAAAAGCAGCGTTCAGGAAATCACACAAAAACAGGCAAAGCCCGTTAACGGGTAAAACAAAATATAATAATGTGATAGCCTGCGCTGAATAAATGCAGGGGCCTCAACACAGCAGCCTCTGATGATTGTGGCACCCGAGGCTGATTATGGAGAGAGCTGTTCCGCTCTGTTCAAGAACAATCGGGTGCAGGCGACAGCGTTGCGCCCCGGAAAAATCAATCAGGAAGGCATAACCTCATCAAGACCCACCCGCTCTGCAAGCTCACTATCGTTGAGTACCTCATGGGCAAGCTTGATCATGGGAATGGTAGCCCCCATTGAACTATAACCACCGTCATGGAAAAGGTTCTGCATGGTGACCTTGCGAGAGAGGTCACTGAGAATAGTCATGGTATATTCAGCACACTCCTCAGCCGAAGCATTTCCGAGAGGAGACATGAGATCGCTGTATTCAAACATTTTCTCGAACCCGGGAATGCCACTTCCAGCCTTGGTATAGGTTGGGCTTTGTGAAATGGTATTGATACGGATAGCTTGCCTGGCAAGCCGGGGGCCATAACTGCGTACAATCGATTCAAGCAGTGATTTCGCATCTCCCATATCAGAGTAGGTCCAATAATTTCTCTGGGAAGCGATATACGACAGGGCGAGAATGCTTCCTCCTGGATTAATCGCCTCATTTTTCAACGCATAAGAGACAAGTCTGTGGAGCGACAATGCAGAAACATCAAGAGTTTTTATAAACCATTCGTAGTTGAGATCTTCATAAGGCAACTGTTTGCGAATATTCTGTGACATTCCGATGGAATGAACAATAAAATCAACTGAACCGATTTTTTCCTTCAGCTCCTTGAAACAGTTATCGACATCCTCATTTTTGGATGCATCGCAAACAATCATCGGAGCGTTACCGCACAGTACCGAGAGCTCTTCGATATTTCCGAAACGCAACGCGGCCGCAACGTTTGATATGGCAATCTCTGCGCCTTCCCTGTAGGCGTGAAGCGCTATCTGCCAGCCAATACTGCTTTCATCAAGCGGGCCGAACACGATTCCCTTTTTCCCTTTCAACAAACCATAGTGCGCTTTCTCGGACATGATATAAGCTGATTCTTTAACAAAGATTGGGGTAAATTCCCGTTAACTCGACACTTTAAACGTCCAAGATACAAGATTCCGTTGAAAACCTAAACTCTTTCCCCTTAAATTTTCTTTTCTGATGCGTTACAGACGTATTTTATATCTTCAATCGCCTCATTGAACGGAGCTTGTCGAGCATATTTTTATTCACACTCAACTCCAACTCCTCCTTTTCGACAGGGATCTCCCTGAACACCACCCGAAGAAGATTATCCTCACAGAGATACTTTTCCATTTCAAGACTGTACAACGCTCTTGGAAGAGTTATGATCCTCTGGGCTCTGTCAACAGTAACGACAATATCTGTACCCATCCGGTCAACAATCACCTCTTCAGCATCCTGAAGAAAAGGTATCTTGATGCAGAGAACTTCACGATGGTCTTCCAATACTGCGTTTTTCTTGCTTTCAATCCAGAAATTCTTTCCGGAATAAAAAATCTTGTCCGGTTCCTGATCCCCAAAGACCAGTTTACTGATCTCATGGAGGGCATCGGTACCTATCGGTTCGGTTCTCTGCAATTGACAGCGGAAAACCGGGGTTGGATAAAAAGACTGATCGATCTCAAGCAGATATTTGCTGTGCAGGTCTGCCCAGAATTCAAAATACTCGCCAACAGTTTTTGAGGTGGGAAGAATCTTGTTGATCACAATACCATCAACATTGATCCCGTAAAGATGCACAAAAGTGTATGCCCGCTTTGTTTCAAGGATGGAGAGCTTCTCGGGGTTCAAGACCAGTCGGAAGGTAACCTCTGGACTGAGAATGAACTTGTTGATATCTTCCATCTGCTTGAGAAGCACATTGATCTCATTAAAGAACTCATCATCGGGAATTGATTTTCCATTCAACGGCCGAGCCAGCGAAGACATACTCTTGTAGAGCTTGAAAAACTGCTTGCCCATATTGCCACCGATAATGATCTCGGGATAGGCGAGCAGACGAAGTGTGTTTCCTGTCGGAGAGGTGTCAAGCACAACAGCATCCCATTTGCCTGACTGCGCCTCATCAAGCAGGCGACTTAAGGCAAAAATCTCGTCAAGGCCGGGCTGGGTGGTCAACTCGGAAGCCATGCCACTTTCAATCCCTTTATTCTTGTAAGAGGTGGAGACAAACTTCTGAAAGCCGGACATGTTCTTTTTCAGCTCGTAAATCGTGTCAACTTCCAGACCATACAGATTCCCCTCAATCTTCTGAGGATCATTCCGGCTTATCCGGGTATTAAAAACATCAGAAAGCGAATGAGCCGGATCGGAGGACATGATCAGCACTTTCTTGTTCTGCCGCGCAAGAGCAACCGCAGTAGATGATGAAATTGTTGTTTTGCCGGTTCCCCCCTTTCCTGAATAAATGATAACTCTGGTCTGTGACTGGTCTTCCGTTAAGTCCCTCGACAACATAAAAAATCCCCCTGTTAAAGCTCAATAATCCGAAAAGCGCCCCCTCTTCGGGATAGAAAAAAACATAATCTTTTAAGGTATCATTTTTCCCCTGCTTGGAGAAAAACAATCTTTTTCTGCAATGCACGATCAAGTTGTTCCATACACTCCTCATGAGCAATTTCAACTGCACCGAGTTTCTTGTGATAGGGGAACAATTCTTCAATACGGATCATACCACGAAGCACACTATACCCGTTAATGAAACTTCAGAAGAATGTCTTCAAGAGTTCTTTTCGGCACATGATGAATGCCGTTCGCATCCCGAAAATAACGAACTGAATCACTATTCCCCATCTGGTCAATAACAACCGTTTCGACGGGTTTCCCGATTGCAATAACCATCAGAGGCGAAAATGAGTCCGGGATTTTCAGCAATTCACGAATTTTTTTTCTCTGAAAAGCGCCAATAATACAACCACCAAGACCCAGCGCCGTTGCACCAAGAAGAATAGTCTGAGCAGCAATACCACTGTCGCAGGCAAAATCTTTGGTGATTCCTGAATCACCAAGCATAACAATAAAAGCGGGTGGACGCTCTCCTTCAACCGGCCCTGGCCAATCAGCCAGATAGCCTGCCCAGAAAAGAGAGGGATAGAGAGCCGCAACCGTTGCTGGCTCACAAACCGCAATATATTTCAGTGGCTGAAGATTTCTGGCAGAGGGAACATAGCATGCCAGCTCAACAAGCTCCCGCACCGTATCTTCTGTAACCGGATAGTTACCATCAAATCTCCGGTAACTCCGGCTGGTCATTACGAGTTCTCTGAACTTCATTATAGAATAAGGGTTAAGATTTTTCTGCCCAGGCTGCGCTAGTGTATTTCGACAGCTCATCCCATTGACCGCAGCCTATCCATTCAGCAATGTAATTCACCGTTCTGGCATAACGCAGCGGCTCACGGCAGGGTTGCTGAAGCCAGTCAGCCAAAATGGATTCGTCAAGCCAATCCATTGCCATGCCGTACCCAAGCTCTACCATTCCAAGCGCGTTCGATTGTTGCTCAATCTGGCCGTCAAGAGGCCTGAGCAACAGCTTCTTTCCAAGATGCAGCGCCTCACCAGGAAGCTCAAATCCCGCATTGCAAACAACACCGTTGCTCTCAGCAAGATCACTGAGAAATCCTTCACGGGAATAAGCCCTGAAATGCAAATGCCCAGCATCACGATTGTCCTGCACCTTTCCATAAATAAAAAATTCACAGCCGTCAAATGGAGTTAAAAAGGCCACAATATCGTCTACTTCTTCAAAAGGAAGATAAACAAGGACTTTTTCGTTGACCGCTGTCACTGCTTTACGGGCATACAGTGTCTCAGGAATAACCGGTGGAAAAATCGGTTGATTGAAGTGACTCCAGTGAAGCCCTGCGTTGTAGCGAGCAGGCGCAAAATTCAGCAACGTGTATTTCTCAAAAAAATTCCCTTTGGCAACAGGAATATCATAAGTGAATGCGTACTGATG
>JBAXBW010000033.1:0-17268 GCA_037141805.1 Chlorobiaceae bacterium | reverse complement strand
GATATGGAGGAGCCGCACCCGATGGATCGCCTGATCTGCGGTGATGCCGGTTTCGGAAAGACCGAAATTGCCATGAGGGCGGCCTTCAAGGCGGTGGAGTCTCAGAAACAGGTTGCCGTTCTGACCCCGACAACCATTCTTGCCCACCAGCATGCGGAGTCATTTACCAGAAGATTTGAGAATTTCCCGATTTCGATAGCGGTGCTCAGCCGTTTTGTGAGTCGCAAGGATCAGCAGGAGATACTGAAAAAAATAGAGCGGGGGCAAATTGATATTGTTATCGGCACCCATCGGCTGGTTTCGAAGGATGTTCTTTTCAAGGATCTCGGCCTGCTTGTGATTGATGAAGAGCAGCACTTCGGCGTTGAGGTCAAGGAGAAGCTGCGCGAACAGTTTCCCGGCGTTGACACCCTCACCATGTCGGCCACACCCATACCAAGAACCCTGCAATTTTCAATGCTTGGCGCCAGAGATCTCTCTATTGTTTCAACACCGCCCAAAAACCGTCAGCCGGTGGAGACCGTCATTACCGATTATGATCCGGTACTGATTCAGTCGGCAATTTTGAGAGAGGTCAAGCGGGAGGGTCAGGTCTTTTTCCTGCACAATCGTATTTCAGCGCTTGATGATGTGCTGAAAACACTCCGGGAGCTTGTTCCCTCTGCGCGGATTGTCTTTGCTCATGGTCAACTGCCTGCCAAAGAGCTTGAAAAGATCATGATGGATTTTATGCAGAAGGAGGTTGACGTGCTCATCTCCACCACCATTATCGGCTCGGGGCTCGACATCTCCAATGCCAATACCATCATTATCAACCGGGCCGACATGTTCGGTCTCTCCGACCTCTACCAGTTGCGCGGCAGGGTGGGACGAAGCGAGCGGAAGGCCTACTGTTATCTGGTCACGCCGCCGCTGAAGAGCCTGAAACAGGAGGCCCGGCAGCGGCTGGCCGTTATTGAAAGCTTTACGGAGCTTGGTTCAGGGTTCAACATCGCCCTGCGCGACCTTGATATTCGAGGCGCGGGTAATCTGCTTGGAGCGGAGCAGTCGGGATATATCCATGAGCTTGGTTTCGATCTCTACCAGAAAATGCTTGAAGAGACTGTTGCCGAGCTGAAATCAACCGAGTTCAGCCACATGTTTACTGACGAAGGCGCCAAACTTGCCCGGCAGCAGAAGCCTTGCGACCTGGTCTTCTTTTTTGATGCGCTCATCCCGGACTACTATCTCACGGCAATTCATGAGCGGTTTGCCTTTTATGACAAAATCTCCAAGGCGCCGTCGGAGAATCACCTCAATGCCATTGCCACTGAACTCAGGGACCGGTTCGGTGCACTGCCTGAGGAGGTGTCAAACCTGCTGCTGCTGGCAAAGCTCAAGCTCACCGGCACCGCTCTCGGTCTCGAAAAGATCGACATCCAGCTTCAGGGCATAACCCTCTTTCTTCCTGATCAGGACAACGAACATCTTGCCAACCGGGAGTTTCTGCAGTACCTTTTTGTAGCAGTCCAGGAGCCATGGATGCAGAAATACAAACCGGGATTCAAAATTGAAAAGAAGATAAAACTGGCACTGCACCACCCTTCAGGCAGCGACACGACACCTGCAAAGCTGATTGAGCTGTACAGTGAGTTATTGAAAAAAATTGAAGAGGAGTCGAAAACGCAGATGGCGTAACTTCAAGCCCCGGAGGGGCGACATGTCGGTAGCAAAGAAAACGGCCACTCTCCCCCTTTTTCTTGTGGTACTGTAAGCCGACATGGCATTTCAAAAGAATTTTTTTCAGAAATAATAAAACTTTTGAAGCAACTTTGATGTTCTTATTAACAAGACAAAAGTAGTCCTGTATTTTATAACACAACATTATTTAACATGCAAATCACGATCAATAATAAGCAGTATGAGGCGAATGTGGGTGACAGGCTGCTTGATATAGCCCGCAGTAATCATGAGCATATAGGGTATTTCTGCGGTGGAAACGCCTTATGCCAAACCTGTTACGTCAAGGTACTTGAAGGCGGTGAGCTGCTCTCTCCCCTCAATGAGGAGGAGATAGCATTCTTGTCTGACAACCTTGTCAAAGAGGGAACAAGAATGGCATGTCAGGCAACGGTTGAAAAATCTGGAACCATAACAATGGTGTCGGCAGTCGAAGAGGTGAAGCAGATGTTTGAAAATGAGCCACTGCTATTGGCTGGATACGCCGCCAAAATGGGATGGGAAGCGCTGGTAAAGGTTCCTGACACTCTCATTCTGCAATCAAAAAGAGAGCTGGATCTCTTTGCGGTGATCTCGGACGTCATCAGCGGCATCGGCGACGCCTTTCAACTGATTGGCCGGGCTTTTCAGTCTTCCTGTTGTTGCTCTACTGAGAGCTGCGCGTGCGAGACGAAAAAGGGGTGATTGAGAGAGCGGCTAAAATGCGTATATTTCGTTTTTTCTCTTTCAACCGTTTCATGGCCGATGGGGTACTCTTCTGATCTTGGTAATGTCGAGTTTGAGCTCGTCGCAAAGACCCTTGAACGCTGGCTGATAAGGCCTGAAAAGGCCATGAATATTGTTCTAGGTATACCCAGAGAGCGGGCTCAGGATGAACGCCGGGTGGCCATTTCCCCTCCCGGCATTCAAATACTGGTTGAGCAGGGAATAAAAGTCGTGGTTGAAAAATCGGCTGGAAATTTCTGCAACTTCTCCGACCTGGCTTACGGGGAGGCCGGTGCGCTCATTGCCGAATCACCCGAAGAGTTGTATGAGCAGTGCAACGTCATTGTAAAGGTTTCGCCTCCTCTGGATGAAGAGGTTTCACTCTTTATGCCTGGCCAGTTGCTCATTTCCGCCCTGCACCTTGGAACGGTTACTCCCCGATTGATCAATACACTGCTCGAAAAAAATATTACCGCACTCGCCTTCGAGTTTATTGAAACAAGGGATGGCGAGTTGCCGATTGTCAGAACGCTGAGCGAAATAGCCGGATCGCTTGCCATACAGACTGCGGCAAAATATCTTGAAACCGGCTATGGCGGCAGCGGCATCCTACTTGGGGGCATTGCCGGTGTTCCTCCTGCTCATGTCACCATTATCGGCGCAGGGACTGTTGGGCTTTTTGCTGCACAGGACGCGCTTGGGCTTGGTGCCCAGGTCACGGTCCTCGACAAGGAGATCAACCGGCTGAGAAGGTTCGAGGCATTTTTCAATCGCCATCTTGTGACAGCGATCGCCAACGACCATTACATCGCCGAACTTGCAAAAATGTCGGATGTGCTGATCGGTGCGTTAAGTCCCAAACAAAAAATAATCAAACCACTGGTCAGCGAACAGGTGGTAAAATCGATGAAAACCGGTTCGGTTATTATTGATGTCTCAATTGATCAGGGAGCCTGCTTCGCCACCAGCCGGCACACCTCACATACCAATCCGATCTATGTAAAGTACGGTGTTACTCACTACTGCGTTCCAAATATTCCCTCCGCAGTAGCCAAAACTGCCTCTTTTGCCCTGACCAACACCCTCCTGCCCTTTCTTTTGAAGCTGACGGGACATGAAACTATTTCAGAGATTCTCTGGAAAAGCCACAGCCTGAGAAAGGGCACTTACCTTTTCAAGGGCTATGTCACTAAAAAAATTCTTGCTGAGCTTACCAATGTTCCGTTCAGGGAGATTGATATGCTGCTTGCGGCCAGTTGAGCGCAAAAGCTACAGTAATTCATCAAGCGGATTACCGAATTTTCTTGCAATATATGAAGCGCATGAGATGCCGGAATAGGTAACGGCTATCACTCCCTGCCCAGGAAAAGTACTGTCACCTGCCGCAAAAAGGTTTTTTATCGGCGTTGTGTTCTGGGGTTTCTGCAAAATATTCTGCCCCGGTTTCAGCAGAGGCCCGTACGAACCTTTAAAACGGTTGAGATAGCGCTCATGGGTCAGCGGCGTGGCAAGCACTTTCAGCCCGACAGCCTGTGACAATCCGGGCAGAATTTTCTCCGTACGTGAAATAACAGATGCGGCGACCTTCTCCTTAGCAGCACGGTATACACTGCTTCCCCTCTCATACTGCTCCCACTCTTCGAATTCTCCGTTCACAAAAACATGTACGATATGCTTGCCCGGCGGAGCCAGTGATGGGTCCAGAATCGTCGGAGCTGAAAAATAGATGGTGCCACCTGGCTTGTTATAGCTTTTCCAGTCATCGACAAGCACGTGATGAACATGAAACCCCTGCGGAATAACCGCAGCATCAACCCCAAGAAAGAGCTGGAACCAGCTTGGTGCCCTCAAAAATTTTTGTTCATCCACCCTGTAGCGCGAATCTGTGACAAGCCGGTTGAAGGTATCCCAAACGGTCGCGTTGCTGATAACCACTTTGGCATAATGTTCCGTGCCATCAGCCAGCCTGACACCGCGGGCTTCACCATTGTCTACAAGAATCTCCGTTACCTCGGCCTGATAGCAAAGACGACCGCCAAACTTCTCAATCCCTTTGCATAACGCAGCAGGGATTGCGCCGGAACCGCCCACCGGGTAGTTGATGCCGCCGAAATGGCGATCAGCAAGACAGATGCCTGCATTGACCAGCGGTGTGGCGACAGCATCCTGTACCGCCCAGGAATAGGCTTCAATATCAATGAAGTGCAGAAGCTCCTCATCACGGATATACCTTCGTGCCGTCTTCCCCATAGAACGGAAGCTCTTCATGGCCAGCGCAAGAGTCTTCAGGGGATTTGCGCTGCCGACCAAGAGCAGATGCGTCAGATCCTCAAGCGAACCTGCGGGCATGGAACTGAGAATGTCGTAAACCTCATCGAGTTCACGATAAAAGTTCTTGATCCCTTCGGCTTCGTGGGGAAAACGAGCCGCAAGTGCGCCCAGAAAGGCATGACGGTCATAGCAGGCAGGAATGGAAAAACCGTTGGGCAGATGATAATGAATCTGCACGGAGTCAGGAATGGTGCGAACTTCAACCCCCAGCTTCCTGAATATCCTTGTATGCAGGTTCAGTGTACCGCTGGAACCGTTTTCACCAAAACCGTAAAAAACCGATGCTCCAGCATCAAACTGGTATCCTTCTCGCTGAAAGGAAGAGCAGCTTCCACCAGGATAACGGTTTTTCTCAAAAACAACCGTTGCAAAACCCCGCTCCTGAAGCAGCGCCGCAGCGGTCAACCCTCCGATACCGGAGCCGATAACAATAACATCAGTTGCGTTACTTGTGGAAACCATAGGTCAGGATGTAGCCTGTCGGCAGTTCAGAAAGCTCTTGAAATATATTATTTTAAATTGATTATTTTGTGAGGGCAAATAAAGCGCATCTACCATTGAATCCGGAAGATTTCAGATCATGGACAAACCAGCTCCAACTCATCAGAACAAAACTCCGACAAAACCAGAGGCTCTGTCCCGGGAAGAGCGCAAAAAACAACTGGAATTTCAAAATGAAGCTGTAGTGCATCTTCATTCGCTCTATAACTACGCACTTCATATAACCATGAATCCTGATGATGCGGAGGATCTGGTACAGGAAACCTATCTCAAGGCCTATCGATTTTTTAATTCTTTTGAGCGGGGAACAAACTGCAAGGCGTGGCTGTTTAAAATCCTGAAAAACAATTATATCAACCGCTTTCGTAAAAACTCAAAAGAGCCGGGAAAAGTTGATTATGATCTCATCAAGGATTTTTATCATTCAATAAAGGACACCCGGAGAGACAGCAGCGAAGCGGATACTGATTATTTTCATTCATTGCTGCATGAGGAGGTCTACCAGGCCCTTCACTCTTTACCCGAAGAGTTTCGAGAGGTGATTCAGTTGTGTGATATTGAAGGATTTACTTATGAGGAGATTGCGAATATGGTAGACAGTCCTATAGGCACGGTACGATCAAGGCTCTATCGGGGAAGAAAGTTGCTTCGTGTTCAGCTTGAAGAATATGCCAGGAAATACGGCTTTAATACCAGCAAAGATCAATAAACCGGGACGCACAAATTCTATTTTTACTATGAACTGCAAAACAGCCCGTGTACTTATGAGTGCCGCTGTAGACGGCGAGATTTCTTTCAAGGAAGAAAAGGGTTTTCTCTCACACCTCTCGGAGTGTAAAGGGTGTTGCGAGGAATTTGATGATGCTAAAAAAACAAAGATGATCATAAAGGAGAGGATCCTCCAGTTTAAAGCGCCTCAGGCCCTGATTGATTCGATTATGCAACTCACAAACTGCAATACCTGAGAGACCAAAAAGACACTCCTTTATGCTGTAAGCATCTGAAATATGCTTCATCATAACCGCAGCATTATACGTTGCTGCAAGTTTGAATTGTATGAATTAATAGCTATATATAAGTTTAGAACAAACACTATCACTGCAAGGCCGACAAAGTCGAGTTTGGGCAGTAAGAGGAATATTATGAACAAGACAGTTACTATCGCTGAAGAAGAGGTAAAAAAGTGGAACCTTAATATGCCGGATGAGATGCTTGAAGCCGTTTCCAGTCGATTCAAGTTACTCGCCGAACCAATGAGACTTAAGATATTGCGTATTCTCTGTGACAGGGAGCGCACTGTTCAGGAGATCGTCAAAGAAGTCAATGCAAGCCAGGCAAACATCTCAAAACATCTGACACTGATGCATGACAATGGTGTGGTAACTCGCAGAAAAGAGGGACTGAAATGCTATTACCGCATTGCTGACGAAAGCATTATCTATGCATGTTATCTGACATCAAAAAGTGTCGTTGAAAACCTTCAGGACCGACTCAACTGGGTACAAAAAGTCAATTCAGATCTTCTCGGCTAAATCGCCGCTCGCATTATCTGACATTTTGTCATTTTCGCGAGCAATAGTGCGACAATAAAAACACACCTTCGTCATTTCTGACAACTTCCTCCCTTTAACCATCCATCAAAAGGCAGCATCAAAGCGTTGGCACGCTTTTTGATGTTTAATCGTTGGCGAGTTATTAATAGCCGAAAATTATTCTACTCATAACCTGCTGTACGTTAAAAAGGAGATATGTCATGTTGTTAAAATTATCAAAAGACCCGCTTAAATTATTTGATGATATTTGGTCAGGAGCACAGATGCCTTCAGCTCCGGCTTTCAGGGTCGATATTTCAGAGGATGAGGCCGCTTTTTATATTGACGCAGAGCTACCCGGAATCATGAAGGAAAATGTTGCACTCAATATTGAGGATGACGTGCTGACCATCAATGCGGAAAGAAAACAGGAAACAGAAGAAACCAGGAAAAATTACCACCGTGTTGAGCGATCGTCAGGTAACTTTTCGAGAAGCTTTAATCTTGGAGAGGCGATTGACCAGGAGAACATTAACGCGGATTTCAACAATGGAATACTTCATGTAACCCTTCCGAAAGCATTGCCGGTAAGGAAGAGAAAGGAAATTTCAATCAAGTAATATGATCATTTCCCGGGCTCGATGTCATGCATCCTGAGCCCGGCATTTTTTATATCACCTTCACAATAAAAATAGGGATAACGCATTATGGGTAAAATTATTGGTATTGATCTCGGGACTACGAACTCTTGTGTTTCGGTGATGCAGGGATCGCAGCCAACAGTCATTGAAAATTCGGAAGGTAATCGTACGACCCCTTCCATCGTAGCCTTGACAAAAACGGGCGACCGCCTGGTTGGGCAGGCCGCAAAAAGACAGGCTATTACTAACCCTAAAAACACCATTTTTTCGATTAAACGGTTTATGGGGAGAAAATACGATGAAATAACGAACGAAAAAAAACTTGCTCCTTATGAAATCATCAATGAAAATGGTGAGGCTCGGGTAAAAATTAACGACAAAATATATTCTCCTCAGGAAGTCTCGGCAATGGTCCTGCAGAAAATGAAGCAGACTGCTGAGGACTTTCTTGGTGAAAAGGTGACCGAAGCTGTTATCACCGTTCCGGCATATTTTAATGATGCCCAACGGCAGGCAACCAAAGATGCAGGGCGCATTGCTGGACTTGAAGTCAAGCGTATCATTAATGAACCGACTGCAGCCGCACTGGCTTACGGACTCGACAGAAAACAGGCAAGTGAGAAAGTTGCGGTTTTTGATCTTGGTGGAGGAACATTTGATATTTCAGTTCTTGAGCTTGGCGATGGTGTTTTTGAGGTTAAATCAACCGACGGCGATACCCATCTCGGAGGCGATGATTTTGACCAGAAAATTATCGATTATGTTGCCGACGAGTTTAAAAAACAGGAAGGAATTGATCTGCGCAAGGATGCAATTACCTTGCAGCGTCTCAAGGAAGCTGCTGAAAAAGCTAAAATTGAACTTTCGTCAAGAACTGACACGGAAATCAACCTGCCCTTCATTACGGCAACCCAGGAAGGGCCGAAACATCTTGTCATCAATCTTACCCGTGCCAAATTTGAGGCATTGTGCGCCGACTTGTTTGACAAGATTCTTGATCCCTGCCGCCGTGCAATGAAAAATTCCAGGGTTGAAATGAAGGAGATTGACGAGGTCGTGCTGGTTGGAGGCTCAACCCGTATACCGAAAGTACAGACGCTGGTCAAAGATTTTTTCGGAAAGGAACCAAACAAAAGTGTTAATCCTGATGAAGTTGTTGCCATAGGCGCGGCTATACAGGGTGGCGTTTTGAAAGGCGATGTTACCGACGTTCTTCTGCTTGATGTCACGCCGCTGTCGCTTGGTATCGAAACCCTTGGTGGTGTTATGACAAAGCTTATTGATGCCAACACCACCATTCCGACCAAGAAGCAGGAAGTGTTTTCGACCGCTGGCGATAACCAGACTTCTGTTGAGGTTCATGTTCTGCAGGGAGAGCGTCCCATGGCAAACGATAACAAAACCCTGGGACGTTTTCACCTTGGAGATATTCCTCCTTCACCAAGAGGCATTCCCCAGATTGAGGTGGCATTCGATATTGATTCGAACGGCATTCTTCATGTTTCAGCAAAAGACAAGGCAACAGGAAAGGAGCAGAGCATAAAAATTGAATCCAGCAGCAAACTCACTGATGCTGAAATCAATAAAATGAAGGAAGATGCCAAAGTACATGCTGCTGAAGATCAGAAACGCAAAGAGGAGATTGATACCAGAAATGTAGCCGACGGGCTGATTTTCAGCACTGAAAAACAGTTGAAAGAGCTTGGTGATAAAATACCTGCTGACAAGCGCCCTGCACTTGAGGGTTCACTGGACAAGCTCAGGGAAGCCTACAAGAATGGAACAATCGAGTCCATTAAAAGCGCCATGGAGGAGCTCAACAAAGAGTGGAGCGACATAGCTACAAACCTTTATCAGTCACAGGAACCGGAATCGTCACAGCCAGGGCCAGACACGCAGCATGACGACAGCGGAAAGGGCAAAAAAACCGGCGGAGATGGTAATGTGGAAAATGCCGAATACGAAGTGATTGACGGCAACGAAAAGTAACTTCTCATCCACAAAGGGATTCTTCATGAATCCCTTTGTTATTTAACAGGGTTTTGCTAATTTGAATCCTGTTGAAGGCAGGACACCGGAGTGTGTTATTTTTGCAAATTTTAACCGTGCAAACAATGCAACCTCAGCTCAGCCGTCAGTACACCGGCACAAATCAGGTAAGAGTCAGTACAGCAGGCCCGTGGTCAGGCAATGCAGCTCATAAAGCAGAAAAGTATTACATCACCTCTGCGAAAAGAGATGGCTATGGCAAACTTCAAGTCCAGATAAGCCCCTCTTCAGGACGCAGAAAGTTGTCACCAACAAAGGAGATGATCAATAAAATTATTTCCGGTGAAATCGAACTCTTTGTCCTGACAACACAACCGGATATCGCTATTGACCTCAAACAGAAAGTCCTTGACAACGAAAACCGTTATGTCATTGACTTTGACAACCGGGGAATAAAATGGACAATGAGAGACATTCCGGTTTTTTATAACTCACTGGATCAAAAGCTCTGCATCGAGATTGATCGGCGCACCTATACCCTTGATGAGTTTTTCAAGTAACTGCTCTCCTCAGGCAGGGCTATCGTAACTTCTTCTTCGCTAACCCTGCTTCAGCAGACTTCGGATAAACGTTGATCAAATCAGTATATCTGGATTTAGCATTTGTCGTATCTCCTATTATCTCGAACGAGCGTGCCTGCTTATAAAGCGCTGCAGGGCGTCTGCTGCTTTTTGTATATTTTGAAATCACCACCTGATATTCGAGGATGGCTTTTTCATACCATTTTTCACTGAAGTAACTTTCGGCAATGAAAAACTGGGCATCAGCGACAAGACTGGATTTGGGACAGGTTTGCAAAAGAGCACTGAAACTTTCCCGCGCTGCGGCATAGCTGTTTTGTTTGAGCTTTTCCATACCCCCACTCAGTAACGCTGCATCAATCGAAGTACCAGGAGCCGTATTAACCTTTACCGAATCCTTCTGCCCCGACAAGAGCGCCGGAGATTGATCGGCTTCTTTGCCTAACCCCAGATACTGCTCAATTTTAAGCAAT
Source organism: Chlorobiaceae bacterium (assembly GCA_037141805.1). GTDB lineage: Bacteria > Bacteroidota > Chlorobiia > Chlorobiales > Chlorobiaceae > Chlorobium. The sequence continues at coordinate 6,796 of JBAXBW010000033.1, read as the reverse complement.
CGGGAGTCCAGATCGCCAGCCTTATGAAGCAGCAGAGAGTCTTGCGTCCCAAGACGACGGAACGAGTTCTCGTTACTATGGGCACTTTCACCCGCCTTGTGAGCACTCTCTTCAAGACGACCCTGCAACTGCAAAACATCGTCGCGAACTTGCTGAACATCTGCATAAGAAACGGCTGTCTGTGATTTGATCTTTTCCGAATCTGTTTTCAGCTTTCGGACATCATAAGCAACCACATTAAGATCCTGCTTTGATGCACACGAAACCAGTGCAAAAACCGGCAAATAAAAAAACGGCTTAATCTTTTTATTCATTTACTATAAAGGTTTGGGTCTCATACTCAGTTGTTAGCTTCCACCATTTCTTTATTCACCAGGTAATCAGGAATAACTGTTATTATTTCATCAGAAAGTGAGCCCGGCGATTTTTTGCCCACGCATTTTCACCCTTGCCTGAATCAAACGGACGCTCTTCGCCAAAACTGACGGTTTCAAGACGAAGTGAAGCAATTCCAAGCCTGACCAGGTATTCCTTGGCTGTTGAAGCACGGCGCTCGCCGAGAGCCATATTGTATTCAGAGGTACCCCTGCTGTCGCAATGCCCCTCAATCAACGCCTTGTTTGCTGAATTGTTGTCCAACCATGCCGCATTTTGTTTTAACTGACTCTGGGCATCGGCGGTCAGCACAGTACTGTCAAACTCAAAAAATACATCCCCAAGTGGCCCGTTCTGCCACTGATCAAATCCATACCCCGATGAAGACGCAGGCGAAGATGGTACCGATACATTTGGCGATGCAGTCGGCAACACAGTCGGCGATGTAACTGTTTGAGCTACTGGTGATGAAATCTTTGGCGATGGAGCCTGGCTTCTACCCGCTTCAGGAGCAGTAACTGCACTCCTCGATGAACACCCTGCTGTCACCATCAGTGCAAGAATAACGATGCCGTTTATTTTGCTTTTCATAGGATTACTCCATTTATCATTACTGTTAATAAAAAAACTACTGACAAAACAAAGACCAACATGGTTGCATCTGCTCTCCTTCACTCGGCAACAAAGGCCTCTGATTTTCACCTGTCGATCCCATAATATACATTTTTTTTGACCCTTGACGGGTCGAAGTAAAAACAATCATACGCCCATCGGGAGACCAGGAAGGAGACTCGTTCTCGCCCGATTTTTCTGTCAATTGCTTCAAACCAGAACCATCAATGCCTGTAACAAATATATTGATTTCACCACCACTTTCCCATGTCGTATAGGCAATTTTATCTCCGGCAGGCGACCAGGATGGCTGAGTATTATAACGTCCGCTGAAGGTGAGTCGGTTCACCTGACCAGACGACAGATCCTCTATAAAGATTTGTGGCAGACCGTTTCGATCCGAAACATAAGCCATCTTGTTACCATCAGGAGAAAACGATGGTGAAAGATCAATTCCCTTGCTGAAGGTAAGCCTTCTGGCTATCGCGCCATCTGCTTTTATGAGATAGATCTCCTGGTCGCCTTCAAAGGAAAGGGTTGTTGCAACCTCCCGGCTGTTTCTCCAGCCAGGATCAATGCTAATCCCGCTCTTGCCGATTGTTGAGAGTCTGCCGTTTGAAAGGTTTTTGATATAAAGAGCTGGTCGCCCGGAACTGAAATCAGTATAGGCGAGATACCTCCCATCCGGAGAGAGTGCGGGTGTCAAGGAAATGGAGTGAGAATTGGTCAACTGTCGAAGCTCATGTCCATCAAAATCACACTCATAGATCTCCTTGAAACCGGTTTTATTTGAAACGAAGACAATTTTACTGCCAAAAATCGACTTTTTTCCGGTCAGGAGTTCAACAAGATCGGCACAGAAAGCATAACCAATCTTGCGAAGCTGTAGCTGATTGCCGTTATAGGTTTTTTTGAGGAGTAATTTCGCGCCTGCAGTATCGTAAACCTCCATGTCGAGGATGACAGTGCCTGATGTATTGCTCACTGAGCCGTCTGCATACACTGCTGCGCCGACTGAATCAAGCGCTCCGAAGTTAACTCTGTTGCTGTTATCTTTAACATTAAGCGGGGGCGAAATCATCGTAAACAACCCCGTAAAATCAAGACCATCATGAATAATGGCATCAAGACGTTGTGCCAGTCTTGACTCATCTTTCACCGGCGTATCCAGCTTGTTGATCGCAAGAGCGATTTTACCTGACCCTTCTTTACGGATTGCTATATACTCTCCTCCCTCTGCGGCAAAAAGAGGTAACGGAAAACAAAGAACGATCATAACTACAGCAACGATGTATCTGAAAAATTGCATACCGAAACAAGTTTTAAAGTTATAAGCGAACATCATGAAAATATGAAACCGGGTTACTTACTCAATACCCTCAGGACTGAAGACAAAGCCGATCCATATATCCCGGGAACCTTCCTCTTTCGGCAGAACCGGCAGAGGAGATGACTTTTCTATTGCTTTTTTTACGGAATTGTTCAGATACTCGCTTACGGATCTCTTGTCAAAAATAATCTGATTAATCGTCCCGTCAGGGAGAATATTAATGCGAACATAAACCGCCATACCATTACTGTTTTTGCTGTTTTTGAGCAGCGTTCCGGAAAACGCCCAGTTTTGCTGAATAATTAAAGCGACTGCTGCTTTATAGCTTTTTGAAGTTCCAACGGTTCCATACCCTTTTCCTTCACCACCGCCTGCACCTCTGCCACCTGAAGCGCCACCGTTACCCGATCCAGACGACTTGACTTTTTGCTGAAGCTTGACCAGAGCACTGTTGAGCGTATTGACTGGAAGGGGTTGTGGTGGAGGATTTTTCTGGTCAACAAGTACCTTGATGCGATCAAGAGCCTTCTGTAGATGGTTATCTGCAGGCTGTAATGCCGGGGATTTCTCTGCAACGACCTTTGGTAAAAGAGCTGGCCGTGGTTGAGGCTCTTTGGCAACAGGTTGATGAACAATTCGTTCTACCGCTGGAGAGGGAGTGGGCCTGGTAAGAACCTGAACAGGGATCTCCTCAGCGCCACCCTCTCCATCAGACAACTCTTGAATACCCCCTACAGGTGCGGGCAATGAAACAAGAGTGACACTCACAATTTTCGGCTTAACATTATTGTCGGCATTCCATATCTGGAAAAAAACAGCCGCACAAAGCACAAAAAGATGCGTTACTGTGGTAACAACAAGCCAGAGATAGAACTTTTTCATACGCCACACTTATCGTCCGCCTTCCTGTTGGCCTGACGCAGGTTCAGTCACCATACCAATCTTTTCAATCCCGGCATCCCTGATCTGGGCCATGACATGCATCACTACCCCATAAGGCAACGATTTATCTGCCTTGATATAAACCTCCCTTACCTGCTTGACATCAAGAATAATCGGCAGCTTTTCACGTATTTCCGAAGCTTTTAGCTGCGCATCATTAATAAATACCTGCCCTGAAGCGTCAATACTGATCATCAGACTTTTTGCATCAACATCCATCTGGCCATGGGTTGTTTGCGGAGTATCAACCTTGACGCCGTGCGTCATCATGGGAGCTGTTACCATGAAAATAATCAGCAGCACCAGCATGACATCAACAAAGGGGGTGACGTTGATGTCGCCCATCAACCGGGATTTTCCTCGAGTTATCATATCCGAAGTTTATGTCCTATGGCTCGTTAAGGAGTGCGTCAACAAATTCAGGGGAAAACTCCTCAATATCCCGCTCAATGATGCTGATTTGCTGCGTAAAATAGTTATAGCCGATAACCGCAGGGATCGCGGCCGCAAGACCGGCAGCCGTCGCAATCAGTGCCTCGGAAATACCGGGCGCAACAGCAGCAAGTGAGGCTGATTGCGTCAGACCTATCGTGTGGAAAGAGGTCATAATACCCCATACTGTCCCGAAAAGACCAATGAATGGCGCCGTATTGCCGACAGTCGCAAGAAACGGCACAAGAGTTGAAAGATTCTTGTTTTCAGTATTCGCCTCGCGCTTGATGGCACGGGCGATGCGCGCCTTGGCATGCCGAACATTTCGCATGTCGTCAAGGGCCTGATGCTCGATATAACCTGAACGAAAAATCTTTGGAAGAGATCCATGCCTGTACCGTTCGCTTTCAGTGAAGACCTTCTCGACATTGTAAACATTGAAAAAAAAGTCAAGAAACACTCTGGACTCTTTCAGGGATTTTCGGAGATACGTGAATTTGAACGCAATGATTGCCCACGATACAATTGAGAAAGAGAGCAGGACAGAGAGCACAAACAGCACAACAGGTCCGGCATCTGAAACAAGGCCAAAAACTTCAAGTTGAGTATCAAACATAACAGGTCATAAACAAATTAATGGTTCATTAAAACAAATGGAAGTTCCGGATCACAATATAGGCAAGCGCTGAACCGGAAAGAGCACAGAGTGTATTAACCAGATCGTTATTGACAAGAGGAGTGCCTTTGAGCAGCCTGTTTTCAACCAGTGAGCCATCAGGAGCAATACTGTGGGTTCTCTCCGTCACCTTTTCTCGGATCGGATCAAAATACTGGGCCTGAACGGTTGCTCCAAAAAAACTGTCAACCAGACTGGCCAGAAGCCCTGAAAAACCAATAAGAAGAAACGACTGGAACACCCCAAAATCAAATAACCACTTGTTGTTGATCAGCATTGCACTTGCACAGATAAAAAGAGAGCCGAGAAATGCTCCGGTAGTACCTGGCACAGAGACTCCGCCGGATGTCCCGACAGGCACCTCTTTGAAGGTCGTCACTAACCATGCCTTGGGATTTGGCCACATGGTCCCGATTTCCGTCGCCCAGGTATCAGCCTGCACCGCCGCAAGCGTTCCGAGATAGGCAAAAAAGATTGCCGGATCGTTGTTCAGAGAAAAAAGAATCATCAGCACCCAGGCAATCCCGCCGTTGGCATAGACCTGACCGGCATCCCGCTGCGACCCTTTTTCAAAGACCAGATCAAATTTCGCCTTCCGTTTCTTGCCAAGTTTCGACAACACTGACGACAAGAGATAAAACGTCAGCAGGGGGACTGTCCAGGCAACCCCTCCGATACCAAAAATGGTTGTGCCGAGTAAAAATGTGGCGGTTGCTCCGCTGTTATTGAGAAACTTGACCTTGATGGAAAATACCGCCAGAAGAAACGCAAAAAGTCCGCCCAGAAGAAAACGCTCCAGAAAAATGGTTTGATTCATTTCGAGCACATAGAGCACATAAGCAATTGATATGGGAATAAAGAAATTGTCGAGCCCATGCGACAGGAGCGCCTCAACAGCGGTTGCCACAAGTGCAAGAAGAAGGGCCAGCGCCAGAAGCATGACGACTGGCTTTCCAGCCAAACCCCCGGTGAAATCTTTGCTGAAAACCATAAGAGTGGCGCTGAGCAGAATAAAACTGCTTACAAACATTGCCAGCGAACCTTCAACTGTTTTTGGGTTCTTGGTCAGGTCTTCAATATGCTTTTTGCCAACCGAACTGCCAACCAGAGCCGCAAGTGAATCGCAGACCCCCATAACAAGCATTGATGTTTGGAGGATCCACTTGTGGGATTCCCAGAGCAAGAGAAGCTGAAGCAAAAAAACAAGGGGAAAGAGAAGTGAACCATAACTTTTGACTGCAGGAGCATGATCACCTTTGGAGGCCGGAAGGGCCAGCAAAGAGCCAAACCATTTAAAACGGATATTCAACGCATTAAAAAGCAAAAAGAGCAGGGCGACCAGAGCAGGATAAAAGTTGGATTGAAAATAGGCGGGTACAAAAAAAATCACTACCCCCATGGCAAGATGTACGATTTTTCTGACCACAAGAGCGCTGACACCCAGTTTACTTGTCAGCAGTTCCGCAAGAAGAACAAAAAGCAGCACAAGGCAGAATGTCAAAAAAAAGGCCGGAACATCCTGAGGCAATGGGGCTTGGAGATTCAGCATGCTTTTATTTTTATTTTATTTATAAAATCGATGTTCACTGTACAGAATAAACAGGAAATATCCGCCAAGATTATAACATTTTTAATGTTTGTTTTAATAAAAGTTTAAGTGTAATTTACATCAAATTTTCTTTTAATTCAGAAGAAACCTGTTCGCATTATTTCAATATCGGATCAATGGCCGCATTCAACCCATATCCCTTCCGTAACCGCCCCGGTTCTGAAATACAGACGCACCGTGGCTTAACTGCTTCCTGCGGCAATGCAGAATCTCTGTCGAACTTCCTCAATGCAAGAGCAGGCATCATCACTTCTTATATCATCGTGCCTGCACCTGTTATTGTGCTCTGAATCGAGAGCCGCTCCCAAGTTCATTTTTCTCTTTCACAAGAATCATCGCAGCAACTTCGGGAACGGCAACCCCGTGGCTATTTGTTTTAATTGCTAACTTATTTATCTGAAATGAGATCTGATACCATAAAAAAAGGGTTTGAAAAAGCGCCGCACCGCAGCCTTCTGAAGGCCACGGGGTCTATCGTCTCAAACCATGATTTTCGCAAACCCTTTATCGGGATTTGCAACTCCTATAATGAACTGATTCCCGGTCATTCACACTTGCAGGAGCTCGGAAAAATTGCAAAAGAGGAGGTACGCAAGGCTGGTGGTGTTCCCTTTGAATTCAATACTATCGGAGTGTGCGATGGCATTGCCATGGGCCATATCGGTATGCGCTACTCTCTTGCCAGCCGTGAACTGATTGCAGACAGCGTCGAAACTGTTGCGGAAGCGCACCGTCTTGACGGGCTGGTCTGTATTCCGAACTGCGACAAGATCACCCCTGGAATGATGATGGCCGCGCTTCGCATCAACATTCCGGTCAT
>JBAXBW010000032.1:0-17436 GCA_037141805.1 Chlorobiaceae bacterium | reverse complement strand
ATAGTGCCTGGATTAATGTTTGGTTTAACAGAGAGGAATGGACGATCTGAAAGAGTGGCATGTTGTTGAGCTGCTCAAGACTACTACCGATTTTTTTACGACAAAAGATGTTGATGAGCCTCGAATAAGCTCGGAACTTCTTCTGGGACATGTTCTCTCCCTGAGTCGGCTTCAGCTCTATCTGCATCATGACAGACCGGTTTATCAGGAAGAACTTGACCGCTTCAGGACACTTTGCCGCCAGCGACTTGACGGCCGCCCGGTGCAGTATATCATTGGAGAGCAGTACTTTTACGGGTTGCGGTTCACTGTTGATGAACGGGTTCTTATCCCCCGTCCGGAAACTGAATTGCTTGTTGAATATGCTTTTACATCTCTTGGTATCCCGAATCGAGGTGGCCCTGCAGAGGCCAGGGTGCTTGATATTGGTACAGGAAGCGGCTGTATCGCCGTAACCATGGCAAAGCTCTGCCCTGCGTTCAAGGTTACCGCTGTTGATTGCTCTCCCGATGCACTCTCTGTTGCTCGCGAGAATGCTGCAAGGCATGGTGTGGAATCGCAGGTAACTTTCGTTCTCGCCGATATGTTTGATGAACTCTTTGCTGCCAGACTGCGAGAAAACCGTTTTGACCTGATTGTCTCCAATCCGCCCTATATTCCCCGTACAGAATGGGAAAAGCTTCCGCGAGAGGTTCGACAGTATGAACCGGAAACCGCATTGACCACCCCGGAGGGTATTGAGTGTTACAAGGCGATTGCTGCGCTGGCGCCATCACTGCTCGTACCAGGGGGAATGCTTTGCCTGGAACTGCATGCTGATGGAGCGGCAGTGGTCTCAGAACTCATGGTTTTTCATGGTTTTACCGGGATAACAGTCTCGAAGGATTATTCTGGATTTGACAGGATTATTTCAGGAATTTCTGGCTGAAAAGTGCACGCTGGTTTTTTTGTGAAATCACCGTTGCTGCACTATTATAAATAATGCTTTATTTAGCATTCGCAGGGTGCAGAAACGATTAGATTTTTTAAATTCCCCTGTTTATTGACTACTTCATTTCATTGCAATTACTCTATGATGGACGTTGATGGATTCTCGTAAACTCAATGGAAGAGAACGGCAGGTGCTGGGTATCATTATCCAGGCTTATGTCGTTACCGCCGCTCCGGTGGGTTCGAGATATATTGCCAAAAATTACAATCTTGGCTTTTCGGATGCCACGATACGCAATGTGATGGCCGAGCTTGAAGATGCAGGGTATATCAGTCAGCCCCATACCTCGGCGGGAAGAATCCCTACCGACAAGGGATATCGCTACTATGTTGATCTCATTATGACTTTTCAGTCTCTTGATGAGAGGGAGAAAAAGAGGCTGGAGGCGAATATCGGCCAAATCAGCATTGATCGCAAGGGAACCTCTTCCGATGTTCTTCTGTCGGCGGTCAAAGTACTCGGCACTATTTCACGGCAACTGAGTGTAGTTTTGTCGCCGATGCTCTCAAACGCGATTTTTGAAAAACTTGATCTGGTGTTGCTGAGTTCAACACGAATGATGGTTATCCTCTCCATTCAGTCTCTGTTTGTCAAGACAATTGTCATGGAAGTCGATTTTGAGCTTTCCCGGCAAACTGTCAATGAGGTTGTAGATGTACTCAACCAGCGGCTCTCGGGGCTGACACTTGCCGAAATTCGTCGATCTATTACCAGACGCCTGTCTGACTGCAGTTGCGACAGTGCACTGAAAAATCTTATTGTACGCTCTGCGGGAACTCTTTTTGATGAATCGCCTGTTTTTGAAAGACTCTATATATCCGGCACTGAATATATTGTCGATCAGCCTGAATTCAAGCAGCCTGAAAAGGTTCGTGAGCTTATCACCATGATTGAGGACAAGTTCAGTATGGCAAAACTTGTTGAAAATAACGGGCCTTCACGGATGGATGTGACCATCACTATTGGAAAGGAAAACTCTGAACGACAGGCTGAAGACCTGACCATTGTTTCAGCTCCCTATTATGTTGGCAATATGGTTGGTAAACTTGGAATTCTTGGACCGAAAAGAATGGATTATGAGCACGCCGTACGCGTTCTCAATTATATGGCCGACAGTCTTTCTACGACGCTGTCTGGCGTTAACTAAAAAAGTAATGTATCTATGACTACAAACGTAGCTGAAGAATTTGAAAACAATAACGAGTATTCAGAGGACTATCTGAATATGGCTTTTGATGGCGATGGCTCCCAGGAAAAAAATGTAGCGGAAACCGATCCTGCCCAGGCGAGAATTGCTGAACTTGAAATTGAACTGAACAAGCAAATAGAGCAGACAAACAAATATCGTGATGAACTGTTGCGCAAAGCCGCTGATTTTGAAAATTTCCGAAAACAGAAGGAACGAGAGACCATGATGGCCTCATCACGGGCTCTTGAGAATATCATCAGGGAACTGCTTCCGGTTGTTGATGATGTCAAACGGCTTCTTCAGTACGCTCCGGAGAGCGATGAAATATCAAATGAAGCACGACCCTATATTGATGGTGTGGAGCTGGTGAAAAAAAATCTTGAGAAGTGGCTCACTGAAAAGGGAGTTAACCCCATTGAGTCAAAAGGAATGATACTTGATGTGAACTTCCATGAAGCCATTTCACAGGTTGATCATCCCGAAGCAGAACCAGACACCATCATTGATGAGTACCAGACTGGCTATCTGCTTGGTGAGAAGGTCATCAGGCATGCGAAGGTTATTGTCGCCAGATAGCAGGGAGTTTTTTTACACTGAATCGAAATGTAATTATGAAGAGAGAGTATTATGAAGTTCTTGGTGTGAGTAAAACGGCTACCAAGGACGAGATAAAAAAGGCATACCGAAAGCTGGCCTTGCAGTTTCATCCCGATAAAAATCCTGATAACAAGGATGCGGAAGAGCATTTCAAGGAGGTCAATGAAGCTTATGAAGTGCTGAGCAATGATGACAAGCGACGTCGTTACGATCAGTTTGGCCATGCAGGTGTCGGTTCTTCGGCGGCATCGGGTAGCGGCGGACAGTACTCCGGTGGCGCGGATATCAATGATATTTTCAGCGCCTTCAACGACATGTTCACGGGCGGAAGAGGCCGGGGTGGTGGATCTCCTTTCGGCTTTGAAGAGGCTTTCGGCGGCGGTAATGCCAGAAGAGGACGTGCGCAAGGGGGCATTCACGGAACTGACCTGAAAATCCGTCTCAAACTGACGCTCGAAGAGATTGCCAAAGGCGTTGAAAAGACCCTGAAAATCAAAAAGCAGGTCACCTGCAAAGAGTGCAACGGCAGCGGTTCAAAATCCGGAGCCACCGAGGTCTGTCAGACCTGCCATGGAAGCGGCGAGGTTCGGCAGGTCTCCAAAACAATGTTCGGCCAGTTTGTCAACATTGCTGCTTGCCCAACCTGCGGCGGTGAAGGCCGAGTTATCAAGGAGCGCTGTCCATCCTGTTATGGCGAAGGGATAAAGCTTGGAGAGGTGACCGTCAAGGTAACCGTTCCTTCAGGCGTCGAGAATGGAAACTACCTGACCTTGCGCGGCCAGGGCAATGCTGGCCCAAGAGGCGGCACGGCAGGAGATCTGATTGTGGTTCTTGAGGAGATTCCGCATGAACTCTTTTCCCGTCAGGGCAACGATGTGATTTATACCCTTGCCGTCAGTTTCCCCGACCTTGTGCTTGGCACGAAAGTCGATGTCCCGACCCTCGATGGAGCTGTCAAGCTTACCATTCCTCCCTCGACACAGCCGGAGACCATGCTCCGCATTCCCGGTCATGGCATTGGTCTTATTAAAGGATCAGGGCGTGGCGACCAGTATGTCAAAGTCAATGTCTTTGTCCCGAAAGATCTATCTCATCAGGACAAGGAACTTTTGAAGGAGATGAAGAAATCTTCAGGAATTGCACCATCTGCCCATAATGACAAGGATGCCAAAAGTTTTTTTGAAAAAGCCCGAGATATCTTCAGTTAAGGCGCATTGATAAACGTGAATCCACAAGAAAAGGCCTGTTTATTGCAGGCCTTTTTTATAGGCATTGTTCAGCTCATCGACATATTTTGCTATGACTGCAGGATCTGAAATCTGATCCGGAGCAAAAATTTTTTCAGCAAGAATGGTGCTGCCGATCAGGTTAAGTTTCAACTGTGGAAGATAGAGGAGATTTGCCATCAGCTCCGGACTTCCGCAGGTAAGGAAAAGAGCAATTATTTTACCTTGAAGGCAGCTTTTCAGGTTGCTTTGCATCAAAGCGCCAAGAAGCCCGGACGATACGACAAGATAGTAAATAGGAGCGCCCATGATAACAACATCAAAATCCTTGACAAAACTGTAGTCGCCGGTCGTCTTGCATTTTGCCTTTTCCACATAGGCCCCTGTTTCGGCAAGTTTTTGGCCGATTGCATCAATAAGTCTGTCAGTAGATCCCCCCGAACTCTTGCTGTCGAAAAGAATTATGGCTTTCATGGGTGTTGTGGCAGTGTGTGTCATAGGGAAAAATGATGGTTGCGTTGAAACACTGGACAGGAACAATTGAAAAGTACAAAAAAAAGGCACCCTGTCAGAGCGCCTTTTTACAATTACCTCTCAAGAGAGTGGATTTTATACAAACTTCGAGTAGATGTCAAGAAGGTCGGTTACTCTTGTTGAGTAGCCAAGCTCGTTGTCATACCAGCCGACAACTTTAACCATGTTGCCTGAGCTCATGGTCAGGAGTGAATCGAAAATACAGGAGTTAGGGTTACCGACGATATCCTGTGAAACGATAGGATCTTCACAATATTCGAGGAATCCCTTCATTGCGCCTTCTGATGCGGCTTTCATTGCGGCATTGATCTCTGCCTTGGTTGCTGGTTTGGTGAGAATGGCGGTAACATCAGTGACGGAACCATCTGATACCGGAACTCTCATGGCAAAACCGTCAAGCTTGCCGACAAGTTCAGGAATGACCTCGCCGATAGCTTTTGCCGCGCCGGTGCTGGTCGGGATAATTGACATTGCCGCTGAACGGGCACGACGAAGATCAGAGTGCGGAAGATCGAGGATGTTCTGGTCGTTGGTGTAGGCATGAACGGTGGTCATGAACCCTTTTTCGATGCCAAAATTATCCTGCAAAACCTTCATCATAGGAGCAAGACAGTTGGTGGTGCAGCTTGCGTTTGAGACGATCTCCTCTTTGCCGGTAATACTGTTGCCATTGACGCCGAGAACGATGGTCGCGTCAATTTTATCTTTGGCCGGAGCAGAGATGATTACTTTTTTTGCACCTGCGGCCAGATGCTTTGAAGCGCCTTCACGTGAGGTGAAGATACCGGTTGACTCAACAACCAGATCACATCCGAGCTCTTTCCAGGGCAGAGCTGCCGGGTCACGCTGTGCTGTAATGGTGATCACTTTGCCGTTGACGACAAGATTGCTGCCATCAACACTCACATCACCTTTGAATTTTTTGTGGGTAGAATCGTACTTGAGGAGATGAGCGAGGGTCTTGGGGTCACACAAATCGTTGATTGCAACAATTTCATAATTCGGGTTATTCAATGCCTGGCGAAAAACCAGACGCCCGATGCGGCCAAATCCGTTAATGCCGACTTTCACTTTTGCCATAATGTCGTTCCGGTGTTGTAATGAGTTAGTGTTGATGTCATGAAAAACTTTCGCGAAGTGCTTGGTTTCGAACTTGAAAATACTACATAAAAAGATAATATAAAACTCAAATTCTTCAGAGCTGGGAGAATAATCTGTTCATTGATTTAAGGCCAAACTCTCCATCAACAAGTTTTTCAACCCGCCAAAGCTGCCATTGCTGAGCACAACAACTACATCTCCTTCTCTCAGTTCAGGTTGCAGAAATTCAATAATATCGGCTGGATAATTTGCAGAGTCCTGACCGGCAAGAAAAACGGTTTTGCCCTGTGTTTCAAGTGCCTCCCTTAATCGTCCAGTGTTGAGCGACTTGTCGGGCGCATAACGCTCAGGCCGATGAACCTTGCCCATAATTACAACAGAGGCTGGCCCGAAACATTCTGAAAGCTCCTGCTGAAAAATGTTCCTTGTCGTGGTGTTTGAGCGAGGCTCAAAACAGGTGATAATGCGCCTTCCGGCATAAAGCTGCCAGAGAGCTTCAAGCGTTACCCTGATGGCCGTCGGATGATGGGCAAAATCTTCGATAAGGGTAATGTTCCGGGAATAGGTGCCCACAATTTCCATGCGGCGTTTTGGGCGCTTGAAACGGGGCATGGCGCGTGTTATGGCCTCAAGGGGTAGACCGGTACGAGTTGCTGCCGCAAGAGCCGCAAGGGTATTCAGAATATTGTAATTGCCGAAAAGTGGAACACGGATGGAGCCAAGAGAGCTCCCCTGGTAGAAAAGGTCAAACATTGAGAATTCGCTCTCTACCCTTATGTTGAGGGCGCTCCACTCCGACTCCGCGCTCAACCCGAACCGTTCAACTTTGCAGAATGCTCTTGAAGCAATATCGACCGCCACCGGATCGTCACCGTTCACGAGAAGCAAGCCACTCCGGGGAATCAGGTTGACAAAAAGCCTGAAACTGCGCTTGATATCCTCAAGGGAGTCGAAAATATCGGCGTGGTCAAATTCGATATTATTGATAATGGCGATATCGGGGCGATAGAGCAGAAACTTGCTTCGTTTGTCGAAAAAGGCAGTATCGTACTCATCACCTTCCGTCACAAAATAGCCCTCTTCGCTGCGCCCGGAAGCCCGGCAGCCAATGGAGAAATTTTCAGGGATCCCTCCAACCAAAAATCCCGGTTTAAGCCCACCATCTTCAAGCAGCCAGGCAACGAGAGAGGTGGTTGTCGTTTTACCATGCGTACCGGCAACAACAATTGAGGTATTCTGCCCGATCAGGTGATGCCTTACCAGATCCGGCATAGAAAGAAGTTCAACATGGTGATCAAGGGCATATTCGAGTTCCGGATTTCCCCGGCTTATCGCATTGCCGACAATAACTGCATCAGGTGAAGTTCTCTGGATGTTTTTCTCGGAAAAACCGGTGAAGTACCGAATATTGTGATCGTCAAGATAGGTGCTCATGGGAGGATAGAGCTGTGTATCAGAACCTGTAACGGCATGACCTGCGTGGAACATCGCAACGGCAACCGAAGCCATGGCCGTGCCGCCAATACCGAGAAAGTAGAAGGAGCTCATTGTTGTTGATCTGATTATCTTGAGATTACTGTTGCTTGTTTAGCCTATAGTTACATAAAAATGAGGAAGAGAGCAAAATGTCAAACTTGCAGAATAATAGAATTACACCCTGTAACTATCCCGAAAGAATCTGTATTTTGACGGAAGGTTTTAAAAGATTTCAATGACGACCCCTTATGCAATTTATCGACCTGCTTTCTCAAAAAGAGCTTATACGCACCGCACTTCTTCAACGCATAGAAGGCATTCTCGACAGTGGCCAGTTTATCATGGGGCCGGAAGTGACTGAACTTGAATCACGCCTTGCCTCCTATGTCGGCTCGCGACACTGTGTCTCATGCTCGTCCGGAACTGATGCACTGCTCATGCCTCTGCTTGCCAAAGGTATCGGCCCTGGAGACGCCGTGATGACCACTCCTTTTACCTTTGTTGCAACGGCTGAAGTGATCAGCCTCACGGGAGCCACCCCTGTTTTTGTTGATGTATGCCCCGATACCTTTAACATCGATCCGGAGCTTGTCGGCCACGCTGTCGATGAAGCTGTGCAGCGCGGCTTAAAACCAAAAGCGCTCATTCCTGTTGACCTGTTCGGTCTGCCTGCGGATTATGATCGGCTCGCGGCTGTCGCTGACGATTACAGACTCTGGATTCTTGAGGATGCCGCTCAGAGCTTTGGCAGCAGTTTCCGTGGCCGCAAGGCGGGAAGTTTCGGACTTGTCGGCGCCACATCGTTTTTCCCGGCAAAACCGCTTGGCTGTTATGGTGATGGCGGAGCAATTTTCACTGATGATGATGAACTTGATACCCTGCTGAGGTCGATACGAGTACATGGCAGCGGTGCCGACAAATACAGCAACGTCCGTATCGGCATCAACGGACGGCTTGATTCCATTCAGGCAGCAGTTCTTCTTGAAAAGCTCACCATTTTTGATGATGAACTTGAAGCGCGCCAGCGCATTGCCGACTCCTACAGCACAGCGTTACAGGAGAAGTTTGTGGTTCCCCGCATTCCGAAACACTACCGCTCTGCCTGGGCACAATACTCGCTCCTTGCCGACTCATCAGCCGAGCGTGAACAACTTATACAGGCACTGCAGCAAGCGGGCATTCCGTCGATGATCTACTACAAAATTCCGCTCCATCTTCAGAAAGCCTACACATTCCTCGACTACAGCGCTGGCGATTTCCCCGTATCTGAAGATCTGAGCGGCAGAATCTTTTCGCTCCCGATGCACCCATACCTGAAAGATGAGGAGATCGAGCAGATATGCTCAGTACTGCTCACGTAAACCCTTCAGGAACCGAACATCACGCGAAGTGATACAATAAAAGAAGGCGGTCACTGATTTCAATCAATGACCGCCTTTTTTTTAAAACCTTCAGGCAGGTGCCAGAAAGCATTCTTTATGAATAAACCTTTTTGTAGTTATCAATAGCATGGCCAATGCTCTGCCGGGCAACTTCAGCACTCTGAAACTCCTCGACAAGAACAGTTTTTTCCTCAAGGGACTTGTACTCTTCAAAAAAGTGCTTCAGCTCTGAGGCAAAGTACGGGGGCAACTGGTCAATATTTTGAATATTATTCATACTGACATCATCTTCCGCAACCGCAATAATCTTGTCATCCCCTTCCCCGTGATCAATCATGCGCATAACACCGATTACCCTTGCCCTCACCATGCACATCGGCACAATGTCACACTGGGAAATCACAAGAATATCAAGGGGATCGTGGTCATCGCCAAGAGTCTTGGGTATAAAGCCGTAATTGGCAGGATAAAAAACAGCGGAAAAAAGCACCCGGTCAAGCTTCAGCATTCCGGTTTTTTTGTCAAGCTCGTATTTCGTTCTGCTGCCCTTTGAAATCTCGATAATAGCGGTAACGATATTCGGCTGACCGTCTCCTATCTCAACGTCATGCCATGGATTAAAATTCATAGTGTAACCGGGCTTAAAGTTATTGAAAAACCAGTGCCATAATAGCGATTTTTTTAACATCAGACAATCAAATAAAAGCATGCCAGCATGAGTATGAATCTGATTCTGTAATACCTGAAAAAATTGTTGTAGAGTTCAAACTTTATTGATTTCTTGTCATCAAGGTTTTTTACAATGAATTTCAGTTGTTTCAGCCATGTTAGCCAAGCGGATCATACCCTGTCTCGATGTACGTGACGGCAGGGTGGTAAAAGGAATAAATTTTGAAGGGTTGAGAGATGCAGGATCCATCCTTGAGCAGGCACGCTTCTACAATAACGAGCTGGCTGATGAGCTTGTTTTTCTTGATATTTCAGCATCGCTTGAATCCCGCAAAACGACCCTTGAAGAGGTCTTGAAAGTTTCCGGAGAGATCTTTATCCCTCTTACGGTCGGCGGCGGAATCAGTTCCGTTGAACGTGCAAAAGAGGTTTTTCTGCACGGCGCCGATAAGGTTTCCGTCAATACTGCCGCAGTCAACGACCCATACCTGATCACCCGCATTGCAGAAAAATATGGATCGCAGGCTGTTGTCGTTGCCATCGATATCAAAAAAATCGGAAAAGACTATATTGTCCATACCCATTCAGGGAAAAATCCAACCCGCTTTGAAGCAATTGAATGGGCTCAGAAGGTTCAGGAACTCGGCGCAGGGGAACTTCTTTTGACCAGCATGGACAGGGACGGCACACAAGAGGGTTACGACAACGATATACTCTGCAAGGTTTCAACGTCAGTGCATATTCCCGTCATCGCATCCGGAGGCGCAGGAAACCTTGATCACCTTTATGAGGGATTTACCAAAGGCCACGCCGATGCTGCGCTTGCCGCATCTATTTTTCATTTCAGGCAACACTCCATCCTCGAGGCAAAGGAGTACCTCCGGGAAAGAGGTATCCCCGTCCGAATTTGATAAAGAGAGTCACGAACAACGAAATTTTCAACCTCCCTCTTCTATCAGCCCCTTGCGGATATCGGACAACTCATTAATGCGTTGCGGGCTTGTTTCAGGATATGACAATCCGAGACCTTGCAGGGTGTGAACAATAATTTGTGAAACCATCAGCCGGGCATTTTGTTTGTCATCAGCCGGAACAACATACCAGGGCGCATGCTTGCTGCTTGTGGCACTGAAACAGGCCTCATAAGCCAGCATATACTCTTTCCAGAACTTTCTCTCCTCTATATCGGATGCACTGAATTTCCAGTTTTTAGCAGGAGCGTCTATTCGATCAAGAAATCGTCTCCGCTGCTCCTCTTTTGAGAGGTGAAGAAAAAATTTGATAATCCTTGTTCCATTGCGATGGAGATGTTTTTCCATATCGACAATCGACTGGTATCGATGTTCCCATACACTCTCCTTATTGATCAGCTCATGAGGAATACCCTGCATTTCAAGTATCTCCGGATGCACCCGCACAATAAGCACCTCTTCATAATAGGAACGGTTAAAGATACCGATGCAGCCCCGCTCCGGCAGACAACGGTAGCTTCTCCAGAGAAAATCGTGATCAAGCTCCTGGGCGGAAGGGTGCTTGAAACTGAAGACCTGACACCCCTGGGGATTCACTCCGGACATCACATGCCTTATAATGCCGTCCTTGCCGGCAGCATCCATTGCCTGAAAAACCAGCATCAGCGAATAACGATTGTCGGCATAATGAACCTGCTGCAGTTTGCTCAACTGCTCAACATGAGCCGCAAGCATCTCTTTGTACTCTTCTTTGGAGCTGTAAACAGGATTAACAAGTGTTGGGCGCTTTTTGAGATTTACCTGTTCGCCCTCATGGATCCGCAGAGCTTCATGATCAAAATGCATCGCTCAAAGTGTTAAATGGTTTATGTTGATCGCCAAGAATTTTAAGCAAAATTTAAGCTTCCCCTTGGACTCCTTTAAGAATCCCTATAGTAACTTTGATTCAAGTTAATGCAAATACACCTCTGAAAATACTAAATTTAAGTAGACCAACTACACTATGAGCACAACGATCAAATCCTGGGCGACCCCTCTTGCCATCGGAGCATTTTCCATTTCTGCAGTCACCGGTCTCCTGATTTTTTTTGATATTGAAATCGGACTGGTTGAACCAGTGCACAAATGGCTGAGCTGGCTTCTTGTTGGCGGTGTTACGCTCCATGTTGTTGCAAACTGGAAACAATTGACCGGATACTTCTCAAAAAAACCTGCTCTTGCAATCATCGCCACTGCACTCATCATCACCATTGCGTCTGTGTTGCCGATATTCGGTGAACGTGAAGAAAATCCAGGAAAAATTGCAGCTTATGCTCTTGCATCATCTTCGCTTGAGGTTGTTGCTCAAGTAGTAAAAACAACACCGGGGGTTCTTGTCGAGCAACTTGGGAAAAAAGGAATCGTTGTTCGTGATCCCTCGGCAACTGTTGAACAAATCGCAAGCAGCAACAGGAAACACCCAAGAGAGCTTCTCTGTGAGATTTTAGCCCTTTCCAAAGGGACAAAAGATGGAGATAAAGATTAACTTTTAACACACAATTGCATGAGGCTTCTCATTATTGAAGATGAGCCAGGCATAGCCGGGTTTCTCAAAGATGGCCTTGAAGAAGAGTACTTTGCCGTCGATATCGCTTACGACGGCAAAAGCGGACTTGATCTGGCCTTGATTAACGAGTATGACCTGCTCATCATTGACTGGATGATTCCCGCTCTGAGCGGCATAGAGGTCTGCAGGCAGGTGCGTAAAGCAGGCAACCCGGTACCAATACTCTTTTTAACCGCCAAAGATACCCTTGAAGATGTTCTCTTTGGTCTGGAGGCTGGCGCAAATGATTACATAAAAAAGCCCTTTGAATTTGAAGAGTTACTGGCGCGTATCAGAGTGCAGCTCAGAAATAAAAACCAGAATAACGATTCACTCAGCGCGGGAATCCTCAACATCAACCCGGTAACCCATCAGGTTTTCTGTGGTTCAAACGAACTTATCCTCACCCCGAAAGAATTTTCCCTGCTTGAATACCTGATCCGCAATAAAGATCGGGTGTGTACCAGAAGCCGCATCATCGAGCATGTATGGGATATCCATTTTGACTCCGACACCTCAGTGATTGATGTCTATATCACATTTTTGCGAAGAAAACTCGAGCCCGCAGGAGCTGGAAACATTATTCAAACTATCCGTGGGGTAGGTTATATCATTCGCGAACCCGGCTTGTCATGAAAATGAAAGTACAAAAAGCTCTCCTGAAAGGCCAGTCGCTTACGAAAGGCTGGTCGGCCGTGAGTTTGCGCAACAGGATTGCATTCTACTACACCATAGCAACCGCATTTTTAATAGCCGTAGTCTTTACAACCATCTACTTTATGGTTGAAAATGTTGTCTACAAGCAATTCGATGATAAAATTAGACGCGAGATTGCTGAAGTTCTTTCAGACTCGAATATATCAACTCATAATTTTCAGGGATTTGCAAATATTAAAGACATTAAAGATGACGACAAAGACAATGACAATGAGTCAAGAAGGAAAAAAAAGTCCCCTGTTGATACTGACTTTATTCAATTGGTGAACAGTACCGGGGAGGTCATGAATAAATCCGTTAGTCTCTCCTGGTGCGTCCTTGCATTTAATCCAAACCAGTCCGGGACAGCCTACTTCAACAGCAATTTCGGCGGCACAATGGTTCGCCAGGCACAGGTGCCTCTTGTCAATCAAAAAGGGATAACCGAGGGATACCTTATTGTTGCAGTGCCTCTTAAAAATGCACTGATCGTCCTGCACGACCTGCGAGAAATTTTTTTCTTTTCATTTCCTGTTATCATTCTCACTCTTTTTGTTCTCACTCGCTCAATTGCCGGAAAAAGCATACACCCGATTGAAAAAGTTATTGCCACTGCAGAAAAAATGTCGCAGGAAAATCTCGATCAGCGCATTCCTCTGCCCTATCATCATGATGAATTATACCGTTTGTCGGCAACAATGAATGCTCTTCTCGACAGGCTGGAGGACGCATTCCTGCGTGAAAAAAACTTTACCGCCGACGCTTCTCATGAGCTTAAAACACCAATTGCTGTGCTCAAAGGAACCCTTGAAGTCCTGATTCGCAAACCGAGAGAGAGAGAACACTACGAAACAAAGATTCAGTTCTGCCTGACTGAGTTAAACCGTATGGGACGAATGATCGACCAGTTACTCCTGCTTGCGCGTTATGAAAGCATCAAGATAAAACCGCATATTGAGACCATAGCTCTTTCCCGGCACCTTGACTCCGTCATCGACAGAGTTCGTCCAGCGGCACTCACCAAAGATATTTCGATTACAGTTGATCATACAGAAAATGCAATGGTTGCAGCCGACCCGGGAATGCTTGACATGATTTTAGAGAATATTCTCTCGAATGCCATAAAATACTCTCCATCCGGCTCTTTAATAACAACAGTCACCAAACTCAATACCAACGGCATTGTTTGCTGCATCATCGATCAGGGGATAGGAATCCCTCAAGAAAAACTGAACGCTGTTTTTGATCGGTTTTACCGGGTCGATGAATCGAGAAACTCAAGCACAGGAGGTTTAGGGCTTGGGCTCTCTATAGTCAAAAAACTTGCTGACCTGCAACAAATAAAGGTATTCGTAGAAAGCAAAGAAAAGTGTGGAACAAGCTTTTCACTGACTTTTCCAGCACTGAATCTCAACAGTTAAAACCACTGTTTTCCCCCTTCTGGATCACCCAGTAGGACTCACCATTATGCTCCACGAGCCCGAATCGTCCAGATACGAAGAGTCCAGATAAAATATCATCAGCCTTTTGAGCTTCTCCGGGAAAACAGTCTGCAACGGCCTTATGCAGTTCGCGCTGCTGCACCGGATGGCGGGAGACAATGGCGATAATAGCCTCAAGCATATCGGGGGCGTTACGAAGATCCATATTTCCCTTGAGAGGGTTGATAACGACCGCAACCTTTGAGAGAATGGCGATGGCCTGCTCAAGGCGATCATTGGAGGGAAGTCGAATCTCCTGCTCGGGAGCTGGCCTGGTTGGAAGCACGAGATGTACCATGTCGGGGTTGATCTCTTCAAGAACATCAGCAAGATCATTGAGAGCGGCATCGGTATCGTTTATTCCGCCAAGCAGCATCACCTCAATCCAGAGATGTCCCTTATACTCCTGGCGAAAAGCAGCAAGTCCTTCGAGGTGCTGCTGAAACGTCAATCCCGAAGCTGGTCGGCAAATGTGGTCATGAAGGGCCTCTGAACCGGCATTAAGCGACGGAAGCACTGCGTCAGTCTGAAGAAGCTCTTGACGGACTTCCGGCAAATAGAGAAGAGAACCATTGGTGATAACGGCAACAGGAGTGTTTGTAAGCTTTTTCACCTCCGCGACAAGCCATCCGATCCCTTTATAAAGCATGGTTTCGCCGGAACCTACAAAGGTGATCCAGTCGAGCGCCGTATTGACCGTCAGCGCCTCACGTACCTCCTCAAGAATCTCTTCACGGGGGAAAAACTCCTGCCTTTCGGTAACGAACTTTCTGGTCTTGCCCAACTGGCAGTAAAGGCAGTTCCAGGTACAGCTCTTTGGAGGAAGCAGGTCAACCCCAAGAGACTGCCCCAGCCGTTTTGATGAGACTGGTCCAAAAACATATTTCATAACATCATCCTTTTGAGGCAAGGGCAAGCTCCGCCATTTTTGCCTCACTTTCAGCCTCGAAAGCCTCTTTTGAAATATGGGGCAGCAAGAGGCTCGATGCGGTAAAAGCAAGGATCTCAATAACAAATATAACCGCATAGGCCAACATGTGGTTGCCGGAGAGGGTATAGATCACATCACGGATAACGCCCGCTCCGGAATGACCGATAAAGATGGCAAGGCTCTGGGCGGTGCCCCAGAGACCGATATAGATACCGCTGCGACCCGCTGTCATGTTCATCATCATCGAGATGTTGGAGACACTTGCCGCACCAAGCCCCATACCGGTCACCACAAGACCGATACGAAGCAGTGACTGGTCGTGCATGAAACCTGCGGCAATGATGACGGCGAAACCGACAGCACTGGCCGTATTACCGAAATATGCACCCCGCTTGAACCCGATCCGTGAAAGCAGAAAGCCGGTAACAAGCATGAAAATGAGCTGGGTGCCGCCCATCATCGGCTTGAACAGCTTGGTCGTTTCTGAAACCGGCATCCCGAAAACTTCCGCACCAAAAGGATCCATGACAACTTCGTTGGCAAAGAGCGCAAAGATGGAGATAAAAATGTAGAAGGCGAACTGCAACGTCCTCGGAGACGAGGAGAGCAGGCGCACCGACTGGGCAAAGCTGATACTATGCTTTCCCTTGCCCTGAGCTGCTTCCGCATTGCGGTTTTCCACACCGAGAACGGCCAAAAGCCCGAAACAGAGGGTGATGAGACCGCCGATTTCAGCCACCTGCGTCAGCCGTTCAGGAGTAAAAACCTTCAGATAATTGCCGATGTTCCAGTTCGAAATGATAGCTGTCAGAACCATGAGAGTCCAGCTCGCTCCGGTTATCTTGCCGATATGCTTTTCAGGCACAACATCGGCAATCAGTGCATAATAGGCCGTGGTCGCGACCTGCAGCCCAAAACCGAACAGAAGGAAAATAAAGGCAAGCTTCCATAAACCGACATCACTCAGGAGAGCTGGCAGCATTTCGGCAAAGGCTGTACCTCCTATCTTGACTTCATAGGCCGCCGTGGGTGAAAGCACGAAGGCAACGACGCAGCTCATCAGCCCGAGAAGGATGTAGGGTGTCCTGTGGTAACCGAAAATGCTGAACCGGTCCGACATGTTGCCGATCCATACCTTGACGCCGAAAATGGCCAGAAGCTCCTTGAGGCTGATAAGCCCGAGCGCGATAGTTGCAGGCAGCAGGAGCTCCTTGATCATGACCCGGTTCAGGATATCCTGAATAAAGCCGAGCATGAGGCCGAAACCCATCTGGAACATACAGAGACGTACCAGATTAAATGTCTTCACGATCTTCATAAAACAGTGCTAATGATTTCAGAAATACCTGCAAGCCTGCACTCATAAGGAACAAATGGCACGCAATATAACAAAAAACCGGATGATTACTGACGCAGGTGATCGTCCGTTCCAACCGAAATCATGGCCGCAAGGCCCGTCATTCTCTGCGAAGAGCGTTTGTTGCTGACTGCGGTGGCAAGCGCTCTGGGGTCGCCAATAATCATCACCAGCTTTTTTGCCCTTGTGACTGCTGTGTAGATGAGGTTCCGTTCAAGCATCGTAAAATGCTGCATGGAGAGCGGTATCACCACTGCCGGGTACTCAGACCCCTGGCTTTTGTGAATGGTAATGGCATAAGCAAGGGCAATCTCTTCCAGCTCCCCAAACTCATAGAGCACTTCCCTGTTGTCATAGAGCACACTGAGCGTACTCTCCTCATCATCAACAACTGCAATCCGCCCGATATCGCCGTTGAAGACCTCCTTGTCGTAATTGTTGACCATCTGAATCACCTTGTCGCCTTCAGCGTAGGTGACTTCAAACCGCACAATTTTCCCGGCCGGATTTGGGTTCAGCCGCTCCTGCAAAAGAGCATTCAGCGCTCTGGTGCCAAGCGGCCCCTTGTTCATGGGAGTCAGTACCTGAATATCGTTCAGCCGATCCATCCCGAAACGCTCAGGAATACGGTCGGCCACAATCAGCAGAAGCCTGCGCTGAATATCCGCCGTGCTCTCTGATTGAACCACATAAAAATCGGAGAGTTCTGCGCCTGCGTTATGGGAAGGAATCGTGAACTCTCCCCGGTTGATGCTGTGAGCATTGACAATAATCATGGAACTTTCGGCCTGACGGAAAATTTCGGTCAGACGCACCACAGGAACCGCACCGGAGTTGATCATGTCGGCCAGCACAAATCCCGGCCCGACAGGAGGAAGCTGGTCAACGTCACCGGCAAACATCAGGGCTGAACGGCTGGAGATGGCCGCCAGCAGGCGATTCATCAGCACCACATCAATCATGGAGGCCTCATCCACAATCACCAGATCAGCTTCAAGTGGATTCGATTTGCCACGCCTGAAGTCGCGCAGAAAGGGATCAAACTCAAGCAGCCTGTGGATGGTTTTCGCCTCCATACCGGTCGACTCCGACAGCCGTTTGGCCGCTCTGCCTGTTGGTGCACAAAGGAGAACATTGAGCTTCTCCGTCTCAAGAATGTTGAGAATAGTGTTGATGATGGTGGTCTTGCCCACGCCAGGTCCACCGGTAATAACGATAAACTTGCTCGACAACGCAAGCGCCACGGCACT
>JBAXBW010000031.1:0-17551 GCA_037141805.1 Chlorobiaceae bacterium | reverse complement strand
CCCGAAGAGACCGAAAAAGAGCTGATGAAGATTATTCCTGAAGCATGGGTTATCACCTTTCATCACTATCTGCTGCTGCACGGACGTTACACCTGCAAGGCAAAAAAGCCGGAATGCAAAGGTTGTACGGTCAGCAGCGTCTGTGATTATCCGGCAAAAACCTAACCAAGTTCGATTTTGCGGTCAACGGCATAAATCCATTCACCTTCAGGACGCAGCCGATTACCAGCCCAGAGTTCAAGCATTACGCCCTTGCTTGATGAAACGGGAGAGGTAAAAATTTCAATCTGGTAGTAGAGTTCATCAAGAAGATCATCCCAGACCTTTTCAAGGTTGGATTCCACGTCCTGATAGGCCGGGCCGGGAGTCAGAGAACATGCCGAATCGGGAGGGAAATAGTCGCTGATGTAGATAAAGCTGTCGGGCATCAAAAAACCGCCCCGAAAGGTACCCCTGGAACGTTTGACACCGGGAACTTCAACCCAGAATTCGAGCAGTGTATCTGAAGTCAGCTTGCAGTCACTCGCAAGCTTTTCAAAAAGCTGCTGGACGGTATGACGAATGAGCGCCTTGTTGTCGCTTGAAAGCTCATGCATTTTGAAATCCGGAGTATGGTCGCGCATGTTCGGTGAACGATAAGTTATTGAGTGAGTTGTGGCAATATAGGGTTATTTTGGGGTTACTTCAACTGGCTGGGGATGGTTCAATTGCAATTGTTTTTTGCAGAACGGTTTCAAGCCACGTCTTCAGCAGGTCGGCAGCCCAGATTTCTATGTCAGGTTCAAAAAGGGTTTTCAAGCGAAGTGTAATTGCACCCCCCTTGACCTCTACATTAATGTTCTGAATATTCTGCCTGTGACCACGTTCAAGGCCATTGGCAAGGCGCAGAATTCCTGATAGCACATCAACCGCCCGTTTATGCGTCGGTTTCAGTATGTTGTATGCCGTATGCTTTTCCGAAGGAGAGGATTTACGGTGATAGCGAACGACATGACCGATAATCTCTATTTCTGAAGGCGAAAAGCCCCGGAGCTCTCCGTTAAGAACGATGTACTGGCTGTGCTTGTGGTGGGAGGAGATGGAAATAAATGCCCCGATGTTATGAAGCAGCGACGCATACTCCAGAAGTTCACGGTAGGGCGCTTCAAGATGGTGCAGGAGTGAAAGTTTATCGAAGAGTTGCAGGCTGAGCCGTGCAATATACTCGGCATGATCACGGTCCCAGTGGCAGCGAAACCCGAGTTCATTGACACTCTCCCGCCGTATATCAAGCGCAACATCATTGTCCAGGCTCTTTGGGCTGGAATAGCGATGCTTCAGATAGTGAAGCACCATGCCCTCACGAAGCGCTGAATCGGAAATCAGAATCTCATCAACCTTGAAGAGCCTGAAAATCATGTCAACAAGAATCAGTCCCGGCACAATAAGGTCTACCCTTTTTTCATCAAGACCGGTCATTTTTCGTCGATCTGGGGCATCCAGAGGGATAACGGCCTTGTAGAGAGCCTGAAACTCCTTTCGGGTGAAGGTACTGTTGTTGAGCGACACATCACTCTCCATGCCGTTCATTGAGCGTATCATTCGAGCGATATTCTGGGCCGTACCCGAAGAGGCAATAGCCCTCGTCACCTTGAGTTCAGAGGCTTTTTCAACGGCAGAAACCATCTCGGCAGCAAAAAACTGTTCAAGCATCTTGATTTCATGCGAGGAAATCGGTTCTGTAGTGACGAACCGTTCACGCATTCTTGCTACACCGATTTTACGACTCTCAAGAAGCTGCACCCCTTTATGATTGACCACCACAAACTCAACGGAGCCTCCACCAATATCGAAAAGCAGATCGGCGGTTTTGCCAATCTTCACCGCATTACGAACTCCATAATAGATAAACTCTGCCTCTTCCTTGCCGGAGATAATCTTGACCTTAAGACCGGTCTCATCCATGATTCGGCGGAGAAAATCACACCGGTTTTTTGCTTCCCGGATAGCACTTGTGGCAAAGGCAAGTATATGCTCCGACGCCACGCCATGCTGCGAGGCAAGAACCAGAAAATTCTTCAAGGCGGCAATGCCCGACTGCATCGCCTCTTCATCAAGCATTTTTGTTGAAATACTGCCCCGGCCAATACAAATCATATCCTTGACACGATCAATCTCCACAATGCCCTTTTCCTTGCTCTCTTCAACAATAATCATGTGGAAAGAGTTGGTCCCGAGGTCAATGGCAGCTACCCGTATATTTTCAGTCGTCATGCATGTAGTCTAAAAGCAATTTAAATGGCGGTGCAAAATACATGTTTTGGAAGGGAAAAGGAAGAGGATCTGTAACCTTTCTCTTCCAGAGATTTCGGTGTATATTCAAGCCTGAAATTGGTGCCACACTGCCATTTCTCCAGTAGACTCTTTTATGACCTTTTCACTGCGTCCCTTAACAATGGAAGCTATCGACCGCCTGGAACTCCGCTATGAAGTTGCGCGAAAAGCGATTCACCTCTCTTCGCTTTCGATTCCGGTGATATACTGGTTTATCAGCAGGGAACTTGCCCTGCTGCTGCTTGTTCCTCTTTTTTCAGGTTTTTTTCTGATTGATCTGCTGAAGAATTTTTTTGAACCTGTTTCTCGATGGTATCATAAAACCTTCGACTCCATGTTGAGAACGCATGAGCTTGAAGGGAACAAAGCGTATCTGAATGGAGCTACCCACATCGTCATGGCTGCTCTTCTTCTTGTCCTTTTTTTTCCAAAAATTATTGCAGTCACCGCATTTACCATGGTTGCTGTTTCCGATACCCTGGCGGCCATTATTGGAAAAACTTTCGGAAAACACCGGTTCGGACAGAAAAGTCTTGAGGGAAGCGGAGCGTTTTTTCTCTCGTCGTTATGCATTGTTGCTGTCGTGCCGGGGTTGAATCTGTTTGTCGGAGTTGTTATGGCAATGTCGGCAACGGCAACCGAAGCGTTCATGGTTCGTATCGGCGACTTCAAGATTGACGATAATCTTGCAATACCACTTGTCAGCGCAACGGTCGGCGTCCTCTGTACACTCCTCTTCTTATGATGGCAGTTACACCTATGCATACCACTCTTACCGATTCAGCAGAAGAGGCTGCCGCCCTCCTCAAGTCGGGCAGGGTCGTTGCATTTCCAACTGAAACTGTCTACGGCCTTGGTGCAAGCATCTACCATCCTGAAGCAATCAAGCGGGTTTTTCTGGCGAAGGGCCGTCCGGGGGATAACCCGCTTATTGTTCATATTTTCAGCCTTGAACACCTTGCTGATGTTGCCGCTGAAATCAATTCAGACGCACGTCAACTGATTGACCGTTTTTTCCCTGGTCCTCTTACTCTCGTGCTGAAAAAAAATCCCCTGGTACCGAATACCGTTACCGGTGGATTGGGAACGGTCGGTGTCCGCTGCCCGGCAAATCCTGTAGCACAGGAGTTTCTCCGTCTTTCCGGATGTCCGGTTGCCGCTCCTTCGGCCAATCTTTCGGGACTGCCGAGCGCCACAAGCTGGGAAGCGGTCTTTGAGGATCTTGAGGGAAAAATCGACTGCGTGCTTCGAGGCAACCCAAGCGCAATCGGCCTTGAATCAACCATTGTTGACTGTTCCGGATCGAAACCTCTTCTGCTGAGGGCCGGGGCAATAACCTTTGAACAACTGCAGGCTGTTGTGCCTGAAATCGAAACCAACACAAACCCGGACAAGCATGCACCCCCAAAAAGCCCCGGCCTGAAGTATCCACATTATGCTCCAAAAGCAGCGATTATTCTCTGCCATACCGATGAAAAGCGAAGCGTAACCCCTTCTTCAGCATACATTGGTCTTTCAGAACCTCCTGCAGGTATCTTGCTGTGCAAGCGCTGCCGAAATCTTGAGGAATATGGCAGTGAGCTTTTCAGTTTTTTCCGGTATTGTGATTTCAAAGGCATTGATACGATTTACTGTGAACTGCCCTCAAATCAGGGACTCGGCAGAGCTATCAGGGACCGGCTGATAAGGGCTGCCGGTAGAAAGTGAGAACACTCGCAATTCAAAACGACAAGAAACAACCAAGATGAAATGAGCCGGGAGCACTGGTCGCCCGCTCATCGTTGCCGCTGCCGCAAACCACCCTGTCACTATACCAGGTTTTTTCATAGCGTGCGCCAAGCTTCATCTGTTTCATGGCCTGCCATGTTGCCACAAGAAAAAGGGATTTGCCTTGCCCATCGTAGACTCCCAGACTGGAGGTCAGTGGCAGGTCATCTTCGTAAGCATAGATAGCCGCATCGTAATCGTTGGTATCAAAAAAGGTAACGCGCCCTTTCAAACCATAGTTCCCTGCGTTATACCCCACCTGTTGATAGAGCATCCGCCCAGAAAAGGGCTGCTCTCCGACAAGATATTCCTTAACAACGCTTTTCACCTCTCCCCGGGTTCTCAAATGAACGCTCCCGGAAACCGTAATATCGCAATCGAGCTGGTAACGATTGGTTATCTGCGGAAGGGCTGTCCAGAGAGCAATTTTTGATGTCCCCTGATTTTTTTGCTCTTCCTTGTATTTATGCTGAACCTGAAGGCCCCAGGTCAGCACTGGCGACTGCTTCCATGTCAGGAAAAGTCTGGAATCATTACCATCAGAAGGGTATGGAAAGTTACCGCCAAGCACGGGAAAGGTGAACAGATCATAATATGCCCCGACGGCAAGCCGGTCGCTAACCTTTGCATTAACGCCGATATAGTATCCATTCTCATTCGAGGCACCGCTGCCCTTTTCGGCAAATGCTCCTGCAAAAGGGGAATAATAATGTGCACCATACCGCCTCAGGGCTGCCACAGTGGTGACACCGTGAAGAAGCTCATACTCACCACCTGCTGTCCATGAAGCATCTTCAGGTTTCCGGGAAAATGCTGCTTCGGCAAAAAGACTGACCTTTCGAAAAGAGAGATCCGATTCGATACCATACAGGGTTGACGAAGAGAATGTACTGAGTGCTGCATCTGGTTCAAGCTCATCAAAGGGTACAGGATAACTGTAATGAAGCACACTGCCACCGACCTTTCCGGTAACAACTCCTGTTTGATAATGATAAAGGATATTTGCACCAGAGAGTGCTTCGACAATATTATCCTTTCTGCTGATTTCAAGTTCGGTGCGATGGTAACCCGATGTCGAAATACTTGTAATGACACCGGCATCATTGATGATGGCATCGAGATGATTGGCGGAATAAAAGAGTGTAACATCAAGAGGATCAAGCTTCAATGTGGTTGCTGCACCCTGAAAAAAGCCGGATTCAGAACTTGATGTGTAAGGCAATACCTGTTTCGAAAAGAGCTGGACGCTGCCGGTCGGGTCGCTCCCTTTTGACACGTAGCGCCCTTGCCCGATGAGCAGGCCTTGAGCAAAATTGAGTTTATAACTTCCAAGAACTGCACTTTTAAGAAGGCCAAGGTCATAGGCATTGATGCTGAATGAAGTAAAATCAGCCATATCAGGCTCTCCGATATCTTTTTCCTGCACCAGACTTGCCTTGATATGGGGAGCCAAAAACTCCGCACGGTGATACAGTTTATAGTTTGCACCAGCGTATTTCCCATTAAGGATACCTTTTCGGGGTGTTGTTTCCCAAAAAAGACGACTGTAGAGGAAACCATCAACCTCAACGGCCTTTGGTGTCAAGGTTTTACGGAAAGCCCGCTTTTGTTGAAAACGAACATAGGGCGCAAGAGTTGCCGTTTTCTCTTTTCCCAGAATAGACTCGAGTTCATGAAGAGAATTGATTGGGCCTTTGTCTCTGCGTCGGGCAAGAATAGCCTGCACATCGGTGGTCTCAAGCCAGGGAAGCTGGCGAAGTTCGTCCAGATTAGCCTCATTGAGATTGATTTTATTTTTTTTCAACTCTTCAATCAGTTCGAGCAGCCGTTCTATATTTACCTCAGATTCCACATTGTTCAGCAGTTTCTGAAGGTCATCGTTTTCGCCGCAGAGTCCTGAAGAGGAAAAAAGAGGGAAGAACATGAAAAGAAGAAACGTCATGACCACCCGGAAGGCATGACGTTTAAATGAAAAGGAAAGCTGTCTCACAACCAATGAAGGTTTTGTGCGTTAACAAAACCGGCTGAGTGCTTATGGGCTTTCCGTCAACTTATAGAGTTCCTGAACCTCATTTCGACTCAGATATCGCCATTCGCCTCGCCGGAGTTCTCCTGCCTGAAGGCCTGCATAGGCAACCCGTTCAAGCCTTTTTACTTCAAAACCGAGGGTCTCGAACATTCTTCTGACCTGATGATTCTTTCCTTCATGAATGCTCACCAGTACTAGCAGACCTTCTTCAAGTATTTTTGCCCTGCAAGGACTGACTTTTTCCCCGGTGTCTTTCAAACGCATCCCTCCTGTCAACTGAGGCAGAAGATTTGGCGTAAATTTTTCACCAAGCTCAGCAATATACTCTTTTTTCACATTTGACGAAGGATGCATAAGTTTATGTGCAAGCGCTCCGTCATTGGTCAACAGAATAACTCCTGTTGTTTTTCTGTCAAGTCTTCCAACAGGAAAAACCCGCTCCTTGACATCTATAAAATCGAGCACCATCTCCCGATTTTTTTCATCACTGTTGGTTGTGATAACATTTCTGGGTTTGTTGAACAGAATGTAGACCTTTCTGTTCTCGGGCTGGGCAAATCGCTCACCATCGACAATAACCTCGTCGCGGGAAGGACTCACTTTTATCCCCGGTGTCGTTATAACCGTGCCGTTGACCATAACTCTTCCATCCAGAACAAGTTGATCGGCAGCCCTTCGTGATGCTATACCGCATGATGCCAGAAATCGATTAATTCTGACTTCGTCATCTTTATTGCTCTTTTTCATTCTCGCGTATCGCCTCCTCTTGATTGTTGCCGGATAAAGCTGTTTCGATCCCGTCCGGCCGGGTAAGATAATCCTGCTCTTCCTGCTCCTGAAGAATTTCCTTTATTTCACGAAGTTTCGGCAGATCGTTTATTGATGACAGGTGAAAAAGATCAAGAAAATCTGTGGTGGTTCCATATTGAAGGGCTTTACCTGGCGAGTCTGCTCTTCCGCGAACCTCGATAAACCCTCGATGCAGAAGCCTGTCAATGGCATAATCAGGACTGACACCCCGAATTTGCTGGATTTCACCCCGGGTAACCGGCTGATTATAGGCAATAACAGCAAGAACTTCAAGGATTGAGCGGGAAAGCCTTCTGTGGATTTTCGGGGCAAGAAGTTGTTTGAGAAGTTCACTAAACTCCGGTCTGGTCAGAAAACGGTAGCCCCCGGCTATACGGTGAATCCGAAAAGTCCTTCCTGTTTCAGTATACTCGGCGTTAAGCTGCTCAACAATGGAGTGAAATTCTCCTGAATCAAGATTTATGCCGGTAATGTGCCTTATTGTGTGGAGAGTTACAGCCTCTTCGGCAGCAAAAATGACAGCTTCAATCTGTTGTTGCAATGGTAAGTCCTGCTTCTGCACATTCTGCCTGTTATCTGTTAGAGAAGAGGATCGTTGCCAGAGCCCTGAACCGCCAGCTATTTTTTTCGTGCCGTTGAGAAATTATGATCCCGGCACATGCTCTCTTCAAAATTATACCACAGCTCCTGACAGGGAAAATTGCATTCATAGAGGGCTTTGCCAATAATAACCGAATCCACACCGTAAGGCGTTAGCTGATTAAGCTTTTTCATGTCCTCAGAATTAGTGACACCACCGGATGCGGTAATTTTCAGACCTGCTTTTTCGGCAAACTTTTTGGTGGTTTCATAACCAAACCCCAGCATCATGCCGTCACGAGTTATATCGGTATAAATCACCCTTTCGATCCCTATCTCTTTCATCTGCAGGGCCAGATCAAAATCTTTCAAACCAGTACTTTCAAGCCACCCTTTAATCCTGGGAATACCATTCTCTGCATCAATGCCGACAACAATCTGTGAGGGACTGTATATTTTCAGAAGTTCTTCGACCAGCGACGGATTGGTAACCGCAGCCGAACCAATAACCACACGACCAACACCGACATCAAGATAGCTCTTTACCGCATCGATTGAGCGGATACCACCACCAACCTGAACAGGAATATCAATATTATTCACAATTTCCCTGATTTTCTCAAAATTGACCAGCTCGCCGGTAAGGGCGGCATCAAGGTCAACAATATGGAGCATCTTGGCGTTCTGCTTGCGCCATATTACTGCCATGTCAAGGGGATTATCAAGGTATATCTTCTTCTGGCTGAAATCGCCACGGGTCAACCTCACACACTTCCCGTCCTTGATATCTATTGCTGGAATAATCAACATATCAAAACACAATTTTAACACCCCGCAAAGTTTTTAAGTACCAGCAATCCTGCATCTGAACTTTTCTCCGGATGAAACTGGACTGCAAAAATACCATTTTTTTCAATGGCGGAGCAAAATTTTTTTCCGGCAAACAAGGTTGTTGCGGCTACGGCATCAAGAGCATTGACTTCACAGTAATAGGAGTGTACAAAATAGAAAAACGAATGATCCGGAATTCCCTTGAAAAGAATACTCTCTTTCTGTTGATCGACCGAGTTCCACCCTATCTGCGGAATCTTGTCAGTGTCGCTTCTGAAATGAAGCACTTTGCCTGGAACCAGATTCATTCCCTTATAGGCACCCATCTCCTCACTGTCAGTCAACAGCAGTTGCATGCCCAGGCATATTCCAAGGAGCTCCCCTCCTTTATCGACGTGCTCAAGCAACGCTTCGGTAAAACCTGATGCATTAAGTGACTCTATAGCCTGCCCGAAAGCTCCAACTCCGGGAAGAATAACTTTTCTGTGGCTGGAAAGCTTGCCCGGATCACTGCTGACGACAGCCTTGATGCCAAGATATTCAAATGCCTTGAGAACAGAATGAAGATTTCCTGCGCCGTAATCGGCAATAAAAACCATAAAAAAACATTTATAAGCACAAGAAATAAAGAGAGCCATCAAAGCATAGCGCGTCCAGCCTCCTCTCCGGCTTAATTTTTATATTGACTATTTATTTTTTATCATTCAGATTGTTTTCTCTTACCATCAAACCCGGCGGGTCTCCACCTCTATAAATACGAAAATCGAAGAACCAATGTATAAAATTGTTTCGGCACTCTTTTTAGCTGAAAATATCAAAAAAATTGAAATTGAGGCTCCTCGTATCGCTAAAAAAAGAAAAGCAGGCCAGTTTGTCATGATCAGGGTGGGAGAGAGCGGTGAAAGGATACCGCTGACTATTGCTGGCTCTAATCCTGAAAAAGGCACCATTACCATCATCGTTCAGGGTATGGGTAAATCCACGAAGGAGCTGAACAGCAAAGAGGCTGGGGACACTATCAGTGATGTGGTTGGTCCCCTTGGAGCACCGTCACATATTGAGAAATTTGGAACTGCGGTAAGCATCGGCGGTGGTGTCGGGACGGCAATAGCCTATCCGACGGCTGCAGCCCTGAAAGAAGCTGGCAATTATGTCATTACCATCAACGGAGCCCGGTCAAAAGATCTCGTGATCCTTGAAAAAGAGATGATGGCAGTAAGTGATGAAGCGTACATTACAACTGATGATGGCTCTTACGGTTTTCACGGGTTCGTCACCCAGAAGCTGCAGGAACTGATTGATTCCAGAAGAACCATTGATTATGTGCTTGCTATCGGACCTATCCCGATGATGAGAGCCATAGCTGAGGTC
Organism: Chlorobiaceae bacterium; assembly: GCA_037141805.1. Classification (GTDB taxonomy): domain Bacteria; phylum Bacteroidota; class Chlorobiia; order Chlorobiales; family Chlorobiaceae; genus Chlorobium. The sequence continues at coordinate 7,851 of JBAXBW010000031.1, read as the reverse complement.
ACCCGTCCTTACAAGATCAAAACGGTGGTCAGCCTTAATCCGATTATGGTGGATGGCACCGGTATGTGCGGGGGCTGCCGGGTCAGTGTGGACAATCAAATTAAATTTGCCTGTGTTGACGGCCCTGAATTCGATGCTCATCTGGTCGACTTTAAAAATCTCTCTGATCGGAACAAAATCTATCAGACGGAGGAGAAGCAATCTGCTGAATCCTGGGTTCACGAGTGCAAACTGCTCAAAATATTATAAGCCGTTCCTGACGATATGACCTTTTGTCAAAGAATGACAGTCATACCTTTTTTTCTGATAACCCAACTTTCGCTTTTAAAAAGAAGATATTACCATGGACGCACAACATATCACGACCAAAGAACGCCTTGCCATTCCGCGCCAGGTAATGCCTGCACAGCCACCGGAGGTTCGTATCCATAATTTTAATGAAGTGCATCTTGGATACACCCCTGAACTTGCCCGTCAAGAGGCGCTGCGATGTATTCAGTGCAAAGATCCGGTCTGCATCAAGGGATGTCCGGTCAATATCAAAATTGACCAGTTCATCAAGATGATTGCCGAAGGCAACTTCCTTGGTGCTGCGAAAAAAATCAAGGAGGACAACGTGCTGCCCGCAATTTGCGGCAGGGTCTGTCCGCAGGAAGATCAGTGCGAAAAAATGTGCGTTCTTACAAAAAAGCATGAATCGGTGGCTATCGGCAACCTGGAACGGTTTGCCGCCGATTATGAGCGCGAAACAGGCATGGTTGAACTCCCTTCAGTAAAACCCTCAACCAGGAAAAAAGTGGCGGTTATCGGCAGCGGCCCGGCAGGACTGAGCTGCGCAAACGATCTGATTCAATTGGGCCATGCGGTTACAGTGTTTGAGGCACTGCATGAACTTGGCGGTGTTCTTGTTTACGGCATTCCGGAATTCCGCCTTCCCAAAGAGATCGTAAAAGGGGAAATTGAAGGGCTGAAACAACTCGGTGTTGAGTTTGTCACCAATGCAGTGGCCGGTCGCTCAATTACCGTAGACGAACTCCTGAAAGAAGAGCATTTTGATGCGGTGTTTATCGGCGTCGGCGCAGGCCTGCCCTGGTTTATGGGTATCCCGGGAGAGAATTTGCTCGGGGTTTATTCAGCCAATGAATTCCTGACCAGGGTAAACCTGATGAAATCATATCAATTCCCTGAAAATGATACTCCCGTCTTCAACTGCAAGGGAAAAAATGTTGCCGTCTTCGGTGGTGGCAATACCGCTTTGGACGCCGTTCGAACCGCAAAAAGACTGGGTGCGGAACATGCCTATATTGTTTATCGCCGCTCTGAAGCTGAAATGCCTGCCCGTCTGGAGGAGCTTCACCACGCGCAGAAAGAGGGAATTGAATTTATGCTGCTGATGAATCCTGTTGAATTTATCGGTAATGACGAGCAGTGGCTTACCGGCGTCAAATGTATCAGAATGGAACTGGGAGAACCTGATGACTCCGGGCGGCGCAGGCCGGTACCGATATCAGACTCGGATTTTATCTTGCCAATCGATATGGCCATTATCTCGATAGGCAATGGTTCCAACCCGCTCATCAAGCAGACAACGCCTGACATTGAAGTCAGCAAGCGCGACACGATTGTTGTGGACATCAACACCATGGCCACATCCAAAGATAATGTCTATGCAGGCGGCGATATTGTCACGGGCGGAGCAACGGTAATTCTTGCCATGGGAGCAGGACGTACTGCGGCGGCAGCCATTCATGAAAAGCTGATGGGCTTAGATGCTCCGCACAATCACAACAAGTGACGAGTATTCCTGGCTGCAAGCGGCGCTCTTGCAGCCTTGAACTTCCACTCTCCCTGCAAGGATAAAATCGACTAACCACCTATCCTTGAAGTCAATTCCTCGGTCATCTTTTTATCGGCAAGTTTTACGGTAATCTCCGCAATATCACGCGTAGCATTGACGTGGAAAACCACCACGTCAAAACAATCGGTCATGCGCACAATCGCCTTCAGGTCACTGATATGTTTTGTGATACAAAGAAAGCCCAGAGGAAGGAGACATTTGACGTGAAAGGGATTACTCAAAAAAATACCGTAAGGCTGAACCTTTAAAACGGTTCCGGTGAAGATCTCTCCAATTTCAGGCAGAGGGAGCGCAAACGTCTGATCGTTGCCCGCTGCCCCATCAATTCGAAAATGAACTCCCGGCCGAAGCTGTTCAATACGATCCTTAAGCGTTGAAAGGTCACAATAAATGACACCGGGTTCTGCCAGCAGCTCCCTTGCGCTCAGCCCCTGGGTAGAATAAACCATAACCTCTTTTCCTCTCTTGTTTAACGCTCTGAGCAGAGGAAGAAAATCACTGTCACCACTGAACAGTATAAAGGTATTGTACTGATCGGCGCCGCTCAAGGCATCAACAACAAGTTCAACATCAAGATTGCCTTTCATGATCACCATACCGGTCTCCTTGTTGACAATTTTTTTGACCGGTTTTGAGATAATCCGATAACCGTGCGCAGTCAGAACTCTGGAAAAGGCCGCATTTTCCGCCGATACCGGCTCGGATGCCGGAACATAGTAATTGGCCTCGACAGAAGCATACCGAGACAGGAAAAATGCCATCAAACGAGAAAAATCTATCTGCCAACCAAGATGGCGCTGGGTAAAAAAGAGGTTTGCTCCGTCAATATAAACTGCTGCACGGCCCATACTTTCAGTTTCTCCTCGTTTCCTTTCGTCACCAAACTATCACGACTTCCTTTGTGTAATGATTCTGACATTCATTCCCTCATGTAAACTCTTTTCAGGGGAAAGCGCAATTTTATCGCCTTTTTTCAGTCCCTGCAACACTTCGACAAAGGTCATATCGCTGTCACCCTGCACAATGAGCTGTTTTTTCAGCCGTCCGTGTTTAATTGCCCAGACATAGCTTTTGCGGTTTTCCTCAAAAACAGAGCTTTTTCTTACAAGAAGTGCGTTCCGCCTGATATTGTAGATAATATTCGCAGTCGCAGTCATGCCAGTCTGGATATTATCGGGAGGATTGCCAAGAGTCAGATAAATTCTGGAGGTCTTTGTCACACGGTCGGTCTGGGGCACGATACGGGAGACAAGAGCAGAAAAGCGCTTCTCAGGATAGGCATCAAAAGCAACTGTTGCCGACTGACCGTTTCGGATACGGGGAATATCAAGCTCGTCCACCTCGACACTGATCATAAAGCGGGAGGGATCAACCACCCGGGCAACAAGCGTATTCGTCGTGACATAATCGCCCTCCTTGATGTTCTGCAAGGTCATGATACCTGAGAAAGGGGCGGTGACCGTTAATTTTTTAAGATCATCCTCCCGCATCTTTACCTGAAGTACTTTCTGCTGCAGCAGCTCTTCGGACTGGATACTGTTTTTCTCTGCATCTTCAAGTTCCTGACGCGATATCGCCCCTTCTATGAAAAGATTTTTCTTTCTGGCAGTACGAAGCCTGTTGTCTCTCGCAAGAGCCTGCTGTTCAGCAAAGGCCGCCCGTGCTTCACGAACAGCAAGCTGTGGCCGGGGACTGTCAAACTGAAGAATTTTCTGACCGGCAGTGACATGCTGCCCCTCCAGTACGCCGACATACCTCACCGTTCCTGAACATTCAGCGCTCAGGTTGGCAACAGCATCGGCCTCAACAAAACCAGTCGCATAGATGGCCTGAACAAGCTCTGCATTGGTCACTTCACCGGCCTCTATGTCGACCGTATTACCTCGCGTAATCAAAAAAAAGACCGTAGCAATAAAAAGGACAGCAAGAGCGATGGAATATTTTGGAAGAAAATTTTGCAGGGACTTCATGAGGTACTTTTGTTAGATATTCAGCGTTGGGAAGTTACAAGTTTTAAAATTTTTATCCATCCCGACCTTGGTTTTTTCATAATTTTATCAATCTTTATGTACATTTTTCTTTTCCTGCGCCTTCTTCAGAAACTCTTGCATGGGAAACACCTAATCTACACCATCAATGACCGATAATCAAGATATCCAGAAAAGCTTTCTTGAAACAGTAAAGTTCGATGAAAAAGGACTTGTACCGGCAATCGTGCAAGATCATGAAACCGGGAAGGTTCTCATGATGGCATGGATGAATCGGGAAAGCCTTCAAATGACGTTTGAAAAAAAGAAAGCCTGTTACTGGAGCCGCAGCCGCAAGGAGCTTTGGCTGAAAGGAGAGTCTTCCGGCAACATGCAGGAAGTGCACGACATTCTGATCGATTGTGATGGCGACACCCTGCTGCTGAAAGTTTCACAGACTGGCGGGGCCTGCCATGCCGGCTACCACTCCTGCTTTTATCGCAAGGCAACTGATGATCTCTCTATGGAGATCTGCGACACTCTGATGTTTAATCCGGTAGAGGTTTATGGCAAAAAAAGCTGACACGAAGTCCCTTCTGCGGACAAAATCGAGAGGCTCAATCCGTTCGATGTTTGATGAGGTAGCACCGACTTACGACTTCCTGAACCATCTGCTCAGTTTCGGTATTGATAATTACTGGCGAGCAAAAGCTGCTGGCAAGGCAAAACAACTGCTGGGCAAAAACAGCGCTCCAAAAATTCTTGATGTTGCCACCGGCACTGGTGATCTGGCAGCTTCCATGGCAAAAATCGCCGGGGCAAAAGTAACAGCGCTTGATCTTTCGCCAGAAATGCTGGTTATTGCAAAAAAGAAGTACCCGCACATCACCTTTCATGAGGGATACGCAGAGAAACTGCCCTTTGACAACAGCAGTTACGATGTTGTCAGCGCAGGTTTCGGCGTAAGAAATTTTGAGAATCTTGATGCAGGAATGCGCGAGTTCCACCGCGTTCTGAAACCAGGCGGCCATGCGCTTATTATTGAGCCAATGATTCCGCGCAATGATGTTATGAAAACGCTCTATCTGATCTACTTCAAAAAAGTTTTGCCGAAAATAGCAGGGTTGTTCAGCAAATCCTCGTTTGCCTACGATTATTTGCCAAACTCCGTCGAACAGTTTCCGCAAGCGGAGGCGTTCACTGCTATTCTGAGAAAAAGTGGATTCAAAAGCGCGGAGTATTTGCCGATGACCTTTGAGACGTCAATTCTCTATATCGCAAAAAAATAGGGGCCTGCTACAGCATTGCATCAAACTCATCCTCTGAAACCACCCGCACGCCAAGCTTCAGCGCCTTGTCGAGCTTGCTGCCGGGATCATGACCGGCCACAACAAGGCCTGTTTTTTTGCTGACCGAGTTCACCACCCTGCCGCCCCGCTCCATCACCAGTTCAGAAGCTCTCTGACGATCATAGCGATCAAGGCCCCCCGTAAAGAGCACCGTAAGCCCCTCAAAATTTTGGTTGATTTGCGTTCTTGACTCTGACACACTCAGTTGCAACCCTGCATCTCTCAGCTTTTCAAGAAGATGGAGCACTGAGGGTTTGGCAAAATAATCGCAGATACTGTGGGCTACCACTGGCCCGATATCTGGAACAGTTGAAAGATCCTCCTCACTTGCCTGCATCAAGGCATCAAGCGAAGAACAGGCTTGCGACAGCTCACGGGCGGTTGCGCGCCCGACATGACGGATACCGAGGGCATAGAGCAGCCGTTCGTAACTTTTTGCACGACTCTCGTCAAGGGCACGCACAAGATTCTGCGCCGACTTGCGCCCCATCCGCTCAAGATTTTCGAGCTGCGGTTCCTGCAGGAAATAGAGGTCGCCAACATCCCTCACCAGCCTGATGGCAACAAGCTGATCGACCAGCGCCTTACCAAGACTTTTGATATCCATGGCATTTCGCGACGCAAAGTGCAGCAGCCTGCCCCTGATCTGCGCCGGGCACTCCTCCTCATTGGGGCAGTAGTAACTCACCTCACCTTCCGTCCTGGCAAGCGGCGTACCGCACTCGGGACATTTCGACGGAAGAACAATCGACTGAGCATCGGAGGGCCTCTCCCCATGCACAACGCTGATTACCTTGGGAATCACCTCACCTGATTTCTCAATGATGACACGATCATGAATCATGATACCAAGACGCTGAATCTCATCGAAATTATGCAGCGTCGAGCGGGAAACGGTTGAACCGGCAAGGAGCACCGGCTCAAGCTCAGCCACCGGGGTGATGGAGCCAAGCCGACCAACCTGAAACATCACGTCTCGCAGTATGGTCTGGGCCTGCTGGGCAGGGTATTTCCAGGCAATTGCCCAGCGCGGGCTTTTGGCGGTTGCGCCCAGTTTGTCCCACAGCGTCACCGCATTGAGTTTCAGCACCACACCATCAGTCTCGTAGGGAAGTTTCCAGCGCCTTTCTGACCACTCGGTTATAAATTCATTGATCTCATGCAGTTCACGGCATAACCGGTAATGATTGCCGGTAAAAAAACCCAGATCTTCAAGGAGTTTAAGCCTGCTGAAATGCGATGCTGCTTCATCCCTGATGCCTTTGAGATAGTAGGCAACAAAGCTCATCCGGCGACAGGCAACCTCGGCAGAGTCCTGCAGCTTGAGTGTGCCTGCCGTGGCATTGCGGGGATTGGCAAACCGATCCTCCTCGGGACGACTCTCGTTCAGTTGCTCAAAATCCTCCTTGCGCATAAAGACTTCTCCACGCACCTCAATCTCTCCAGCATCGCCTATGTTGAGGGGAATTGTCGGAATAGTCCTGATGTTGACCGTAATATCGTCTCCCTGAATGCCATCGCCCCGTGTGGCGCCACGAAAAAGCAGCCCATCCCGGTAGAGAAGGCTGATGGCAACCCCGTCAAACTTCAGCTCGGCGACCATCTCCTGCCCATCCACCCCTTCGAGAGCAAGAAGCTTTTTTAAACGGTTGTAGAACTCCTCAACTTCACCAGGAGAGTAGGTGTTCGAAAGGCTCAACATCGGTTCGCGATGAATGACCGACGCAAACTCTTTGGTAATCGCTCCGCCAACTCGCTGAGAGGGGCTGTCGGGCGTGACAAGATCGGGAAACTGGCATTCAAGGGCGATGAGCTGTTCGAGCAGCTTGTCGAACTCGTAGTCGGAAAGTTCCGGTTGCGCTTCAATATAATAGAGACGGCTGTGATGTTCAATCTGCTTGCGCAGGTGCGCTATCCTCTCAGCCGAATGAATACTGTCGGTCATCTCTGGAAAACGTTATCTGACTGGTGAAAATGCCCATCCAACAATATTTTTGATAAAACCGAGAGACCCCTGCACACCAAGTTTCTCCCAGGTTGCCATCAGCACTTTGGGATAGCGCCATCCAAGCCGCAGCATGACTATGGCAAGCTCCTCAATCTTCATCTCATCACGAAACATGGCCTGGCGGTAATGCTGTGGAAGGTCATCAAGCACAATCATCACCTCATTCATCAGCTCGTTTACAAAATTTGGCTCATCGGTTGCAACATTGAAACACATGTATTTCATCAGATTTGCCATGGAGGCAACATTGGGTTCGTAGGCGCTGATCTTTTCGAGATGCTTTTTTGCGAGGTTATTGTCGCTGAGCGCGCGGTCAAGGTCGCCCGTAAGATGGTGAAGGTTGCGGACCATTGATCCAAAACCGCAGAAGGTGAGCGGAGAGCCCAGTGAGGCCGCATCGCCAAAGAGAATGATATGGTCATCGGCAATCTCCCTGGTGCGGTCAAAGCCGTCATGACAATAGGCAGGAATAATGCCATAGACAGGGCGATGAATCATGAAATCCTTTCCAGCTTTTTTGTACTCAGGGAGTATTTTGAAGTAGGTCTCAAAAAGAGCGAGCAACGACTTGTCGTTCGGGGAATCAGCTTCATCATAAAAGAAGAGATAGGTGATATACTTCTCCCCTTCAGCAGGAAACCCTTCCCAGATAAGCTGCCGACCTTTTCC
>JBAXBW010000030.1:0-18299 GCA_037141805.1 Chlorobiaceae bacterium | reverse complement strand
ATCAATGGCAGTCTACGCTCTGCTCGTCGATGCAAAAAATGAACAGGCGGAGGCGATTTATCTGCACCACGGCTTTATCCCCTGCATTGGCGCTCTTCACACCCTGTTTTTACCACTGAATACGATAAGCAAAATCTGAGCGACTCCGGCACTTTCCCGACAATTCCGGGGTAACAGCCAACTTACCCCTGCACTTCAGCGAGTATGACGCTGTAAGCCACCTCTTGCTTTTTTGGTTCCCACGAAAATTTTTACACGACACTCACAAGCATTGATGCTGCGACAAGTCCCTGTTGAATCTTTTTTTCTACGGAATCAATTCTGTGGAACGATCATAACGTAACGTTCCAGCCCGTCAGGAGCAAGGTCTTCACCTTCTGGCCAGCAGATACCGCCAATTGGGTCAATACTAACCTGCCGAAAATAGCTCTCCTGACGCAGGCACCAGTAGGCATTGCAACTCTGTATCAAAGGTTCGAGATTCAGGGTCAGCGTCTGGTCATTCGTGAGTCTGACCGTCAATCTTGCCATGGATAAGTACAGTAATTTACTTTATTTTATGCCATTAAACGTATATGAGAAAAGGTTTAACCAAGCTCTCCGGCTAACCTGCGAAGGCTTCTTTTCTTGCCATCGAGGAACTTGGCTCCATAAGCGGCCAGCCCATTCTCGACAAACTCCGTCCCTTTGACCATGACTCGCCAAAACAATGCCGCAAGCTTGCGAACCAGAGCAATATTGGCAATTAACCCCCACGTCGTTGCCGCCAGACGACGATAAAAACCGCCCAACGCCATATCTTTGCTGCCGGCCAGTGGATCCCGGGCCATGACGCAAAAATACCTGGCTACCCTGCTGCGACTGTGTTTAACGTTGCTCTTGCGCTTGACGCTTTGGCTTGTTCCGGGAGCCAGCCCCAACCAAGCCATGAAATGCTTTTCTGTTGGCCATTTGCTCAGGTCAGTTCACACTTCACTGATGATCTGCAGGACGCTGTGGTCGGTATGTTGACAGCATCGACAATCCTTGCCCACGTCACAGAAAGCTGCCCGAGAATCGAGAACCGGTAACTCCTTCATCACCAACCCCCTTTTTGATTTGCAAATATCAAAAGACAACTGAATTCAACTGCAAGCCCGGCAACGCTTTGTGCATTGTAAATCTTTCCAGAGAGATGCGAATTTCGCTCACCAAAATGTGCACAGGAACGTGGCCAGAACCATTCTCAAGACCGGGCTATTGGCACCAGAGTAAATAGCGGCCATACTGATTGCAGTAAATTCACCGCTTCAATTTACCGTTTTTTTGTTCAAGGCCAGTGTGCGATAACCGGTCGACTACGGAAGGCTCAAGAGCAACACACCATCATCGCTTGTGATGTTGCCACCATCACTTTTTTGCCCATTACCGGGGATAAGGCTGATGCGGAATTATGAAAATAATGTTTGTTGTGTATTCTCTGATGTGACTATATTCGAACGAAGGGGTTGCCTGAATATCGCGTCTTGTTTGTTGACTTTAACTACCAGAAATATAAGCAATTACGATAGTTTTTTGCTCCCTTTTTTTATTGTTTTGATGAGTAATTCAGGCTAAAAAGAATTTTATATGACAAAAGTAATAATACTGGCTGCAACACTCCTTGGTCTTGCCACACCAGTGCCCTCTGTTGCAGCCATAGTTGCAAAAACCTTTACTGTCGGCTACACAAAAGCCAACGATATTTCGCAAAAATCCTTCACCGTGAAAACCGGAGAGAACGTGCGTCTTGAGGTCAACCCGACAGAGACAGGCTCTGGATGCATGAGCAGCATCATGGTACCTGGCCTTTGGAACAAGCCTCAACCTCTGGTAAAAGGCAAAAAAATTGTCATGGAGTTCACGCCACAAAAACCCGGCGCCTACAAAATAACCTGCGCCATGGGGTTGACTCGTGGAGTGATCAACGTCCACTAACTTTTTTCCATGACCACTCAGACCTACAGCGTCAAGGGTATGCACTGCGCGAGCTGTGCAGCCATTATCACAAAAAAACTCTCAAAAGTTGAGGGTATTACAGAGGTCAATGTCAATCTGGCGACCGAAACGGCGAAGGTTGAGTTTCAGGACAATAACCTGACACCCGAAGCGCTCAATGAGGTGATCAACAAATATGGCTATTCGCTGGAGATTGAAGAACCTCCTGTCGCTCTTTCAGCAGCAGTCCCCGACGCCATAAAGAAGAAAGAGGAGAAGGAGAGAGAGCTGCGTACTCAGCTTAGAAAGGTACAGTTTGCGCTGCCCGTAGCCCTTCTGGTTTTTCTCCTCATGATGTGGGACATTGGTTCCATGTTTGTGCACGTTATCCCGCATTTGCCTCTCTCCATGGAGCACCTGGATATTATTTTCATGCTGCTTTCTACCTGGATGGTTTTTCGTACCGGCAGGTCATTTCTGCACGGCATTGTGATGTTTGTCAGGAGCGGAGCGGCAAGTATGGATACTCTGATCGGTATCGGAACGGTGACGGCCTACCTCTACAGTGCGCTCATCACGCTGATTCCCTCGGTGAAAGAGTTCCTCCATGCACCCGATTCGACCTACTTTGACGTGACCATTGTCGTTATCGGCTTTGTCCTGCTGGGAAAATATCTTGAAGCTCGCTCAAAGATGAAGACCGGCGAGGCTATCGAAAAGCTGATCAATTTGCAGGCGAAATCGGCCCTGGTACAGAGAAGCGGCAAGGAGGTTGAGATTCCGGTTGAGCAGGTGAGAAAGGGCGATACCATTATCGTGAAGCCCGGCGAAAAACTCCCTGTTGACGGCATGATCAAGGCGGGATACTCATCCATTGACGAATCAATGGTGACCGGCGAATCGATACCGGTCGACAAAAGAGAGGGCGACAAGGTGATTGGAGGCACCATCAACAAGCAGGGATCGTTCACCTTTACCGCCTCCAGCATCGGCTCGGAGACTGTGCTTGCCCGCATCATCAGAATGGTCGAAGAGGCGCAGGGGTCGAAAGCGCCCATCCAGCAGATTGCCGATACAGTTGCCGGTATTTTTGTGCCGGTTGTTTTGGTTTTGGCTCTGCTCACCTTTCTGATCTGGCTGACGGTTGGCACGGCATATCTCGGGTTTTCAACCAGCCTCTCCTACGGCATTATGGGCATGGTCGGCATTCTGGTGATTGCCTGCCCCTGTGCGCTCGGGCTCGCCACACCAACGGCCATCATCGTCGGCATCGGCAAGGGAGCGGAATACGGCATTTTGATTCGCAATGCCGAAAGCCTCGAAAAACTCAGCTCCATTGATACAGTTGTGTTCGACAAGACTGGCACCATCACCACCGGAAAGCCGCAGGTGACTGACATTATTTCGCTCGATAAGGACAGAAGCGTCACCTCCCTGCTGCAACTTGCCGCCACCGTTGAGAGCCGTTCGGAACATCCGCTGGCACAGGCAATTGTCGAAGCCGCCAGCAAACAGCAGGTTACCCCGGGCGATATCAAGGACTTTGCGGCACTCGAAGGGATCGGCGTTTCAGCAAAGATTGACAGCATTACCGTTAGCATCCGCAAGCCGATAGAAAGCGAAAAAACGATGCCCGAGCTTCAAAGACTTCAGGAAGAGGGCAAAACCGTTGTCCTGATTGAGGAGGATGGCAGAACCACAGGGTTGATTGCCCTCGGCGACACCGTCAAATCTAACGCAAGGGAGGCTGTTGCGTCACTGCAACGCAAGGGATTACAAGTGATCATGCTCACCGGTGACAACAGGTCGACCGCACGCTTTATGGCAAAGCAGGTCGGCATTGACGAGGTGATTGCCGAAGTGCAGCCCCAGGACAAGGCAAAAAAAATCAGGGCATTGCAGGCAGAGGGCCGAAAAGTGGTGATGGCTGGCGACGGCATCAACGACGCTCCGGCACTTGCCCAGGCCGATGTCGGCATTGCCATGGCCACCGGAACAGACGTTGCCATTGAATCCTCAGGGATCACCCTGCTCAAGGGCGACATCAACAAGGTGGCACAGGCCATCACCCTCTCACGCGCCACCATGCGCGTCATCCGCCAGAACCTCTTCTGGGCCTTTATCTACAACATCATCGGCATTCCGCTTGCTGCAGGAGCGCTGTTTCCATTGTGGGGTATCTTCCTTAATCCCGTCTTTTCGGGGCTTGCCATGGCTGGCAGCAGCGTGTCGGTGATCAGCAATTCGTTGCGGCTGAAGGGGAAGAAGCTGTAGGAAAAAGATCAGGTATAGATGCCCCCGATGAAATGTACTTTCGAGCTGCCACCGTCGTAACAACTTCATTGTCTATCAATGCGAATCCCTTTTAGCCTTATTTCTCCTTTATCCAACTTCATAAAACCTGTTATTAAATTAAATAATGTGGTCTTACCTGCACCATTTCCTCCGACTAATGAAATGTCTTACCAGGTTCTAAAAGAAGTGTTTTCGAACCCTGACATTCGTAACAACTTCATCTCCCCGCAGTTCATCGCACAGCAACGGCGATAACGGATCGCAGCTCTTGCAGGCAGCCAAGACTTTGACATGGCTCGACATCGCATAACAGTAGAGACACCCATGCCCGCAAGTGTTGTAGCTTCCGATATCACGACTCTCGACACAGCCGCAGGCATGACGCTGACTGCTGTCTTTTTTTACCCGCAACAGTCGGCGACCGGAGATGCGTTCAACAAGATCGGCATCAATACAACGACTGTGCATGATGCCGTGTTGCGAAAGGTCGATATCATGGCAGCAGGTCAAGAGCGCGATGCCCTTCTTGCCAGCGGCATCGGCAAAACGAGCGGCAAGCTCCCCCATCACGGCTGTATCAGGCAGAACATATCGAATACCCTGCATCCGGCTTCTGATTTTACGATAGTCGTCAAGAAAGCTGATGATACAGCGATCCGTGTATCCCGAAAGTTCACCGACCAGACGGCTGAACGCTGCTGTATGCCATTCTGGAGTAAAACGATCCGTCAACACAACAGGGTCGTACCGCCACACCACCCTTTCCGGGCCAATCAATCGGGAGAGTCGCCGGAACACCTCAAGAATTTTGCCCTTTTCCGGAACACCAGGCTCAAGCGTCGCATCATAGGGGGTCAGCGTGAACAGGAAATAGTATGCATATCCCAAAGCATCAATCTCAGGTAAACGGGAGATAAATCTTTCAGGATTTTTCGTCCAGAACACAATCGCATCAACAGCGTCAGGCGTGAGCAAAATCCGGCTCACCTGCTTCGACTGCATGGGGTTACGCACCAGCGCCTCCCCCGCTCTCAAGCGATTCACCAGCCACTCGCCATAAAATGCCGGAATGTCCGTTCTTCTGCTTGCGCTGATTATCATATTCTATCCCCTCCCCGTTTCACGCAATATGCACACAAGGAGTGAACCGGCAAAAAGGTTCGTGAAGGACTGACGTATGACGAAAAAGAATATATTGTCAAAATAATAATGAGGCGAAACTGAGACAGAGGGTAACGAACAGGAACAGATAACCGTGGACAAGCAACACTCGCTGATTTTTCTAACCGGGTTCAGTGGATCTGGCAAATCAACTATAGGACCGCTCCTGGCGAACTCGCTTGGCTACGAGTTTGTTGACCTTGATCTGATTATTGAACAGATTGCGGGAAAAACAATTACCCGGATTTTTGCAGAAAATGGAGAGGAGTGTTTTAGAAATCTTGAAGTTCAAACGCTTGACGGACTGGTTTCAAAAAGCAATCTGGTAATCTCTCTCGGCGGAGGAGTATTGGAAAATGACCAATCGTATGGACTTATCCTGAAATACGGAACCCTTGTCTATTTGAAATCGCCCACAAAAATCCTTGCCAGAAGACTCACCAACAAGACCGATCGACCGTTGTTAAAGGGTGAAAAGGGACGGAAGCTTTCGTATGAGGAGATTGAGGAAAAAATCTCGACTATACTTGCCAAACGCGAACCACGCTACGAAAGCGCTGACATAACTGTAGAGACCGACATTAAGCGCATTGGCTCAACGGTCGAGGAGCTTACCCGCAAAATAGAACGGTATGTGCGCACAGCATCAGCCACTACCGAAAATCAATAATCATTGAAAAATAAACGTGAGCACAATAATTGTGGGAACACCGGTTATTGCCGGACTGGGTGCATTGTTCAAGACCCATGGACTTTCAAAAAAAACCGTGGTACTGTTCGACGAACACACCCGCAGACTCTTCGGAGAGGAGCTTCTCAAGAGGCTTTCTGACGAGGAGTTTCAGTGGACGGAACTGGTCATCCCGGCACGGGAAGCGTCGAAAAGCTTCAGCGTCGCTTACCGCCTTTACGGACGGATGATTGAAGCCGATGTTGACCGAAGCTGGAATCTGCTTGCGGTGGGAGGCGGCGTCGTGGGTGATCTCGGTGGTTTTATCGCTGCCAGCTATTTCCGGGGCATCCCGGTGATTCAGCTTCCTACCACACTACTCGCCATGACTGACAGCTCCATTGGTGGAAAAGTGGCCATCAACCACCCCCTCGGTAAAAATTTGATCGGCTTTTTTCACTCTCCGGTGCTGGTACTGATCGATCCTTCATCCCTTGCTACCCTGCCTCGACGGGAGATCTATGCCGGAATGGCAGAGGTTGTCAAGTATGGATTTATTGCCGACGAACCATTCTTCACCTTTCTTGACCTCCACTTTGCTGATATTACAGGGCTGAAGGAGCCATACATCACCGAAGCCGTCAAAAAAAGCGCTTTTATAAAAGATGAGGTCGTGAAAAAGGATTTCAGGGAGACCGATGGACTTCGGGCAACGCTCAATTTCGGCCACACCTTTGCACATGGACTGGAAAAGCTTGCGGAGTATCGGCATCTGCGTCACGGTGAGGCGGTGACGATCGGCATGGTTTGCGCCCTCTTTTTGTCGCACAACCTTGGCTACCTCGACCGCGAGTCGCTTGATCGCGGGCTTTCCCTGCTGCGGAAATTCAAATTTCCCAAGGGGTTGCTGAAACGCAGGTTCCTTGATATCGACAGCGGCCTGCTCCTTGAAAGCATGTTTTCTGACAAGAAAAAGCTTGACAAAAAGCTCCGCTTTGTGCTGTTGAAAAAACTTGGCGAAGCTTTTCTGCTTGAAGAAAACATCGACGATCGGCACGTTCTGAAAGCCATCAGTGATGGTCAGACCCTTTTCAGCTTGAAAAGTTCACGTTGAACTCGAACAGGAAACGCGAGCCTTTGATTACCGCCAGCTCTTCGATCGACGGAGAGCAATCAAGCATAGTGGCAACAAGAGGCGCACTGCCGCCCGTCGCAATGACTTTGATATCGTGTTCATTGCGCTCTTTTTGAAGCCAGGAGGTAATCTTCCTGACGATTCCCTCCATACTGGAGACACAACCGAGAATAATCCCGTTCCTGATACAGTCGACGGTCGAGTATCCGAGAAGAGTCTCCTGACGATCAAGAGCAACGAGAGGCAGCCTTGCCGTATGTTCATGCAGGGCCTTTGCCATAAGGTCAAGACCCGGCATAATGAGACCGCCAAGATAGTTTCGCCTCGAATCGAGCACATCAACCGTAATGGCGGTACCGATATCAAGCGCTATAACCGAATGTTCAGGATAGAGACTCTGACTCAGTGCGCAAAGCGCAATCCGGTCTGGGCCAAAGGTCTCGGGGGAATCGTAGTGCAGCATGAAAGGAAGGCGCATTGAAGAGCTGACCTTCATCACCTGACCGGGCAGATGACGATGAAGATAGTCAACGATACTCTTCTCCAGCGAAGGCACAACGCTGCATATCACCGCATCACAGAGAGCCGGAAATTTTATGATAACCGGCGCAAGCAACCCGGAAATAGTATCATGTCCGGAGAGGCTTGACGAAGGCATTTTACAAACTTCAAGCAACCCGGAACCACTGAAAACCGCAACTGAAGTGGTTGTATTACCTGTTTCAACGACAAGAAGCAACGTGTCGGTTGATGATGGATCGCCGGAAAAATGCATGGTTCTCTGACTTTGAAAAGATACTCAGTGAAGCTTTGCTTCTACACCTGTTCTCCTTGTCAGCTCGGCAAGAAAACGCTTGTAGCCGGGAAGGTTTGTTGTTACAAATAAAGAGTCCTTTACTGGTGATTTTGCTGCAACGACAAATATTTTCGGCGGTGGGTTATAGGTGATGAGTTCCTGATAAATAGCGGTAATATCGGTAAGAACAACTCTTTTTTCATTGCCTTTCCGGTCCATATAGAGCACCTTGTCGCCGGTAATTTTAACGGAGTCACCATCCTGACCATGTTCACCGGCGAATCGGGTATTATAGTACATTGGCGCGCCAAGCGACACGGTGGTCAACACAACAATTAAACTCGTTTTCCAAAAGCAGCCAAGATCCACGCCATAACTAAATTTTCCATACCTAAAAAAAATCGCCCACACCAGGGCGAGGAAAAGCATACTCAGAAACCATGTTACAAGATAATAGTAATCAAGCCAAAAGGCAGGATAGGTCATGGTATAATGAAAAACCTCTGGCATATCGGTATGGGTTGTTTAGGAAAACATGAGCATAATAAAGGGAATCTGACTTTAAAAATAAGGCATAACTTAACGTTTACAATAAAATAATTTCTTCCAAAAAAAAGGCCCGCCGACGCGAGCCTTCTCTTTATTGAAACCTGATGAAGGTTAATGCTCAAACAACATTTCCGAGTAGGTTGGAAGCTGCCAGCGACTGCGGTCAACAACCTGTTCGAGGCTGTCGGCAATGACTCGAACCTCAGTCATCAAAGGAAGCAGTTCATTGGCACAGTAATCGGCCTTGTCGAACTCACTTGCAAGCGTCTCGATTTTTTCAACAGCTTCATCAAGCTCGGCTGTCATATCAATCAACGTCGAGAAATTTTCAGCCAGCGATTTCAGGTTACCAGCCTGACTCTGGAGCGCCTTGTCAGACAGACCAATAGCATCAGCAGCAGACAACAGATTATTGAAAGAGTTGCCGAGATCACCCTGATATTCAGAGACATCAGGAATCACGAACGTCTTCAACATAAGCTGCAGCGTACGAGCTTCGATATCAATACCCTTGACGTAGCGTTCGAGACGGATATGCAGACGGGCATCAATCTCCTGGACACTCAGAACACCATATTTGACAAACATATCCTGGACATCTTTCTTGAGCAGAACTCTGAGTGCCTGGGGAGTGTTCTTCAGGTTCGGCAGCCCTCTCTCCCGCGCTGCTTGCTGAAGAGCTTCGGCGTAGTTATCACCCTGGTAGCGAATAGGCTTGGTAGCGGTAATCTGCTCACGAAGAGTTTCAAGAATTGCTGAATCCCTCTCTTTTCCTGCCTTGATTTTTGCGATGATAGCATCCGCAATCTCATCAACAGCCTCAGCCATAAGAGTGTTCAGCACCATATTCGGCACTGAAGCCGCCTGCGAAGAACCAACCGCCCTGAACTCAAACTTGTTGCCAGTGAAGGCAAATGGTGAGGTACGGTTACGGTCAGTATAGTCCTTGTTGACTACAGGAACCTGTGAAAGTCCGAGATTAAGTACCTGTTTTTCAGTTTTCAGGTCAACCTTGCCGCTTTCAATGGCATCAAGCACTTTTTCGAGCAATTCACCAAGAAAAACAGTGACCACAGCAGGAGGCGCTTCATTGGCACCAAGACGGTGGTCGTTGCCCATGCTCGCGATTGACATTCTGAGTAAATCGGCCCTCTTGTAAACGCCTTTGAGTACCGCAACAAGGAAAACAAGGAAGTGGACATTCTTTTCAGGAGTATCACCTGGATCAAGAAGATTGATGCCGGTATTGGTACCAATCGACCAGTTATTGTGCTTGCCTGAACCATTAATACCGGCAAAAGGTTTTTCTGCCAGCAACAAGGCAAAATCTTTCTTGTCAGCAATTTTTCTCATGACTTCCATGACCAGCAGGTTATGGTCGACAGCGATATTGGCCTCTTCAAAAATCGGAGCAATTTCAAACTGGTGAGGAGCAACCTCATTATGACGGGTTTTGGCGGGGATACCAAGCAGATAAAGTTCATGTTCGACATCCTGCATGAATTCGAGCACACGGTCAGGAATAGAACCGAAATAGTGATCCTCAAGCTGCTGACCTTTCGGTGGAAGAGCACCAAGAAGAGTACGACCACACATCACAAGATCAGGACGCTCGGAATAAAATTTTTTGTCGATCAGAAAATATTCCTGTTCACAACCTGCAAAGGTTTTGACTCTGGAGACACCGGTAACACCAAGCACTTCAAGCAGTCTTATGGCCGACTTGCTGACGGCATCCATGGAGCGCAACAGCGGTGTTTTGGCATCAAGCGCTTCTCCATGATAAGAGATGAAAACTGTTGGAATACAAAGGGTAAGATCTTTTCCTCCTTTCATCAGAAATGCAGGACTGGAAGGATCCCAGGCTGTATAGCCGCGAGCCTCAAAAGTGGTCCGCATACCGCCGGACGGAAAACTTGAAGCGTCAGGCTCACCCTGAATCAGTTGTTCACCGGAAAAACGCTCAATCGGAGTACCGTCGCGATCAATCGATAAAAACGCATCATGCTTCTCCGCAGTAGAACCGGTCATCGGCTGAAACCAGTGGGTGTAATGGGTCGCACCGTTTTCCATGGCCCACTCTTTCATACCATGAGCGACAACGCCTGCAATTTCAGCGGTTATTTTTTTCCCCGCTTTGATCGTATCCTGCAACGCAGTGAACTCCTCTTTGGGCAGTTTTGCGCGCATGGCCTTATGATCAAAGGTCATCGAACCAAAATAGGTTGAAACCGGAATTTTACTATCGCTGTTCAAAATATCCTCCTTTTTGATTTGCATGATATGAGCCTCCCTGGCTTATGAAAAAAACTGTACATTTTTATTACTTTTTTGATCTCTTTTCATCAAACGTTGTCAGCACCTGACGATCCTGAAGGTTTTTACGAACAATTTCAGCGCAAATTTTTTTATTTTTCTTCAACTGGGAAAGAACAAAGCTGGTGTTGGTTCCAAGAACACCCGGCCAGCTCTGTATTCTTGAAAGAAACTGTTCGAGGGATGCGGTGTTGTGGGTCATGACCTTTAATATATGCGACCCTTCGCCGGTTACTGAAAAACACTCCATAATCTCTTCCTCTTTCAGTACGTGCTCCATAAACGACTTGTAGTGCCTTGATGAATCGATTCTGACACGAACAAAAGCATGAATATCAAAACCAAGCTGCCGTTCATCAACCTCCATGGTAAACCCTTTGATGATACCGTTTTTCTGCAGCTTGTCCAGCCGCTCGCTGACTGACGGTATTGAAAGCCCAACTACTTCTGCAAGCTCACTCAATCGGACTCTGCCGTTTTCTCCAAGGGACTCGATAATTTTAAGGTCGATCAGATCAAGATGGCCAGACATAACACAATTTTGATTTATTTCTAATTCAGCAGAAATTACAGAATAGTAAGAAAAAAACAATCCTTTTCTTTATGAACCGCAACTTTTTCAGCAAAATCCTTAAATAATTTAGGGGCTTAATCCGTTTTTCTGTATTACATTGCCTTACTGATTATTCTGAATGCAGTTGCAGATTGTTTTCATTTGAATGCTCCAGGAAAAGCAACAGTAATGTATGATTCTTACAAATAATAAATATTTCAATATCTTGTGCTCGGATTTGAGTACAGAAGTTGGATCATGCACCCGAACGATCTTTTTAGCTCGGCAGTTTTATCTTTAAAACAAAATATAAATCAACAACTTAAGGCGACCGAACTTTTATTACAATTATGAGAATAGCAATTTTCGGCGCTGGAGTTGCAGGCCTGAGCGCAGCAGTGGAACTTGTCGACCGGGGACACTCGGTAGAGATATATGAAAAACGCAAAATACTTGGAGGGAAGGTTTCTGTATGGAAAGACAGTGATGGAGACTCAATAGAATCAGGACTGCATATCGTTTTTGGAGGTTATGAACAGCTCCAGAACTATATGAAACGGGTCGGTGCCGATAGTAACTATCAATGGAAAGAGCATGCGCTTATCTACGCAGAAGAGAACGGGGAACAATCTGTTTTCAAAAAAGCCAACCTTCCCAGTCCCTGGGCTGAGGTAGTTGGTGGAATGCGAACCGATTTGCTCACTTTTTGGGACAAAATTTCTCTGGTTAAAGGGCTCTACCCCGCTATTACCGGCAATGAAGCCTATTTCCGCAGTCAGGATTCTATGACCTATTCGGAATGGCATCGCCGCAAAGGAGCTTCGGAGCATTCATTGCAGAGACTATGGAGGGCCATTGCACTTGCCATGAATTTCATTGAACCAAACGTCATCAGCGCCCGGCCAATGATCACCATTTTCAACTATTTCGGTTTGAATTATACAGCAACAAAATTTGCTTTTTTCCGCAAAAACCCCGGAGATTCGATGATTGAGCCGATGCGGCAGTATATCCAGAGCAAGGGCGGCCGCATTTTTGTTGATGCTAAACTGAACCGGTTTGAGCTGAACAGTGATGACTCCATCAAAGAGGCTGTACTTCAGGATGGTCATAAAATCGAGGCTGATGCCTATATTTCAGCCCTTCCTGTTCACAACATTAAAAAAATTCTGCCTGTTCAGTGGCTGAGCCACAAGTATTTTCGCAACCTGCATGAATTTGTCGGCAGTCCGGTTGCAAACTGCCAACTCTGGTTTGACCGGAAAATTACCGATACCAACAATCTTATGTTTTCACAGGGCACCATATTTGCCACCTTTGCCGACGTCTCCATAACCTGTTCAGAGGATTTCCAGAATGGCATGGGCTCTGCAAATGGAGGAAGTGTCATGAGTCTGGTGCTTGCTCCGGCACACCAGCTTATGGATATGCCCAATGAAGTCATAACTGAGCTTATTATCAAAGACCTTCATAATCGTTTTCCGAAATCTCGCGAGGCCAAACTGCTGAAATCAACGATTGTTAAAATTCCCCAGTCAGTCTATAAAGCAGTGCCGGACGTCGACAAATACCGTCCTGACCAGATCAGTCCGATCAAAAACTTTTTTCTCGCTGGAGATTATACCGATCAGCACTACCTGGCCTCCATGGAAGGAGCAGCACTGAGCGGCAAGCTTGTTGCTGAAAAGCTTCTCAGCAGATTCGGAAATTAATAGTCTGGCATGAATAAAAGTAACCGACTGCTCATTATTTTCAGCAAAAATCCTGAAGCGGGAGTGGTCAAAACCCGTCTGGCGAAGAGCATCGGCAACCAAAAAGCCCTTGAAATCTACGAAATACTTCGCCAGCATACCGCACGGGTTTCAGAGAAGGTTTATGCAGAACGGACGGTTTTTTACTCCCGCTTTATACCCTCTTCCGATCTCTTTCTCTCCAGCAATTTCAGCACCAGGCTTCAGTATGGTGATGATCTGGGCGAGCGAATGCTGAACGCCATCAAAAGCGGATTTGAAAGCAGCTTTCACCATGTCATTCTTATTGGAACAGACTGTTACGAACTGAGCCCGGCAATTCTTGACGATGCGTTTTCCGCCCTTGAGCGAGCTGATGCCGTTATCGGGCCTGCCACAGATGGAGGATTTTACCTCATCGGCATGAAGAGAGCGATACCGGAACTCTTTCTTGACCGTCAATGGAGTACCTCTTACGTGCTTCAGGATACTCTCGCAATACTCAAACAGCTTGATGCCTCTTATGAACTTCTTGTGGAGTTATCGGATATCGACACCTTTGACGACCTTAAAAAAAGCACCTTATGGACATGCAAACCATAAGCATTATTATCCCGACCTGTAACGAAGAGAGCATCATCGCTGATACGATCCAGAAACTCCTTGCTCTGACCAAGCACTCAGAGGGGGTGGAGATCATTATCAGTGATGCCAGTACAGACAAAACAGTTGATATCCTTGCTGGCTTTCCGGTAACCGTCTGCAACAGCTCCAGAGGACGTTCCATACAGATGAATAACGGTACTCGTCATGCCAAAGGCGAGATTCTCTATTTTCTGCACGCTGACACACAACCTCCAGAAACCTTTCTCGATGATATTCGATCGGCAGTTGCGGCAGGGAAAAAGGCAGGCTGCTTCAGAATGCGCTTTGATAATGACCACCCTCTCTTGAGCCTGTTCGGATGGTTCACTCAGTTTCCCCTGATGATCTGTCGAGGCGGAGATCAATCACTCTTTATCACGAGAGAGCTCTTTGGCATGATTGGAGGATTCGACGAAGCCCTGCTCATTATGGAAGATTACGATATTATCTCCCGGATTGAAAAACATATACCGCTGAACATTCTCGAAACAGAGGTTACCACGTCAGCCCGCAAATATCACCGCAACGGTCTCATCCCTCTCCAGCTCAGCTTTGGAACCATTCATCTTATGTATGCACTTGGATTTACACAAGAGTCCATTATCCGGTACTACAAGGAAAATATTGTCTGAGCAAAAAGAAAGAAACACTTCGCCAAAAATAGCATCAAGAGGTGAATGGCGTTAGTAAATAAGTTGTTATATTCAAAAAAATATTTTCACTTGCTTACCCTTAATCCAACCATAACTATGGCAGCAGAAGAACTCAAAAAAACGGCAGGGGCAGTTGTAGCAACCGCATCGAACAATACAGATACAGGTGTCGGCAATGGAGACATGGCCCATCTTATCGGAAGCATGGGTGCCTTGATTGACTCAACTATTGTCTCTGTACAGGGAATCATCACCACCGTAAGTTCCGTTACCGGGCAGCTTATAGAGGGCGTTACCTCTACCATCAATTCTGATCCGGTACAAGGAATAATCAGCTCAGTGGGTTCAGCTACCGGTCAACTGATTGAAGGAGTTACCTCGAGCATCACCGTCGAATCGGTACAGGGTGTGATCAACTCGGTGAGTTCAGCTACCGGTCAACTGATTGAAGGAGTTACCTCGAGCATCACCGTCGAATCGGTACAGGGTGTGATCAACTCGGTGAGTTCAGCTACCGGTCAACTGATTGACGGGGTTACCTCCACCATCAATTCAGAGCCCGTCAGAGAGATATTCAACAACGTCACCTCCGTTCCGGGACAACTTATTGATGGAGTCACTTCCACGATTACATCAGTGCAAGTACAAAACTCCTTTCAGGAACTTGCAAAACTATGGACAGGTCTTCTCGAAAACCTGAACGCCGCCGGGAACTCAAACCAAATACAGAATCTCTTCAATAATGTCAGCGCCGGGCTTGGACAGCTTATGAACGGCTCCTTCATGCCGGGAATGCCTGGAATGTCAGGAAATCGTGCGAAAAAAGATGTTACCCAGATCCTCTTCACCCCTACGGCCACTCCGGTTGAAGTGATCGTTCCAAAAGAGGTGCCTGTTGCTCCTGCCACAAAGAGTGCTCCAAGAGAAATTGTTGTAACACCTCCTGTTCAAGAGAATAAAAACTGAAGCACACGCCTCATAAGTCATTCTGAGCGAAGTCAGGAATCCTGAAAAAGAGATAACCCCTTCGCTCACCGTGACAATTTTACCGTTTTTTTTATTACTGTCTTCAAGTCCCCGTATGGCCAAATCCTCCTTCACCGCGAACCGTTGAGGCAAGCTCCGTTACCTCCTCAAAATACACTTGCTCAACCCTGGCCACCACCATCTGCGCAATGCGGTCGCCGTGTGAAACGGTAAACGAGTCCTTTCCATAATTAACAAGAATCACCTTGACCTCTCCCCGGTAATCAGCATCAATCGTTGCTGGAGAGTTCGGCAGTGAAATCATGGAGCGTAAGGCAAGCCCGCTTCTCGGACGAAGCTGCGCCTCATAGCCTTCGGGAAGTTCAATGGCAAAGCCGGATGGAATAAGAGCTGTTGAAAAGGGTTCAAGCGTTACCGGCACCTGAAGACAGGCAGAAATATCCATACCGGCGGCATGTGCGGTGGCATAAACCGGCAATATTGCTTGTTTATCAAGACGAACTATCTTTACTTTGAGCATTGGTCAGAAGTGGCTTGTTAAAGGTTGAACAGGATTTTTTATCGAACCATAATATACTCAGAGGACAATTGAAACAATCACCAGAAGCCGTCTATGCCCTTGCCTTTGGCGCTCACCCGGATGACGTTGAACTCTCATGCGGAGCCACGCTGCTGAAAATAAGAAGCGAAGGGAAAAGCGTGGGAGTATGCGACCTCACAAGAGGGGAAATGGGTACACTCGGCACCCCTGAAACGAGGAAATCAGAAGCAGAAACCGCAGCACAACTGATGGGCTACCAGAGCCGCACGACCCTCGATCTCGGAGACTCAAAACTTTTCTATACCGAAGAGAATCTTGCCGAAATCATCATGGTCATCAGGCAATTCAGGCCAAACGTTGTCTTTGCAAACTCCCCCGACGAACGACACCCTGATCACATCAAAGCCTCCAGACTCGTGACCGATGCCTGCTACTATGCCGGGTTACAACAACTTGCCACCACCATAAACGGGAAAGCCCAGGAACCCCACCGCCCCAAACATCTTCTCTACTACATCCAGTTCAAACACCTCGAACCCGACATCATCGTCGACATCTCCGAGACCTTCGAGGCCTCCAGAAAAGGAGTCCTTGCCTTCAGCTCGCAGTTTTATAAAAGTGGGATAACAAAAAGCCCAAGAACAATGATTAACCGACCCGAATTTCTCACCGGCCTTGAAGCCCGCGCCCGCTACTTCGGTGAACAAATCGGCGTTCAATATGGGGAAGGCTTCAAGCTTTCTAACATTCTTGGGATCAAATCGTTTACCGAAACATTTTAGGAGAAGAATAAGAGGACGCAAGTGATTCCATCCTCAATTCGTGCTTATGTTGATTAAAATAAAATTTGACTTATCGTCTGATTAGGGCCCTATAGACGCATTATAAAGATGCTGAAAATAACCGAAAACAATGTGACCTGGACAATAAAAAATATGATATCAATTTTTCTCATCTTTGAGATCTTGGAAAAGGATATCTTTTCAAGATGAAAGTTTACCAAAATAATCTGCAACAAAGTTATCAGGACAAATAAGTATGAGAGGAGATACACTTTGTCAATGAACATTAAAGTTGAACATTGCGGGATTGCATCAAGAGCCGTTTGTTGCATAAAAATAATAGTTAACAATGCGGTCGTAGTCATTGCGATTCGAACCTCTAAAAATGTTGGTTTCAGAAGCAGCGCAAGCCAGTTGGTCATGAGAACAATAATGAGAGGAGCAAATAGTTTCCATAAAAAAAAGTTGGTGTCCCGTTGCAGTTGAAATGAGTATTTTAGTGATGAATATTTTGACGCATTACTGTTGCCTTTTTCTCCAAAGGCTGTTTTGTAATCATGGATATAACTTTTTACGTTCACGCCCTTCAAATGCCAGCCAGGAATAATCATATTGCTGTCATATCCTGTGGATTCTGTTTCTGAAAAATAATCTACCTTGTCATAGGTCTGACCCGAGTTTTCAATGTAAAGAGAAAGCTCCTGCTGATCAAGAGGGTAATTTTTCAAATCAAAAGGTTGAAAAAAACTACCTTCGATACGCATAATTTGATACTTTTCCCCGTTTTTCAATATTGTTGGCGAATCGAGAAGAATTTTTTTAATTGCCCCACTGTTTTCGACCATATTAACAAATTCAAGTGATTTAGTTGGATCACTATTTCCATTCCATTTCATCCAGACATAAGCACTCAAGTGATAGGTATTAGAGTTAAGATCCAGATCGCATATATTTATTCCATAAATACCAATAGTCACATTGTTGGATCCAGTAACTGGCTTTTCAAGAGTTGTAAAACTTCCTTTTATATAATTGTGTATTGATGCGTTTGGTGCAAAGGGATTTTGATTTTTCTCTCCATACGCCAAATTAGCGGTTGTTGCAACAAGTGTAGAGAATAGAAAAAGAATAAGTGTAATATGTCTTATCAAACTTGATATATTTGTTCTTATTATAAGTGGCAACATGATTAGTGATTATAATTAGAGCGCCTCCAAGAATTAACGTTTGATACATTTTTAAAAATGAGGGACACTAAAATACTATTCTATAGTTTCAATAACATTGCTTCAGGCGCTGTCTCCATACAGTACTCGACCGACATCGTTGCATATTCCGGAAACATCGAACACTGAACATCCACAGTCCGCAAGAAGTAATGTACAAAAGTGTTCGAAGTTAGCCATTATTCATGAGCCCCGGCAAAGTTCCGGAATTTTGATCCCAAAAAGAACCGACCCGGAGAATAACAACCCTGTTCAGGTTTATGACTGGAAAGAAATCAAGTGTCCATCGCAAGCTTTCACTCAC
>JBAXBW010000029.1:0-18641 GCA_037141805.1 Chlorobiaceae bacterium | reverse complement strand
TACCTTGCGTTATACCGCGACATTGATACTGACTGCCGTTTCGATGTCGTTGCGATTCTGATACAAGGAATGGAGAAAAACAGGATACACTCCTTTACCGTCGAACATTTTCAGGACGCCTTCTGGGCAAGCTCCTGAATGACATAAGGCACGCATAATAACGGCATTTTTGTTATCTTGCGTGATGAATTTCATCTCACAAGTTATAGCTGATCATTATGCAGGAAGACGATATCCTTACCTCCTTGACCCCTTCAACAGAAACAAGTTACGGCGCAACCAATATTCAGGTGCTTGACGGCATTGAGCATGTGCGCATGCGTCCTGCTATGTATATTGGCGATATTCACAGCAGGGGTCTTCACCATCTGGTCTACGAAATTGTCGATAACTCTATCGATGAAACCCTCGGCGGCTTCAACGATTATATTTTTGTCGCACTGAATCCTGACGGCTCAGTGACGGTTATCGATCACGGCCGCGGCATTCCTGTTGATATTCACCCCGAAAAGCAGAAATCGGCGCTTGAGCTGGTCATGACGGTTATCGGAGCCGGCGGCAAGTTCGACAAGGGTGCCTACAAGGTCTCCGGTGGTCTGCACGGTGTTGGTGCTTCGGTGGTCAATGCACTTTCGGAATGGTGCGAAGTTGAGGTGTACCGCGATAGCCAGGTCTATTTTCAGCGCTTTGAACGCGGAATCCCCCAGGGTGATGTAAAGGCCATTGGCCCCTCCGACCAGCGCGGCACGAAGACAACCTTCATGCCCGACCATCTTATTTTCAAGACAACCGAGTTCCGCAAGGATATAATTGTCGATCGCATGAGGGAGCTGGCCTTCCTCAATAAAGAGCTGCGCATTATTGTCCAGGATACGGACGGCTTTCAGGAGGTGTTCCACTACGAAGGAGGCATCAAGGAGTTTGTGCTCTTTACTGATCAGAACCGCATCAACCTGCTCAAGGAGCCCATCTATCTCTACGGCGAACGGGATACAACCATTGTTGAAATAGCGCTCCAGTACAATGACTCCTATCAGGAGAACGTCTTCAGCTATGTCAACAATATCAATACCCATGAAGGCGGCACGCACGTTACCGGGTTCCGCAAGGCGCTGACCAGAACGCTCAATGCCTACGCCCAGAAGAATGATTTGCTGAAAAACCTGAAACTTGCCCTTACAGGCGATGATTTCAAGGAGGGACTGACAGCGGTGATCTCTGTCAAGGTTGCTGAACCACAGTTTGAAGGACAGACCAAGACAAAGCTTGGCAACTCGGAGACACAAAGTATTGTAGAAACAGTTGTCAACGAGCAGCTCTCGGAGTTTGCTGAAAGCAATCCGAATGTGCTCAAGATGATTATTGAAAAGGTGAAGGGCGCGGCCATGTCAAGAGAGGCTGCCCGGAAAGCCAAGGAGCTGACTCGCAGAAAGTCTGTGCTTGAGAGCTCGGGATTGCCTGGAAAACTTGCTGACTGCTCCATCAATGACCCGGAACATTGTGAGCTCTATATCGTTGAGGGTGATTCGGCAGGCGGTAGTGCCAAACAGGGTCGCGACAGAAGTTTTCAGGCCATTCTGCCTTTGAAGGGTAAAATTCTTAATGTCGAAAAGGCCAGGTTACACAAGATGCTTGAGAATGAGGAGATCAAAACTATTATTCTTGCGCTTGGCACCAGTTTCGGTGAGGATGAATTTTCTGTGGAAAAACTGCGCTATGGCAAAATTATCATCATGACTGATGCTGATGTTGACGGTGCACATATCAGAACGCTGCTGTTGACCTTTTTCTTCCGCCACATGCGTGCGCTGATTGAGGCAGGCAGGGTCTTTATCGCACAGCCGCCACTCTACCTGGTCAAGTCAGGCAAGGATCAGCAGTACGCCTGGGATGACGATGAACGAAACAGTATTTCGGATGGGATGAAAAAGATGCAGAAAGGGAAGGCAAACATCCACATTCAGCGATACAAGGGTCTTGGAGAGATGAACCCTGAACAGCTCTGGAGCACCACCATGGATCCTGCCCACCGCTCACTGTTGCTGGTCAATGTGGAAAATGCCATGGAAGCTGATCAGGTATTCTCCACGCTGATGGGTGACAAGGTTGAGCCACGGAGAGACTTTATCGAGAAAAATGCACGATACGTCCGCCGCTTAGATGTCTGAGATGCGCACATAAACCTCTTTGTGGAGCTGCTGCACCCATTGATTGAAACGCTGGCGGCTTTTGTAGTCAAGCGTCATCTCCTCAAGAGCTGAATAGTCCTTTTCAGGATCAAGAGGGTGCGCTGCTATGCGCTCGTTCAACCGGAATATTCCGTAAAACGGTTCTCTTTGTGGAGGATTTATTTGCTGTGGTTCACTGATATCGCCACTCTTTTTCAGGGAAGCTATTACCTGCTGCAATTGGGGGAACAATTTGGCAGGCGAAATCGTCTGTCTGGATGAGCCCGGGATGAGAATCGTACCGCCGATCGGTGCAGAAGCAGAATCATCAGAATATTTTTTAGCCATCTCCGCAAAATTCCCCTTACCGCTCAACAGCTCAGCATGCAGTGCATTGAGCTGCTGAATCGCCTCCGAAAAATCTCCTTTCGAACGGTCAATCCCTATAAGAATATGCCTGACATGGATAGCGTTATCCTCCTTGCTCAGCATCTGAATAACATGAAATCCATATCGCGTTTCAACAATATCTGATATCCCCCCTTCCTTGAGTGCGTAAGCCGCAGTCTCAAAGCTCTGGACAAGCTGACCTTTCCTGACAAAGCCAAGATCTCCTCCTGATTTGGCAGAACCTGGATCCTGTGAATACTGGATTGCCAGAGAAGCAAAATCAGCTCCCGCCAGAAGCTCTTTGCGTATCTCCTGGATCGTTGCAAGCGACTGCTTTCTGCTTTCCTCTGCAACTCCACGATATTTGATAAGTTGCGATACCGAAACCTCTTCGGGAATCTCCGGGAGCTGACCACGGTTTGTATTATAAAATTCCATCGCCTCATCATAAGTGACGGTTATTCCCGCAGATTTTTTCTTACGAAGTGTCTCGATCAACTGCTGATTGCGCAGCTCCTCACGAATACTCTCGCGAATACCGGCAGAGGATTTGCCGATGCGACGCTCCATATCAGCTTTCGACGGGAAACTTGAGCTGATCTGCTTGTAGCGGTCATTGACCATGGTGTCGAGCGAATTAAGGTCAATAGCGACGCTATCTATTTTGGCTTTGGCAAGAATGATCTTCTGGTCAATCACCCCGTCAAGTATTGAGCGGGACAACCCTTTATCTTTCTCCAGTTCGGGATACTGCAGGCGTGCCATGAGTGCACGGTTATCAATTTCCGATTTAAAAATAACCTCATTTCCGACAACGGCAACGACCCGGTCAGCGATTTCTGCAAGCGCTGATCCCTGCCAGGATGATAACCCCGCTACAAGCAGCAATAGAGCGTTCCTCAATACTTTTTTCATGCACCGACTCCTGACTGATGAATATTTTTTAAGTTTTCCGGCCACAACGGGCTCGATGGTACCGATTGCATAACTCCCAACATTATGACAAAGGCTCTCAGGAAATCTTGCTTCCTCTCAGATGAACCGCACTTTTGGTGAGCCTGAGCCAGTCATACACTAATGGTGCCGCCACAAAGATTGATGAATAGGTGCCTATCATAATTCCGGTAAAGACGGCAAAAGCAAAACCTCTGATGGCTGGTCCTGCAAAGATAAAAAGCACAAAAACCGAGAGAAGCACTGTTCCTGAGGTTATAATCGTACGGCTGAGTGTCTGGTTCATGCTTTCATTAAAAATCCTTTCATATTCCGAGGGTTTCTGCCCCCGTATTCTCTCCCGGATACGGTCGTAGACAACAACAGTATCGGTAATGGAATAACCGGCTATCGTAAGAAAAGCCGCAATAATGCTTTGATCCATTTCCAGCGGCATGAAGGTAAAGATACCTCCAAGAATACTGAAGAGCCCCAACACGGTCAGGATATCATGAAAAATCGCAATTACACCTGCTGTTGCAAATTTGATTTCAAACCGGAAGCCTACATAAAGAAGGATGGCAAAAAGGGATGCAAAGAGCGCCTTTACCGCCGACCATTTCAAATCGGAGGCAATACTCGGGCCAACAGCATCAATACGGACAATTTCATGATGATTCCCCTTGATACGATCGTTGAGGGCGTTGGAAACCAGGGATTTCAATTGCCCGCTGTCTCCCTGGAAAACGGTGCTGAAGAGAAAAGAGCGATCCATTCCGTACTGCTTCAGGGTTCCTGAAACACCTGCCGCGTCAAGAACCGAGCGTATCTGACCGACATCTACGTTTTTGTCGAACCGTATAACCACCTCGGAACCTCCCCGGAAATCAATCCCGTAGTTCAGACCTTTAAAAACAAGCGAACCCATGCCCGCAAGCAGCAGAACAATAGAAAAACCGTACGCAATTTTACGATACCGGATAAAGTTAAAGTTGGTCTTCTGAAAGATCCTCATGAGTTGAAACGTCTTGAAATATTAACCGAAACTTTTGTCTGACATAAGGTTTTTGGCAAGAAGCAGATGGAAAATCTCTCTGGTCACCACGATTGCCGTAAACAAGCTTGCTGAGGTACCAATCATCAGCGTAACAGCAAACCCCTGAATGGGACCGATACCGTACGTATAAAGGAGAAAAGCCGCCGAAAGGGTCGTCACATGTGAGTCAAGAATGGAAGAAAACGCCCGGTCATAACCCTGCGTAACGGCGGAGAGCACACTCTTGCCTTCAGCAAGCTCTTCTCGTATCCTCTCATAGATCAAGACGTTGGCATCGACAGCCATGCCAATGGTCAGCACAATGCCGGCAATGCCCGGCAAGGAAAGAGAGGCGTTGAACCCTGCCAGTACTGAAAGCACAATAAGAATGTTCAGCACGAGGGCTATATCTGCCGCTATACCTGCTTTCTTGTAGTAGACAAGCATAAAGATCGACACGGCACAGAAAGCCCATGCAAGAGACTGCATGCCTGCCCGGATGTAATCCGCACCAAGCGATGGCCCGACGCTTCGTTCTTCTGTAATCCTGACTGGAGCAGGAAGCGCACCGGCTTTAAGCACAATTTCAAGATCTTTTGCCTCCTCAAGACTTTCAATTCCGTTGATCACCGAATTACCATTGGGAATCTTGGACTGAACAACAGGAGCACTGTAAACCGCACCATCAAGCACAATTGCAATACGTTTTCCGATATTGGCTCCAGTAATGCGGGCCCATTTCGAGGTTCCTTCCGAGTTCATCGACATCAAGACCTCGGGCTGAACGCCCTGTGAACCAAACGTTGCCTTTGCCTCTGTAATACCACCGCCAGTCAACTCTGGCGCCTTTTTGACAAGATAGATCGAATAGAGCTTTTCACCGTTTTTTCCTACGTCCGGTTTAGCGGCAAGAAGCAGCTCAGTATCCGGAGGCAGAAGCGCCTGTATGTCGCTGCGGTGCAGCAAAGAGGTAACAAACTCTTTCGTGTGCTCGGAAGTATAGGCTGTTCCGTTCTGAAAAACACCGATCACATCATAAAGCGGTTTGGCAGTAGGCGACTTGCTGGAAGGGGTAGACGGAGTGCTCCCGGATTGCGGAAGAGGAGCAGGAGCAGCGGCTGAAGAATCGGGAACCCGCGCGCCATGCGCAGTAACACCGTTATCGACAAGATAGGTGTTGATCCTGTCCAGCGTCCTGACCATCACTTCCGGTTCCCGCAGAAGCCTGAATTCAAGCTTGGCGGTACCTTTCAGCAGATTCCTCACTCTGTTTTCGTCCGAAACACCGGGAAGCTCAATAATGATTTTTCTGCTGCCCTGTGTGGTGATGACCGGTTCAGCGACACCATACTGGTCAATACGATTGCGGATAATCTCCTTAGCACGACTTAAGGCCTCATCGGATTCCTTTTCCAGCTTCCCTACAATTTCCTGATCGCTGTTGCGGATATCATAAAAATAGCGACTAAGCCGAATATTTTCATTTTTAAACTCCGCAACCAGAAGATCGATAACACGTGCATCACTTTGGGTTGCCTTTGCCCTGACAGCCTGCATGATGGCGGAAAACTTCGCATCTTTATTCCCTGCTTTCTGTTCAAACAGATCCACCTGGTCAACCTCCATCACAAGATGCATCCCGCCTTTTAAATCCAGACCCAGTTTTAGGCTTTTTTTCCGGGCATCCTCAATTTCCTCACGGTGATTCAGCGCATATTTCAGACTGTCCTGGGCAGACCTAAAACTATTGAGCCGTTTCGAAAGGGAGTAGTCACGCCAGGTTGGCCATAGCGACCAGACCGCCACAAGAGTGACAACAGCAATCAGAAGAAGGTTTAAACGTTTATTTTTCATGGATAGACATCGCGTTACGCTCGGAAAAAATAATTCAGCCAATATATACAATGGGGTAGTGATTAACTAACAATCACAGGTTCACCAAAAAGCACGTAGATCCCTTTTGTTGGCCTGGCAATATTCAGAACTCTTTCCTGTCGGAGGATGTTATGCGCAATTATTTCCCTTTTTTGCCATTTTAACCTTTACAAGACCTTGACTACTATTTGCGAAACCATAAACAATGTATATTTTTATCGGGCTATTTCACGCTAATAATGCGCCACAATAATCACAACGGAATCAGAGAGAGAAAACTGCCCGGAAAGTGCTATTTTTAATTTTACTCATTAATCAAGGGATGTTTCACGTGAAACAATTTGCCGTATATGTATGACATCATCGTTACAGGGGCAGGTCATGCAGGATGCGAGGCCGTTCTTGCTGCAGCAAGAATGGGCTGTTCATGCCTTCTTATCTCATCAGACCTTACAGCAATAGCTCGAATGTCCTGCAACCCGGCCATAGGAGGCGTTGCTAAAGGGCAGATTACCAGAGAGATTGATGCCCTCGGTGGGGAAATGGCAAAAGCTATAGATGCGACAGGCATACAATTCCGGATGCTCAACAGAAGCAAAGGCCCTGCAATGCATTCTCCCCGAGCACAGGCTGATCGCACACTATATTCCCTCTATATGAAAAAAGTAATTGAAGAAGAGAAAAATATTGACCTTCTTCAAGATACTGTAACCTCCCTTGAGTGCACTTCAAATACCTTCAATGCTGTGATTCTGTCGTCAGGGAGAGTAATAAAAGGGAAAGCGGCAATCCTCACCTGCGGAACATTTCTCAATGGGCTTATTCATATTGGCATGAACCATTATGCTGGAGGGCGAACCATTGCAGAACCTCCGGTTTACGGACTCACGGAACACCTTGTTGGCCTTGGGTTTGCATCAGGACGACTTAAAACAGGAACGCCGCCACGGATTGATGCCCGAAGTGTCGACTACTCATTGGTGGAAGCGCAACAGGGGGACTTGAATCCTGTTGCCTTCTCTTTCAAAACAATCCAGAATGTAAACCGCCGGCAAATTAGTTGTTTTGTTACAAAGACAAACGAAATTACCCATAATATCCTGAAAAAGGGATTTGACAAATCGCCGCTATTTTCAGGAAAAGTGCGGGGTGTTGGTCCACGATATTGCCCTTCGATTGAAGATAAAATCTGCCGCTTCCCGGATAAATCAAGTCATCATATATTTCTGGAACCTGAAGGTTTTGATACCAATGAAATGTATGTCAACGGGTTTTCAACGTCTCTGCCTGAAGATATCCAGATAGAGGGTTTACGCTCTATCGCCGGCCTTGAAAATACAAAAATGATCCGTCCTGGTTATGCTATTGAGTACGACTACTTTTTCCCTCACCAAATCACAAGAACACTTGAAACAAAGTTAGTTTCTGATCTCTACTTTGCCGGTCAGATTAACGGAACTTCAGGGTATGAAGAGGCAGCGGCACAGGGACTGATGGCGGGTATTAATGCAGCTCTGAAAATCTTGAAGCGTCCTCCTCTTCACTTAAAACGTTCCGATGCCTATATCGGCGTACTTATAGACGATCTCATTACAAAAGAGACAAGTGAACCTTATCGAATGTTTACCTCCTCTGCTGAACACCGTCTTTTACTTCGTCATGATAATGCTGATATTCGTCTCACGCATTTTGGCTTTAACGCAGGGCTTATTGATGAATTTACTTTTTCAGCCTGCAACAAGAACATTGCATGTATAGGGGAGCTTAAAGATATTTTGTTGCATACGAAAATTAATGCTTCTGAAATAAACACTATTCTCGCTACACTTGGGTACCAGAAAGTTGAGATCTCACAAAACGCTTTAAGCCTTTTGAAAAGACCCGGAATTCATCTGACAATGCTCATTGGCGCATGCGACTCCTTGAGACAAAGTGTAACGGCTTTATCCAGTAGCCTCTTGATCTATGAACAAGTTGAGATCGATCTGAAATATGAAGGCTATCTTAAGCGAGACCTCCTTATGGCTGACAGAATTCTTCGGCTTGAATCACATAGAGTACCGCCATCATTCAGGTATGATTCTGTTTCAGGCCTTTCGAATGAAGGCAAGGAAAAACTGAATAAACATCAACCGGATACCATTGGCCAGGCATCAAGAATTCCTGGGGTCTCTCCCTCGGATATCTCTGTTCTTATGATCTATCTTGGACGCTGAAATATTATATGTTTCACGTGAAACGTATATTATAAGGTTAACCAGGAAAAATAAATGAACGAGTAGCCATGGACAGTATTATCAGTGATATCATAACCAACGATCTGTTATTCGGTAAAGATAAAGAGCAAGGTATTGTTGGTGCATACCAGCTTTCCGATACCCATATAAGAGTTTTTAACCGTGATAATGGAATGGTTCGATTTCATGACGAGCTTGTTTTTCCATTCTTTTTTTTATCCGACAGCTCTTTACTTGATGGTTTTGTCCCTGAAGACAAAGATAAATTCTGGATGGTAAAACTGGGTGGCTCCAATTATTATCAGTGCCTTGTCATTTTCAAAAGCTGGAAAAATCAACGAGGCGCCATTGAATTTATCAACAAGAAACGCTATAGCAACACGAGTGAAACGCAAAACAGTACTATATCTTATGACAGCAACTCACTTGTCTATAATAAGGGAGATGCTGTAACACAATATCTGCTTCAGAGTGGAAAGACCATGTTCAAGGGAATGATGTTCGACGACCTCTATCGGATACAGCTTGATATAGAAACTAATTACGACCCGACAAGAAAGCGTTCAGGAGGATTTACAGGCAATGAAGAAGAGGTAATTATTGTCTCTCTGAGCGATAGTCGTGGATGGGAATCGGTGATTCATTCAAAATACAGCTCAGAAAAGCAGTTGCTTGAAGAACTGATAGCCTTGATTACAAAATTGGATCCCGATGTTATTGAGGGTCACAACATTTTCAATTTTGACCTCCCCTATCTCCAACGACGGTGTGAACGACATGGAATACCATTTGCAATAGGACGAAATGGTATGCTCCCTAAAACATACCCTGCAAGCATCCGGTTTGCAGAAAGAAGTATTGATTACGCCTTCTGTGATATACCAGGCAGACATGTCATTGATACACTTTTCCTTGTTCAGAGCTATGATGTTTCTAAACGCTCAATGCAGAGTTATGGACTTAAAGCAGTAGCAAAACATTTCGGCTTTGCCTCCCCTGATCGTACCTATATCGATTACAAGGATATTGCTTCCCTCTGGAAAAGTAATCATGAAAAACTGCTTGCTTATGCGTTGGATGACGTCCGTGAAACAAGAGCGCTATCTTCACTGCTGTCGGGTAGTAATTTCTATCTGGCACAAATGCTGCCCTATACATACGCGATGACGGCGCGTATTGGGCAGGCTGCTAAAATTGAGGTTCTTCTCGTGAGAGAATATCTGCGTCGTAAACAGTCTATTCCGAAACCCACTGCCGGTCAACAGCATTATGGCGGTTATACAGAAGTCTTCCTTAAAGGAATTCTTGGCCCAATTGTTTATGCCGATGTAGAATCACTCTATCCTTCTATCATGCTTTCCTACAATATATGCCCAAAAAGCGATGAATTACAGGTGTTTCCGGGTGTGCTGAACGATCTAAAGGAACTGCGATTTAAAGCAAAAGCGAGAGCACGAGATGAAAATGAACTTGGGCATACCTCGCTGGCAGCTAATTTTGATGCAATGCAAAGCTCGTTCAAAATTCTTATCAATGCCATGTACGGTTATCTTGGCTTCAACAGCGGTATTTTCAACGACTTTGTAGAGGCTGACAAGGTAACATCAACAGGACAAAGCATTGCAAAGAAAATGATCTTTGAATTTGTAGAGCGTGGATGCAAGGTAATTGAGGTAGACACTGATGGTATTCTTTTTATACCACCGCCTGACATAACATCAGAAATGGCGGAGAAAACGCTGGTCAGTGAAGTCTCTAATCTCATGCCACAGGGAATCAACATAGGATTTGATGGCCGATTCAAAAAAATGATCTCTTACATGAAGAAAAATTATGCCCTTCTCGGATATGATAATGTCATGACCCTCAAAGGCTCTTCACTGACCAGCAGAAGTGGAGAAAAATTTGGCAGGGATTTTGTCCGCAGAGGTTTTGAAATGCTGTTATCAGAGGACATCGACGGATTGCACTACCTTTTCACCGAATACAAGGGTAAAATTCAACGACATGAAGTGGATGTATCTGACTTTTCAAGAACCGAGACCCTTAAATATTCTTTGGAACAGTATCTTGAAGATATAAAATCCGGAAAACGTTCAAAATCAATTACATACGAAATTGTTATAAAGTCCGGGATGGAAATTGCCAAAGGAGAACGGATAACTTTTTATGTTGCTGGAAGCGGTACTGGAAACGCATCCTGGGACAAAGGCAAGCTTGCCTCAGAATGGAACAAAGAAAGACCTGATGAAAACACTTATTTCTATCTGAAGCGCCTTGACGAACATTGTCAAAAATTTCTTCCGTTTTTCAAACCACAAGATTATAGTATGATATTTTCAACCGATACCCTTTTCTCTTTTTCTTCTGAAGGCATAGAACTTCTGAAAGAGATAAGGCACACAGAAACCGCTCCTCCTGACACGGAACTCCTTTGACACCAGAAAGCAATTTTTATATTAAGTTGTATAGTTATATATGCAACTCTTATTTAATAACCAGCTTGTATATACTATGCTAAACCGATTATTCATAAATAAATCCCACATCATGACAGATAATAAAGTGCTCAGGATTACAGAGGACGTGAGCTGGATTGGAGTTCTGGACCCAGGGCTCATCACCTTTGATATTGTAATGGAGACGAAATATGGAACAACCTATAACTCCTATTTTATCAATGCTGATAAAAAAACGATTGTAGAAACAACAAAAGAAAAATTTTGGCCAGCATACCTTGATAAAATCAGGCAGGTTACAGATCTATCTAAGATTGAATATATCATTGTTGACCACACAGAGCCTGACCATTCCGGCAATGTGAAAAATCTGCTTGCAGTTGCACCAAACGCAACCGTAGTAGGCAGTGGGAATGCAATCAAATTTCTCCGTGACCAGACTGGTCATGACTTTAAATCAAAGGTGGTTAAAACTGGTGATACACTGAGTCTTGGTAACAAAACGCTCCATTTCATCAATGCTCCTAATCTTCACTGGCCTGATACAATATACACATGGCTTGAAGAAGATCGTCTCCTGTTTACCTGTGACTCATTCGGAGCCCATTTTTGTAATGACGGAATGTTTGATGACATTGTCGGTGATTTTGATGACTCTTTTACCTATTACTTCGATACCATTCTCAAGCCTTTCAGCAAATACATGTTGCAGGCTATTGAAAAAATAAGGCCACTAAATATCAAGACAATATGCCCAGGCCACGGCCCAATACTGCGGTCAAACTGGAAAAAATATGTTGACCTTTCGTCGAAATATGCAAAAACTGCCATTGCCCTTCCTCACGAAAAAAACATTCTTATAGCCTTTGTGTCCGCTTACGAGAATACAACATTGATGGCTGAAAAAATTGCTGAAGGGCTTCGCCAGTCCTGTGACTTCAATATTGATATCTGTGACATAGAAAGCCTCAGTGCTGCAGACCTTGAGGAGAAGATTGCTCATTGTACAGGAATCATAGTAGGATCTCCAACCATAAACCAAAATATACTGCCACAAATATATCAGATGTTTGCTACCATTAACCCGATAAGGGATAAAGGAAAGCTTGCAGCAGCCTTCGGGTCATACGGGTGGAGTGGAGAGGCAGTGCGTATGATAGAAGCAAATTTCACCCTGCTCAAACTTAAAGTATTTGATCAGAATATCATGGTGAAATTTAAACCACATGGACCTGAATTTGATAAGTGCATCGCTTTCGGTAAAGCCTATGCAGAAAAAATGATTGAAATGTACCAGCTCAGTTGCAGCCTCTAATATTTTTCTCAGATAACAGAGCTTTTGAGGCTCTGTTATCTGAAAATTATCTCATTTACCAATACTATATCAAGGGCAGAATTAAGCTTCGCGAGGATCTCCTTTTTACGGAAATTAAGCTCCATTCTCCATGCAGGATTTTTTACCCTTATAAACAACTGACCACCAGAGAATCGTTCAAGAACGGTGGCCTCTGCAATAGCATCACCGACGACAGTATTCCATATCTGAATTGTTTTGTACTGCTGGTAGGCCTCCTCAAGCCCAAGTATTTTATACAGATCACCAAACAGGGCTGATATTTTTTTAGGATTTATTATTCTTGACATGATCACTCCTTCCCTTTTTTTCTTAATGATTCGATGGAGATTGCAGTAACATTACTTTGCTGCTTTATTTCTGTAGACGTAATAATCGTTTGCCCGAATTTTTCCAGAAGTAGGAATATATCAGCAATCCTTGACGCATCAAGTTCGCTGAAAATATCATCAAACAAGCAAATCGGCTTTTCTCCAAGGAGTTCGTAAAATAATTGATGCTGGGCAAGCTTGAGACCGACAAGAAATGTTCGCATTTGACCCTGTGATGCAAATTTTTTTATCTCCTTTTCATTGTGAAGAAAGAGTAAATCATCACGATGAGGACCAGTTAACGTCTGTGCACGATAAATTTCCTGTTTTTTAGTCTGCTCATACTTTTCAAGAAACAACGAAAAAAGAAGATCGAGAGAACTCTCTTGATGTATGTTCCCGAGAGAACATCGATAAATTATATCAGGGTACTCATCAACAGACAGTTTGCCATAGAGATCCCTGAACCGGTCAACAAAAGCAGTAATAAACTTCACTCTTTCATAAACAATTGATGCTGCATGTTTTGCAAGATTTTCCGTCCAGAGGGACAACATGTCCTTATGAACACTGTTCTGGTGAGATAACTGTACAAGCAAGGCATTTCTCTGCAAAAGAATCCTTCGATAAGCCAACAGATCATCAAGGTATTTTCTGTTGGTTTGACTGATCGCATTATCAATAAACCGCCTTCTCTCTGCTGGAGATCCATTGACAATCACCATTTCAGAAGGTGAAAAGGTTATACAGGGAATACGTCCAATATGACGGGAAAAAATTTTTACATCACTGTTATTAACAGTAATCTGCTTTTCTTTTTCCCTTTTATAAAGGATATTTACAGTCAGTGGAGCTTCCAGATCACTGAGAAAGCTTCCGTTCAGGGAAAAAAAATCTCTCGAAAAGGAAAGACATTCACCATCTGTAGCTCCAACCCACCCTTTAGTCAGCGCACAATAGTGTATACCTTCAAGAAGAGATGTTTTTCCTGATCCATTTTTACCATAAATAATAGTTAAACCATCAAATGGTTCAAAGATTAAAAACCGATGGTTCCGAAAATTTTGATAATGTAAACTCTGAAGTCTCAATATTGTTACAGACCTGTCAATTATTTATTCTAACAGGCATAACGAGAATCATGAATTTATCATCGTCATGTTCTTTATGCGGCTTAAAAATAACTGCTGTTGTTGGACTTTTAAGTTCTATACGAATCTCGTTATCATCTAAATGTGCAAGAGCAGCTTCTATAAACTTTGAGTTAAAACCAATGGTAAGAGGTTCTCCAGAGTAGATGCAGGGTAATTGTTCCTGGGCAGCTTCTCCGTCATTAGTATTTTCTGCCATCACCTTTAGCAACTGATCTTCAATAAACATCTTAATATCTCCAATACTCGAAAAACGACCGACACGCCTTACAGAATCGTAAACCAGAGAACGGTTAATAATCACATATTTATCATGTTCGACCGGAATAACAGCATCGTAATTCGGATAGGGTTCAACTATCAAGGCAGCATCAAGAACAATATGACCGATAATGAAACGAACAAACCGTCGATCTGCCTCAATACACATCGTGATGGATTCATGCTGAGCGAGTTTTTGCAAAATTGACAGTACTCGTGCAGGCACAACAATTTTTTGCTTTTCAGGAACATCCATTGATGAATTCTTTCTGCAACGTACCAATCGGTGGCCATCAGTTGAAACAGCAGTAATGGTACTTCCCTCAAGCTCAAAAAGAACTCCCATCATAGCAGGTCTCATACCATCAACACTACAGGCAAAAATTGTTTTTTGAACAACATCAAGAAGTTCTGCTGTTTCCAGCTCAATGGAAATATCATAACTCTTTTCATATTTTTCATGCTTGCTTTCAAACAGACAAGCAATTTTATACTGGCCTTTATCTGTACTGATATGCACCATACCATGATCACTGATTTCCTGTCGCTCAATCACAAAAGTAACAGAGGTATCGTACATGCTCCGAAGAAAATCCTGAAAAGTTCTTGCATTGATACCGATATTGCCGGTATCAGATGTCTCGACATCAATTGTTGCTGTTATTGATAAATCACCGTCTGTTGCATAAAGCGTAAGGCTTCCGGGTTCAAAAGATAAGTGAATATTTTCAAAACGCACATCAATGGTTTTGGCAGGTATAGCCTGAGAGACCTTACTGACAGGATCCTGCAATTGACGTATTGAGGAAATTAATTTCATCTGCTACAACTTTTTCTGTTTAGTGTATTTATAAATATTTGTTGTTGCTGTTGATCATGTTGATATCGGGACAAGTGTGCTTTAAATTTTTATAATTAATTATTAATAATTAAGTTATGTAACCCTTTCGCGCGTTTCAAACTGTTGATAACCTGTGCATTGAAACTCTCCTTATCTGTTCAGCATTTGTTAATGATTTATTTTTCTTTGGATGAATGTTGAGAAGGTAGAGGTTATCAAGACTCAACACACATTTGTTCAACAACTTGTACACATCATTAATTACATGGAAAGTATCTCTATCCTTTTCCTGATTTCCTCAATTTTTTTTCTCTCTTCTGTTATTGTTTCAACCCTTTTCGTGATAGTTGTAACGGCATGGATAACGGTTGAATGATCTCTGCCGCCGAAGTGAAGGCCTATTGTTTTCAATGAAGAATCGGTCAAGAGTTTTGAGAGATACATCGCAACCTGTCGCCCGAAAACAATCTCCTTTTTTTTTGATTTTCCTTTTAAGTCATTAGGGGTAATTGAAAAATAAGAACAGACCGCTTTTTCAATGGTGTCGAGTGTCAATCGTTTGGTGGTATGCCTGATAATATCTTTCAGAGTTGATTTTGTAAACTGGAGATCTATTTCCCTGTTATCAAGCGACTGCGCCGCCAACAATTTTACAATACAACCCTCAAGCTCTCTTACATTTTCGGTGACATTTG
The DNA here is from genome assembly GCA_037141805.1 of Chlorobiaceae bacterium. Lineage (GTDB taxonomy): Bacteria > Bacteroidota > Chlorobiia > Chlorobiales > Chlorobiaceae > Chlorobium. The sequence continues at coordinate 2,930 of JBAXBW010000029.1, read as the reverse complement.
TTGCTATAAATTCAATAACAGAATCATCAAGATTAACGCCGCTCTGATGCAGTTTACTGAGAATAATCGCCTTGCGTGTTTCATAATCAGGGGGTTGAATATCCGCGGATAAACCCCAGTTGAAGCGCGATATCAATCGATCTTCAATGCCCTTGATATCCTTTATTGGTCTATCTGCAGAGAGAATAATCTGTTTGTTTGACTGATGTAACGTGTTAAATATATGAAAAATCTCTTCTTGGGTTTTTTCCTTACCCGAAAAGAACTGAATATCGTCGATAATAAGTACATCAATAGAGCGGTAAAACGAGGAAAATTCCTGAATTTTGCCATTCTGAATAGCATTGACAAAGTCGATGGCAAATTTTTCACTGGATACATAAAGAACTTTTTCAGAGAGTCTATTGGCTCGAACGCTATTGCCGACCGCTTGCATCATGTGTGTTTTACCTAGTCCTACACCGCCATAAATCACCAGTGGGTTAAAAGCGTTTTGACCAGGGCTTTGTGAAACCGATTTCGACGCGGCAAATGCTAGTGAGTTGCAGTCCCCCCTGATAAGAGTATCAAAGGTGTATTTGGAGTTTAAATGTGTTTCAAAGCGTGCCAAGTTCCGATCAAACTCCTCTGTGTTTTTAGAGCGAGTTTCTGTTGCTCGACTTGCAGAGATAAAATCGCTGTTCATCGAAGTTTGGTGTGGCAATTCTATGGTAACGGGTTGACCCTGTGATTTATCCATGACTATTGAATACATCAGTCGTGCGTCAGAACCAATTACTTCTTTAAGCGCCTCCTTTAAAAAAGATGAATAGTTTTCTTCTATCCATTCATAAAAAAATTGGCTTGGCACCTCAATGGTCAGTTCACTGCATGAAAAACTCAAGGGTTTAATTGGAGAAAACCATGTTTTGAATGCCAAAGGATTAATTTTTTCCCGGATGACAGTAAGGCATGCTTCCCATACCTGCTGCTCCATTGGGCTACTTTTGAACGATTTCGACGGAGGATATTCCACAGACGTTTTTGACGTAACTTCGAGCATAAAAAATTGGAATTAAAGAGGTAAGGGCCAATATTGTTACCGCCATCAACATTCAGTGTTCACAAGTTAGTTTTTTCGGGGAATAAAAAACAATTTCCTTTAGGAAAAGTGACCCCTGCGGATTGATCTTGTACGGCAATGTTTTAAACACAGTAACTTACTTTATTTCTGTATCTTGGATCAACTTGCAGTGGAAGTAGTCAACATATGTTGACTACTTCGGAACTCCGGTGTATCTGAGAATACAGGGGTTGAATTTTCTTGTCCACAAGTTATCCACATTGTTTGTGGCCTGTGGAGTGAATTTATTTTTTACCCTGTCGTTCGTGATCTTGCGCAGCAATAAAGCATCTGCTCTTGCTGTTGATGTTGGCACAGAGCAGAAGCATTTGTTATTGATCATCCATTATGCTAAATTGTGAGCCCTGAAATTTTGATATTATTAAACAAGTGTGGAGCTCCAAGCGATGAAAAGAACCTACCAGCCGAGGAATAGAAAAAGAAGGAACAAACATGGATTCAGACAGAGAATGTCGACCAAGAACGGCCGGAAAGTTCTCTCTGCAAGAAGAGCCAAGGGGCGTCACTCGCTTACCGTCAGTAGTGATATGGGTACTGCGGGCCAATAAGTAACCGGAGATGAGCCGGTCTGTCAGGATGAATAATAATTGCTCTTTCATGTTTTGAATAACATACACGTTCATTCTCTGCGCAAGCATGAGATAATGAGGAAAAAACAATTGATTTCACTGCTGTTCATGAGTGGAAAAAGTGTGAAAGGTGATTTTTTAAGGGTAGTCTACGTCTCTATAATGCCGGAAGCCCATATTGTTCAAAGAGTTCCGGCCATACTGTTTGCGGTGAGCAAAAAAACAATCTCTTCTGCTGTCAGGCGCAACAGGGTCAAACGCATGATGAGGGAAGCTTACCGGCTTGAAAAATCACTTCTCCAGAATATGGCAGAGTATCGGTATCATGGGAGTTCATGTGCAATGCTCTGTATCGCGTTTCTCTATATTGGCAGAACAAAATTTTTTCCTGACCTTGATGCTTTCAGGGAAGAAATCAGGGTATTAATGGAAAGGATGATACTTTCCTGAACTCTGGCGACTCACAGGAACGACCAAGACAGAGAATTTTTTTACCGGATAACGTAGTATGAAACAGCATGAGTAGCTGGAAGTTTCTCAATCAGGTGCCGATAATACTGATAAAATTTTACCAGGCGTTTCTGTCGCCATTGTTTGGTCCGTCCTGCAAATATGTGCCTACCTGTTCAAGTTATGCGCTTGAAGCCTTTCAGCATCACAATTTTTTTTACGCCTCCTGGCTGACCCTGTGGCGCATTCTTCGATGCAATCCTTTTTCAAAGGGCGGGTTTGACCCTGTTCCTTCTGTATCCCTCAACAAAAAAAAGTTTTCTGGTAAAATTAAAGCGAGTGGCAATGGATAGAAATTCGATAACCGGCCTTGCAATTATTGCCGTGATCATGATGGTCTGGCTACAGTTTATGTCGCCAGCAAATAAACCTTTGCAGCCTGCAAAGGTGGTGAATACAGAGCAGGTTGAGCAACAGACACAGTCAAACCGGTCTCTCTTTTCTGAGCCCGCCGCAGAGAATTATGGCGTTTTCGCGTCTGCTTCCGAAGGGAAAGAGCAGTTGTTGAAGGTTGAAAACGATCTTTTTCGTGCAACCCTCTCTTCCAAGGGCGCAACGTTGAAGTCCCTTGTACTGAAAAAGCATCTGGACGGTGATCGCAAGGCTTTTGATCTGGTCAGCAATCAAAAAAATGGGGCACTTTCACTGTTGTTTCTGACCCGTGAAGGGAAGAAAATCGATACTCGCGATCTCTATTTTCGCAGCATGACCGTTGATACTCTTCATAC
>JBAXBW010000028.1:0-18942 GCA_037141805.1 Chlorobiaceae bacterium | reverse complement strand
AAGTTTCACACCTCAAACAGTGGATAATTACCCGTTCAATATTTGCGACAGGGAGGTATCTCCGAAGGTTACGTCTCAATGCTGTTGTGCTTATTGCTATCATAGTTGTTCCTCTTCAAGTATCACTCTCGTACAAATCAATCCAATATAGCTCAATTCCGAATAATCCCACTCATTGATCACCGGTTTACAATCCTGAACTCCGGTTACCTGCTCCTATGCTCAGAGTGTTGTTTTCGGTGGCAAGTGACGCCCGAATGGTGCGCTTCCCCTCGTTCGATTTAGTCAACTCACGGGAGCTTCCAGCTCCAGGATCTTGCACATGCTGGGCGCACATCTCCTCTTTTGATCGGTATTCACATGGTTTTCCGGAAACCCACATTCCAGCCCTTGCAAGCTGGGTAACATAAGGCTCTAAGGCATCAATAAAACCTTTGAGAGTCCCCCACACTGGCAATCCGGCAGCATGAGCCCGTACGACGTACAAGCATGTCATCAAGTAAAACATCATTCTTTTCGGCCAACAATACCCTTTCGGGAAAATCAAGTGTATCCGATTGCATATCCGTCGAATCACCTCTGCTTTGTAAAAAAAATTCTTTTTTCACTTTACGTCAATCGGAATAACGACTACACGTAACAGTAAAAGTAAGGGTTTGGAATATTTGCGGTTATCCGGGGTGAATGGCAGTTTTTTTTGCAATTTCTCCACTGGACTGCTGTACCGCACCAAAGAGGAAGAGAAGAAATCGGCAACTCATTTTCATAAGCAACAATAATGGAAGAAATAAAAGGTGTTCAGATCCTTGAGAAGGAGGGCTATTATGAACAGTATGCGTTCATCCACTGCAACTTTAACGGCGCCGATCTCTCCGGGGTCAGGTTTGTCAATTGCCGGTTTGAGGGATGCGATCTCAGTTTGGCGAAACTGAAAAACAGCAGCTTCCAGGAAGTGAAGTTTGTGAACTGCAAATTGCTTGGCGTTCTGTTCAGTGATTGCCGGAAATTTATGCTGGAGCTTGATTTTGATTCTTGCCTCCTGAAGCTTTCGCTCTTTTCGGGGTTGAAACTCAAAAATACACAATTCAAAAACTGCAACATGCAGGAAGCTGATTTCAGCGAAGCGGACTTGACAGAGGCAATATTTGAGAACTGCGACCTTTTGCAAACCACATTCTTTCACACCAATCTCGAACAGGCAAATTTCACTTCCGCCTTTAACTACTCCATCAATCCCGAAACAAACCGTCTCAGGAGAGCCAGATTCTCACTCCCCGGGGTTACGGGTCTATTGGACAGCTATGGGATAGAGATTGAATAAATACAACAAGAAAGCCGCATTGCTGCGGCTCTCTTGTTGATGAGTCCTGCTGATCAGCAGAAAACAAACAGACCTAGTCGTCCACCTTGATCCTCATGGAGAAGAAGGAGCGGTGTACAAAAACCAGTGAGAGTGCAAAGAACACTGCTGCCAGGGTAATTGCTACCTGTGGAGCAAGTTCAATGGCGAGTTCAATCGCAAGCAGACCAAAGAGTGTGGTGAACTTGATGATCGGGTTCAAGGCAACCGAAGAGGTATCCTTGAAAGGATCTCCGACAGTATCACCAACAATCGAGGCATCATGAAGCGGAGTGCCTTTGGCATTAAGCTCGGTCTCAACAATCTTTTTAGCATTGTCCCATGCACCACCGGCATTGGCCATGAAGATGGCTTGGTAGAGTCCGAAAAGCGCAATGGAAATAAGGTAGCCGATAAAGAAGAATGAGTTAAGACAGGCAAATGCCAGGGTGGTGAAGAAAACGGTAAGAAAGATATTGATCATACCTTTCTGCGCAAACTTCGTGCAGATTTCCACAACCTTCTTGCTGTCCTCAATCGAGGCTTTTTCAACGGAGCTGTCGAGCTTGATATTCTTCTTGATGAACTCAACGGCAAAGTAGGCGCCTGTAGTTACGGCGTTGATTGATGCGCCGGTAAACCAGTAAATCACCGCACCGCCCATCATCAGCCCAAGCAGGAATGGAGGCGACAGAATCGAAAGCTTTGCAATGGCTGCAGTGTCTGCAAGACCATTGGTAAGGATCATGATAATCGAGAAGATCATCGTTGTGGAACCCACCACAGCGGTACCGATAAGAACCGGTTTAGCCGTTGCCTTGAAGGTATTGCCTGCGCCATCGTTGGCTTCAAGGTACCTTTTTGCATTGGTAAAGTCAGGCTGGAAGCCAAACTCACTCTGGATGTTCTGCTTGATGTTCGGAATCGTCTCGATAAGCGAGAGTTCGTAAACTGATTGTGCATTATCAGTAACCGGACCATAGGAGTCAACCGCAATGGTCACCGGTCCCATGCTCAGGAAGCCGAAAGCAACAAGACCGAAAGCAAACACTGAAGGTGCCAACATGATTACTTTGTCAAGTCCGACAGTAAGGAGTCCTTGTGAGGCAATCAGCTCAGGAGTCAAACCAAGAGTGGTTATGCCAAGAGTACTGAGGCCGTAAGCAGCACCCATCAACCCAACAATTGCAAGACCCATCCAGTATGCGCTGAAGTTACCGGCAACAAGACCTGCAAGAATGTTCAGGGCTGCACCACCCTCTTTAGAGCATTGCACAACGTTACGGACATGGGCACACTCTGTGGAGGTAAAACGGTTCACCAGTTCAGGAATAAGCGCACCAGCAATCGTTCCGCAGGTGATGATCGAAGCAAGCTTCCACCACATGGTGCCGTCACCAAGGGTACTGATCAGGTACCAGGATGCGATATAGGTAAGAATAATCGAAACAATAGAAGTAAGCCAGACAAGAGTGATGAGAGGTTTCTCAAAGTTCATCTCGTCAGCATTGCTGTACTTCATCTTGGCCAAAGCGGCATTTGCCCAGTAGGAAACTGCACTGGCAAGAATCATCACAAGACGCATGGCAAAGATCCATACAAGCAGCATGATCTGGACTTCAGGAGCCTTGATTGCAAGCAGAATAAATGAGATAAGAGCAACACCGGTAACACCGTAGGTTTCAAAACCGTCAGCGGTAGGACCAACAGAGTCGCCAGCATTGTCACCGGCACAGTCGGCAATAACACCAGGGTTGCGGGCGTCATCTTCCTTGATCTTGAAAACAATCTTCATGAGATCGGAGCCGATGTCAGCAATCTTGGTAAAAATACCGCCAGCGATACGAAGCACTGAAGCACCAAGCGACTCACCGATGGCGAAACCGATAAAACATGGACCTGCAAAGTCTTTAGGCACAAAAAGGAGAATGCAGAGCATGACGAAAAGCTCGATGCTGATCAGCAGCATACCAATACTCATGCCTGCCCTGAGCGGAATAGCATAGGTTGGGAAAGGTTTTCCTCCCAAACTGGCAAATGCTGTCCTTGAGTTGGCAAAAGTGTTAATCCTCATACCAAACCAGGCAACGGTATAGCTTCCAAGAATACCGATAAGACTGGCGAGAAGAATTGAAAAGACCTTGATAACTTCAAGGTGGCGAAGCCATCCAAAGTAAGCTACAATAATGGCACCGATCAGAACCCAAAGAACAAGAATGAATTTACCCTGCGTCACAAGGTAGGTTTTACAGGTCGCATAAATCAGTTCACTGATTTCGCGCATGGCGTTGTGAACTGGAAGATTGCGAATCCCCATGTACTGTACGACACCAAAGATCATACCGAACAGACATATCGCAAGACCCCACATCAGAAGCGTATCACCAGGTATTCCCCCAAGGAATGATACCGCATGTAAATCCGGTAATACCAAATCGGCCTCGCTTGCCAACGCATTGGGCGCCTGTAACAAAACGCCAAGGCCTCCCAGAACTGAAACAGCTCTGGCCCACCATGTTACGTCAAAAGGTTTTTTCATTGTTCTTTTTTTTTCACTGTTTTTTCTGACTCAAGAAAAAAAATATTGTCGACAGCAAACCTAAACCGTCCTGTCAACAACAATAAGTCCTAATTTGCAACTTTTTTCATGAATCTCAATGCCTTTTTAAATCAGGTCACCATAATATTACACTTCTGAACTATGAATACTTGAATATTTTTTGGGGACGAAATGAACTGTTCCTATTCATTTTGTCGCACCTCTTTGTATTATTATTCCGTTATCTTTCATGCTGTTGAGGAGAGAAACCCTAAGCAACTTCGCAGGATTTATTTTTTTATATCTATGAAACTTTTAGTGGGTCTAGGGAATCCTGACTCCCAGTATGTCGGTACGCGGCACAACATCGGCTTTTGTGCGGCTGAAATAATTGCAGATTCTTTCAACGCTGGATTCAGTAAAGGAAAAGGAAAATTTCTGGCGGCTAAAATCAGGCACCGGGGTGAGAGCGTCATCATCATTAAACCGATGACCTATATGAACCTCTCGGGTCACGCTGTCGTTGCTGCAATGAATTTTCACAAAATTGACAGGAGCGAAATTCTCGTTCTCTGCGATGATCTTAACCTCCCTTCAGGATCCATACGCATACGTCCGAAAGGATCTGCCGGTGGGCAAAACGGACTGAAACACATTATCGAATGTCTCGGAAGTGATGAATTTGCTCGTCTGCGGATAGGCATCAGACGAGGAGAACAACCTCTGAGCTCCTTTTCATCGTTTGTCCTTGGGAAATTCAGTGAGGATGAAAAAATAGTGATGGACAGGGTGCTGCCTGTTTGCAGGGATGCTTCGCTCGATTTCGTCATCAACGGCATAGGACACGCCATGAACAACTACAACAAGCCTCTTATTTAGCAGGCGGCAAGACGGATGCCATCGTTTTCAGTGGTCTCAGAACGAGATGGTGTGTTTTTCTTCAAAAAACGTATCGCACGAAAATTAAACTCTTTCGGCTGGTCGACGTTACAGACATGACCGGAATTATTGATCACCTCAAGCCATGAATTGGTATGCTTGGTGATGATATAGCGAACAGCAGGCAAAAACATGTGATCTTCCTCTCCCATAAGGTAGAGGGTAGGAATTGCGGTATCTTTCTCCTCAAAATATTTTAACAGTGGAGTCACTTCGTACGTCAGAGTAAACCACCGCAAAAACTCTTTCTGCGCTACCTTTTTGGCCTCATTAACAAAGAGTAGTCTTGACTTTTTATGGCGCTCACTGGGCATGATAATCCATGCAAAAAAGGTATAGAGCCAGACAAATGGCACAATGCTTTTGAAAATATTTCCAAGGGCAACAAGAACCTTTGCCCGGATGTTAAGTCGTATGATAGCCCCTCCCATAATCATGGAGGTAACCCTTTCCGGCGCTATTTCGCTGAGATTGCGTATAAGAATGGTTCCAAGTGATATACCTATGAAATGGGCTTTTTCTATTTTCAGGGAGTCCAGCACTTCAAGAATATCCCGGGTTATATCCTCAAAATCGTAATGACGCACTTCCTTTGCAACAGCAACACCCTTCGACTTTCCATGCCCCCTGAGATCAACAAGCAAAACATTGAAATGCTTGATAAACTCCTTTATCTGAAGGAACCATATTGATGAACTGCCACCAGCTCCGTGAACAAACACAACCCAGGGAGCTTCGGAGTCATCCAACTCGTATGTCTTGTAATGAAGCATTGAAGAGAACAGTTATATATCGTTGAGATTGTATGTAATCAAAACAACATCAAAAACCAAAATTTACATGCCACTGCGAAGAACACGCACCAGTTCAAAAATGGCTATCCCCGTTGCTACAGCGACGTTCAACGAATGTTTGGTGCCGTACTGAGGAATTTCGAGTACCTCGTCACACCGGTTGAGCAGCTCGTTTTCAAGACCGTCAACTTCATTACCGACGACAAGGCAGAGAGGAAAATCACTACGATTCATCGTTGTGTAGGAACGACTTCCTGATGCAATCTCCAGTGCACAAATTCGCACGCCCTCTTGCTTCAACATTGCAAGAGTCTTCAACGGGTCGGAATGATACTCCCATACAACACTTTCCTGGGCCCCCAGCGCTGTTTTTTCAATCTCTTTTCTTGGAGGTGTAGCCGTATAGCCAGAAAGAATCATTTTTTCTATGCCTGCTGCATCTGCAGTGCGAAACATGGATCCAACATTCCACATACTACGGATGTTATGAAGCATAAGATAAAGAGGATGTTTCGGCGCAACCGAATACTGCTCCGCACTCAACCGATTCATTTCGGTGCCATGTAACTTTCTGAACTCCTGCATACTAAATCGACCTGAGCTTTTCGATGATCCGCCGATTTTCCTCAACCAGCCCAATATTAAATCTCAGACAGTTCTCCATAAGGTAATAACCTGAAACGTTGCGCACCAGAATACCCTCATGACGGAGACTTTGGAAAACAGCTCCCGCATCACGAACCCTGATAATCAAGAAATTAGTATCACTCAAGAACGGCTTTACGCCGTCAATAAACAGCAGTTCATTATAGAGTTTATCCCGTTCATGAAGAATATAGGATACCGCATCAGTAACCAGTGAGTAATTCGCCAAGACCTTTATAAGCGTTATCTCGGCAAGCCTGCTGGATGCAAAAGGAATTTTCGGCTTGGCAAGTTCTGCCATCAGCAGTGGATTTGCAACGGCAAAACCAATCCGTATCCCTGCAAGAGCGAGCGCTTTGGACATGGTGCGGAGCACAATAAGATTAGGCAGTTCGTCAATGAGTTCAAGAATGGAGCGCTGACGTGAAAACTCAATATAGGCTTCGTCAACCAGCACAATGGCATCAGAAGATTCCACAATGAGCCGAACATCGTCGTAACTCAGTGATTTGGAGGTCGGATTATTCGGTGTGGAAAGAACGATAACATCAACATCCTCGTCACGCGCCGCCCGAAGAATTGCATCTGTATCAAAATCAAGATCAGTATGCATGGGCACGCTGGCAATTTTGGCCTGCAAAAGCCGTGCTATTTTTTCATAGAGCGAAAACGAGGGCTCCGGAATAAGCACCTTTCTGCCTGGACCAAGACATGCAAGAAAGATCGTATAAAGCATCTCGTTAGATCCGTTGCTCATCATGACCGAATCAGCCGAAATGCCCAGAAAATCCGCATAAGCCTGCATACCTCTATAAGGCAGAATATCAGGATAACGGTTCCAGGGTTCCTTGATAAACTCTCCGATAATTTCCTCTTTAAGCCACATCGGCACATCAAAAGGGCTTTCATTCTGATTCAGCTTAATCTCCGCCTGCTGTCCTCCCTCAACCTTGTATGTCGCAATATTCTTTAATGCCGGATTAAGAAGATGCCCTATATCTCTTTTCATGATAACACGTTTCGTTGTTGCTGTGAATCTCTCCAGCTCGCAGTCCAGGCTGGAAAGACCAGCCCGCGCGATTGTCCTTCTTAAAAAAACATCTTTTTATGACAATTCATGAAAAAAGTCTGGACAATCCTCAATTTTTTTATAAATTAAAACAGGATAAAAAAAATCCAACTTAATGGGGGAGAAATGACAAGCACAAAAAAAACACCTCTTGATCTTCTCAATGATATCTACAGCATTGCCTGGTGGATGACCTGCAACGAGAACGATTCTCAAGACCTGGTATACAAGACATATCTTTATGCGGATAAAAACACAAAAGAAATTGACCTCTTGAAAGCGTTCAGAGAGTGCTATGTTAACCAGTTCGGACAATACACCGATTTCTGTATCAGCGAAAAAAAATGCCAGCCGCACTTTCAGCTCCTTGATTCACTGAAACATTGTGCGGCAGACATCAAGTTCTCTGTTCTGCTGAACGAAATATCAGGACTCCAACATCGTCAGATATCGGAAATTATTGGAAAACCTGTTGACACTATAAGAACATGGCTGCTCTGGGGAAGGCAACTCCTGGTCAATACCGGCCAGCTTAAAGCTTCCGCTTGAATAAACTCTTTTTCTGAAAGGCCGCTTATTGTAAAGCGGCCTTTTGTTCTTTATACCCACCTCTTTATATTTGAATCGGGTGCATTCTATTTAAACTTTATTATACATGATCATTATCACCGGCGGAGCAGGATTTATCGGCAGTGCCATGCTTTGGGAACTTAACCGCAGGGGTGAAGAAAACATCATAATAATTGATGATCTTGGATCGACAACCACTGAAAAGTGGCGGAACCTTTCCGGACTTCATTTCGCAGATGTCATCCCTATACACCTGTTTCCCGACCTCCTTGAAAAAGATGCTTTTGAGGGGGTTTCGGCGATCATTCACATGGGAGCGAACAGTTCGACGACTGAAACCGATGCTGATCACCTTCTGACGAACAATTTCGTCTACTCAAAAAAAATAGCCTCTTTCTGCATGAAGCATGATGTCCGACTTGTCTATGCATCAAGTGCGGCAACTTACGGAGATGGATCAAATGGGTACAGTGATGATATTCAGCAACTCGACAGACTTCGACCTCTCAACATGTACGGTTACTCAAAGCAGTTGTTTGACCGCTGGGCTATCAAAAACGGCATTCTCGACAAGGCTGCAGGCCTGAAATTCTTCAACGTCTATGGCCCGAACGAGTATCATAAAGGCGACATGAGCAGTGTCGCCTACAAAGCGTTTCATCAAATACAGGAAAAAGGCTCAGTGAAACTTTTTCAGTCGCACAGACCAGACTATAAGAACGGCGAACAATTGAGAGATTTTATTTCGGTGAAAGATTGCACAAGAATCATGATGTGGCTGCTTGAGAATGCCGTAGCAGGCATCTTCAATGTCGGCAGTGGAGAGGCAAGAAGTTTCAAGGATTTGGCTACCGCAACTTTTTCGGCTCTTGGCAAGCAGCCTCTTATAGACTACGTTCCAATGCCGGAAACCCTGCGCGACAAATATCAGTATTATACTTGTGCGGATATAACGAAGCTTCGGCAGGCAGGATTCAGCGAGCCGCTCACGTCAATTGAGGATGGAATACGCGACTATGTGCAACACTATCTCTCCACCGAAAGGCCTTATCTTGAGTACAGGAGTTCCTCTTTATAATTGCAATTATAAACGTTTACGAAATCCATGAACGACAATAACTACCAACGATTCATGGTAAAAATTTGTCATTTACTGAGTCAACGTTTTTTTTGAGCTAAAAAAAAATCTTATATTTACCGCAATCAGATCCGAATTGTTCTTTCTTTTTTTTTACAACTTTTAAGCGAGGAAATTAATATGGCACTCTACATTACTGACGAATGCACCTACTGCGGAGCTTGTGAACCAGAATGTCCAGTTACGGCAATTACTGCTGGCGACGATGTTTATATCATCGATGCGGGCACCTGTACCGAGTGCGAAGGATACGCTGACGCTCCAGCCTGCGTTGCTGTTTGCCCTGCAGAGTGCATCGTTCAGGGATAACAAAAAAACCAGCCAATTCAATAAAAAGCGGAAGGCTGAGGTCCATCCGCTTTTTGTTGTCCGTCATGCCTCGTAATCGATAATTCTCCTCTCTTCGCTGGCTTCCCCAGTAAAGGGCTTTATCATTTCATGTTCCGGATTTACCTGATACTCTTCGAGAGCTTTCCTGTCAATAAATTCACTGTACAACACCACATCAGCAGAACTATCCGTACGGCTGATATCTAATCCCACTTCAATAGCCGTCATTCCGGGAATTCTTCCCTTGAGTCCCATGAGCTTTTCCTTGATGAGAGACGCATTGGTTTGCCGGTCATTGCCATGGGCAACATCCTTAAGCCGCCACATTACGATATGCTTGATCATTATTGCAAATTTGGTTAGAGGGTACAACAGGTTTACACGAAAGGGTAATAACCTTCTTTTTATTTTTCCTGACTGGTTTCGATGCCACAAGTTCGTGCTTCTTCGACTTCCTGCTGTTCTTTTGACCTGCGATCACCTGCTTTTTCGACCTCTTAAGGCTCTTCTGATCGGCAATCACCTGCTTCTTCGACTTTCTGATACTCTTTTGATCAGCAATCACCTGTTTCTTCGACTTTCTGATGCTCTTTTGATCAGCAATCACCTGTTTCTTCGACTTTCTGATGCTCTTTTGATCAGCAATCACCTGCTTCTTCGACTTCTTGATGCTCTTCTGCTCCACAATCACCTGCTTCTTCGACTTCTTGATGCTCTTCTGCTCCACAATCAACTGCTTCTTCGACTTATGCGCTGCCTTTGGCGGAGTGACTGCTTCCGATCGACGCTCTCCCTGAACGACAAGATCCCCGGAAAGAGCTGAATCAGGATTCGGTACTTTGTCCATAAATGCCATGTCGAACAAGTTGGCAGCGACATTCCATCGGTCGATTTTGGCATTCAGCATCACAAGCAGAATATCCTTGTTGTCTTTTATGGCTCTTGCAATCAAACACCCACCAGCCTTGGTTGTATAACCGGTCTTGATACCAACAGCATAAGGATATCTATCAAGAAGCTTGTTGTGTGTTCTCAGACAATAAATTTTATGAGTCGTCTGCTCCATAAAAACTGCTTTCTCAAGTCGGGCGACCTGGTTAAACACAGGATTCCTGACTGCATATTCCGTAAGCCGTAAAAGATCCTCTGCTGTTGATATATTGCCTGCATAAATGCCTTTATCAAAACCGGCCGGGTTGGTAAACCGGGAATTTTTCATTCCAAGCATCTTTGCCTTAGAGTTCATGGAGGCAACAAACGAGTCAATATTCCCTGAAAGATGTATCGCTATGGCAAATGCAGCATCATTGCTTGAATTGACCATAGCCGCCTTAACCAGATCGACAAGCTTGATTTTATCTCCCTGTTTGAATCCTGCTTTAGATGGCTCAACCATCGTCGACTCTTTTGTAATCAGCACATCCTGATCCATTCGGCCACTTTCAATCGCCATAATACAGGTCAGTATCTTGGTCAGGCTGGCCGGAGAAACTGGTCGGTCAATATCTTTGGCCATCAATACTTTGGAGCTTCCTGTTTCCTTGACGATATAGGAATTAATTTGAACCTGAGACTGTAGTGAATCATCTCTTGTTTGAGCGTGCAGCACAAGTGGTGCGATCATGGCCGTAATGACGACAAAAAAAGCTATGACCGTTGATTTTCGCAGAATCAAGTCAGAGAGCTTCCTGTTTGTAAGGAAGGCCTGTTTCCGTGAACGGGAAATCGCGGATATCAGGATTTGATGTGGCATGAGTGGAATATAACCGTTCTTTAATTTCAAGATATAATATAATGACTTACCTCATTTTCAATAAAGGAATCCGAAGGTACAAAAAAATTATTTCATGCCTTGCTTTTTGAACTTCGAGCATCCCCTCTTTACCGTTCAGATAATGCCAATTTCACCGCAAGCCCTATAAACACTAAAGCAGCGATCCTGTTGACAGTCTTCTGTGCCAGGGCAGAGTTGCGAAATCTGTCGCCAAGTCCACCAGCAAACAGGCTGATAACGCCGAATACCAGTAAGGTTGCCATGATGAAAATACCCCCGAGTTGAAAAAACTGCAAAATCATGGAACCATGATGAGAATCAGCAAACTGCGGCAAAAAAGCCATAAAAAAGAATGAAACCTTGGGATTGGTCAAATTCATAAGAATCCCGCGCCGGTAAAGACTTCCCCGGGATAGCGCCTGAACCGGCTGCCGCTGAACAGTTGTCGTTGTCACCCTGAGTGCCTGCCATGCAAGATAAAGCAGATATGCTGCTCCCATAAATTTCATAATACCAAAAGCAAGCATAGACGAGTGCACAATGGCGGCAAGTCCAAAAGCAACCGCAACGGTATGTCCGATAAGACCTGTCCCCAAACCAAGTGTTACATAGAGTCCTGCCTTACGTCCATTCTGGGCTGACTGCGCCATAACGAAAAGGTTGTCGGGTCCAGGAGAGAGAGCAAGAATAACTGATGTTGAAAAAAATGCAAGTAATACATTACTGTCAATCATAAAAGTTCACTGTAATTTGTCTGTTTTTGACAGCGCAAAACGCTTGCCACCGTTATGACTTGAAAAGCGTCATAACCGGCAACACGGAAAAGAGTCTTACCTCTCTCCTTAACCACAAGGTAAGCCTAAAAAATTATTTATGAAATTAGCAACTCACCGAGTATCGTTATAACTTGTTCCCTGCATCAATATCCTTGCCTGTCTCGGAGGTCATTGGACACGAATCGTAATTGACACAAGAATCAACTATGACTTGATTGAGGCACCCTTGATATATATCAAAGAATATGGTACAGTTATGGATGTTTAAAATCGGTTACGGAGGCAAATTTTATCATAAACCGATATAGAGGTTATTAAAACATAAGCAAGTAAGGGTGAGTGATTTTCGTTCAATCAAGAATTCAGAACAGCAACCGGGTAACGGTGAGTTCAGTACGCCATTAAGTGTCCGTAAACTGGTTAATGCCCGACCGATGCCTCCCGAAAATCTCTCCAGGCTTGCATTGGTTATACGATTTCTCAAACCGGTTACCTGGATTCCGGTTATGTGGAGCTTTCTCTGCGGCGCAGTGGCAAGCGGTGCCTTTGGATGGAACGAGATTTCAGGATTGAAGTTTATACTCGGCATGTTACTTACCGGTCCACTGGCCAGTGGTACCTGCCAGATGCTGAACGACTATTTTGACCGGGATCTTGATGAAATCAACGAACCAAACCGTCCAATACCCGGCGGGGCCATATCGCTGAAAAATGCCACTATCCTGATTGCCCTATGGTCGGTTCTTTCGGTCATCACAGGCTATCTGATTCATCCCCTGATCGGTTTTTATGTTGTTATCGGCATTGTCAATGCTCACCTCTACAGTGCAAACCCGATCAAACTAAAAAAAAGGCTTTGGGCAGGCAATATCATTGTGGCGGTTTCCTACCTTATTATTCCATGGATAGCCGGTGAAATCGCCTATAACAACGGCGTTACCTTCTCATCGCTTCAGCCTTCGCTGATTATTGCCGCTCTTTTCACTTTCTCCAGCACAGGCACGATGACCATCAACGATTTTAAATCGATCGAAGGCGACAGGCAAGTTGGCATCAGAACGCTGCCAGTGGTCTTCGGAGAGACCAATGCAGCCAAAATTGCCGCAGTGCTCATCAATACCGGCCAGCTTCTCGCCGCATGCTATCTGTTCATGATCGACCAGACTACCTATGGAATAATTGTCGCCGCCCTCGTCATTCCACAGTTTATTCTGCAGTTTGCCTTGGTAAAATCTCCTGGAACGATGGATGTGCGATATAACGCAATTGCGCAGAACTTTCTTGTTGCCGGCATGCTGATTTGCGCCTTTGCCATCCGGGCTGCAAGACCATGAGATTCAGCTACAAACCCGACATTTCAATCATTATACCTACCCTGAACAGGGTCCGGCATCTCGAAAACGCGGTGAAAAGCGTTATTTCTCAGTCATTCAAAAACTGGGAGCTCATTATTGTTGATGACGGCAGCACGGACAAAACCTTTGAAGCGCTTGACCCTTATGTAAGCCGATATTCCAATATCCGCTACATGAAGCATAAGAACCGTAAAGCTGCACTCTCCCGCAATGCGGGCATTCAGGCATCTTTCGGTCACTATATCACCTTTCTGGACAGCGACGACCATTATTTGGAAAAGCATCTCGAAACAAGAATAGCGCTTATCGAGGAAATGCGGGACGTTGCGTTGCTTTCTGGAGGATTTTTATGCGATGACCCAATTATGATAAAAGACTACTACCGTCCCGACAAACTTATAAACATCCGTCAATGTATCCTTTGCGGAACCCTGTTTGGAACAAGAGAACTCTTTATGGCACTGGAGGGATTCAGAGATCTTGAATACGCCGAAGATACAGACCTTTGGGAGCGAGCATCAAAGCTTTTCACCGTCAAAAAGATAGAAAACCCGAAAAGCTATGTGTACCGTAGAGCCAGCGACAGTATCACCCTCAATTACTAACACTGGTAGATGTTAACTTGTCAACCCAAAGAAAGATCAGCCGCATTCGTCTCCGTTTTTTTTGATAATAGGGAAAACCTTCCTGAAGAGCCTGTATTACAAGACCCATTGCCGGTTTATGCCATTTCGCGGGATGTTCCTCAAGCCACTTCCCCACCACAGCACAGACCTGCCCCTGAGTAGTCCCCTGGGGAGTTGTAAATAGCCAGCGGTTACACACATCGCACACTCCCGCCACATATCCCCTGTAATCACCAATATTGAGATCGGCTGCTACTTGACCACTTTCCTGCTTCTTGTACTCCCGCCAGACAGCTACCAGATCATATCCGCTTATCATAGTAAAACATTAGAAAGAGGTACCGCAGGTGATTTTGTGCACTTACGAAAAAACAATGGGCCTAAAAACGTTTCTGGTATATATGGCAATAGGGTTGATGACCGGTTTTTTGGTAGTAGTTCTGATGGTACTCCTCGGCATACCAAAATATCCCGGCCTTTTCAACACTAGTCACAACATGATAACCGTTGCTCTTTAACTCACCAATAAGCTGTTCCGCTACTTTTTTCTGATCCTCATCGATATAAAATATGGCTGAACGGTACTGTGTTCCAATATCAGGCCCCTGCCGATTAGGCTGTGTGGGATCATGAATCTCAAAAAAGAGTTTGGCAAGGGATTCATAGCTAACCAGCGCCGCATCGAACTCAACCTCCACCGCCTCAGCATGTCCTGTTTTTCCAGTACAAACCTGTTTATAGGAGGGATTATCAATGACACCACCAGTATAGCCTGATGTTACGGAAAGCACACCCTTAACTTTTTTGAAATGGTACTCAACACCCCAGAAACATCCACCGGCAAAAATCGCCTTTTGCGTCACCTCTGCAGAGTTATTTTCCGGCAAAAAACTCAATGATATTGAATTAACACAGTGACGCACATTTTTTCCGGTCAACCCCTCCCTGAAAAAAACATGACCGAGATGGGCGCCGCAATTAGCGCACACTATTTCCGTACGCCGTCCATCGGCATCAGGAATCTGCCTCACCGCGCCTTCTATTGCATCATCAAAACTTGGCCATCCAGTGCCTGAATCAAATTTGTCAGACGATCTGAATAGCGGTGTATCACATCGGCGACAGAGATAATTCCCCGACTCCTTGTTCAGGTAATACTTTCCACTTCCGGGCATTTCAGTTCCTTTCTGAACAATTACCCTCTCTTCATCTGGAGTCAACTGATTATAGTTCATAGCATCTTATTTATTGTGCAACCGTCAATTTAACCAGCGCCATTATTGTCTTTCGTCGGATTTAGCCCGCCACTTAACGCACTTACTGTCTTGACGACAACAGTTCCTGCAGCAAAAAGTCCGAGCCCAGCCACAGCAATACCGGTTAACGCATGGAGAACCGGAAAGCTGATCGGAGCAAGTAACACTGCACCTCCAGCCATCCCGACTGCATTTTTAATTGTTGACACCTGATTATTTTCATCCATGATTTCCGAGTTTGAATTTTGCAAAAAGGCCAATGATTCAGTTAACACTTTTTATGGGAATAATAACGTGTGACGTAACACGACTACCACACACGAGAAAATGTCAGCCCATACAATGAGCTGGCAACTTCGGGTTGAATATGCCAATCCTTATATGGCTCTGTAAAGAACAAACTGCTCCCTATGCCAATGAGTGCACCGGCAACCACATCTCGAGTGTAGTGTCGTTTGGATTCTACCCGGCTGTACCCTGTGAATGAGGCTGCAACATAAGCAGGAATACCATAATTCAATCCATATCGTTCAAGAATAAACTCTGCCGATGAGAATGCAATTGAGGTGTGCCCTGATGGAAACGAGTGATCTCCTCCATCAGGACGAGTAGCTGAAATGGTATACTTCAACCCGAAAGTGAGAGCTAGCGTGAGCGCACCTGATTTGGCAAGTTGCTTGAGCCCCTCATCGTCATCCCGGACAAGAGCAATGCTGGCTCCAGTGACTGGCAAAACAAGCTGAAGAATTTCACCTGCACGTTCAACCGCGTCACTGGCAACAGCCGCATTACTGAACAGAAGAGAGGCAAGCAGCATCACCATGAACACTCTGCTATAAAGACAACGCATCATCTTCCCCTCTTTTGTTACCCGATTTTCTCTGTCTATAATATCATTCAAAATTAAAAATAACGGTTAGCAAAGTTGCAAAAATGGCTCTCAAATCCTATACTACGGCTGAAAATTCTGGACAATTAGCTCAGTTGGTTAGAGCGTTCGCCTCACACGCGAGAGGTCAAAGGTTCGAGTCCTTTATTGTCCACACCTTATCCCCCCTGCGTCAGCGAACCCCTGCTTTCTTTAAGTATTGTCTGATGAACAAAGAGCGAACAAAAACTCATCACTGACGAGCACCAATATAAGCAAAACCGTCTGGATTTTTGTATCTCAACGCCGGAATCGCTGCATAAGTCATCGCTCTTGTCGAACTTCCCGATCAAACTACCTTGTATTTCTATATCAAAAAAGCATAAATTGCCTTGTAAATCAAAATATCCGTATTGAGGCTACTTTAACCATGGCTTATGCTTCGATTTATTGATAACGATCTTCAGCGCTGGCAGGAAGGAACACGTCGCAAACCCCTCATCCTGCGGGGCGCTCGTCAGGTAGGCAAAACCTGGTCAATGTGGCAAAGCACTGGTCTTTTCCGACCGCCAATACGCAGATCTTCCAGAGCAAAAGATCACCTTCCTGCCGCTTTACAGCGCTTTTGCTGCCTCAGATATTCCTCGCATCGCAGTATCACGGTCATCAAGAGGCAAATAGGTCAGGTCAATATCGACAGATAACCGGGGCATATCTCGTACAAACAGATTGATTGCCGTGCCACCTTTTAACGCAAAGACCTTTTCTTTGGCTACAAGGGCAACACTTGAAGCAGGAGGTCAACCTGCTGGCGATACACTGGGTCTATCATAACTTTACCAGCTCCTCTGGCAGGTTGAGAGCATATTTTTCAACATACACGCCGCCTTTAACGATACTTCTTGCTCCTTTTCCGAGATCAAGTTTAGCATGATCAAGGCGCTTATACCACTCATGTCCTGCTTTTTCGGCCATGTAGAGAAAAAGGCGTTTTACCTTGATTGAACGGCATTGCTCAAGAAGATCCTTTACCATTTGTGGGCGAAGTGTTGTCAAGCCTTCCATGATCTGATAGCACTCCACCAGATTCAGAGTATCCGGAGAAAGGTACAGACATTCGAGAATTGCCCGCTCCGGCGAAGAGATGCATAAGGAAAACAAGGGTAATGGCAGATCAGTTATTCCTGTGTCGTTTGGCAGGAATGATGTTTTTTCATGGACGATCAGTTGCGGCCAGTCATAGTTTCTGAACCATGCCGGCAAACGTGTTTTGATGGGAGAAAATAAATAGACGGTCTGTTTGCCAAAACGCAGATAATGCGCAAAACCCTGCAAAGCAAAGGCCGTGAGCGCCCCGGCATGAAGCGGCAGTTTGGCTTGCGTTTGCAGGGTATAGAGGGCACCTTGCCATGTCACCTCTTCACCGGGTCGTTTCAGCGCTCCGGTACCAACGGATTCCATCCAGCCGCTTTTGCGGTAATGCTTCTGGAGGTCATGGGATATGCCACGTTGCTCGAGCCATGATGCCAAATCAACAGTGCCCTGAGTGTGGCTGGCAAGTGTTGATTTTAATTTTATTCGATTATTGGTAGTCATGCTACTAATATCAGAATATTTATAATAAGCCGCAAATCAGCAAAGGACTATCGCTGGCGAAATCTTCTCGAATATTATCTTTTCGTCTGCCGAAAGTGATGTTTCCGATTGTGGGGCATCGGTGGAAGCTTGCCCCTGCAATGGCATGACGCTCCAGAAATGCCCTGAAATTTTTCGGCTTATAAGGAACACCATTAAAAACAATCAGCCTTGACGATGTTATCGATAAACATATAGGAAAACCTAACACTCCAAGGCGTGACGCATTTGAAAAGGAATTACGGCTTGACTTGCTCGGTGAAGCTATTAAGCAAGCAAGAAAAGTGAAGATTTGTGGCTTGTAAAAAAGTCGTTGTAAACAGACAGAAAACACCTCGTAACCCCTCATAAAACAATACAATAACCAAGAAAAAAAACGCAATGCCTTGAAAATCAGACGAAATTTCAGGGATTTATACTATCTTTATGCCATGAAACAAAGACTTTATATCGACACTTCCGTTTTTGGCGGTTACTTCGACGAAGAATTTTCCGCATTTACAAGACCACTTTTTGGAAGACTTCAGAATGGTGAATTTAGACTTTTATTTTCCCCAGTGACGCAAGACGAACTTAGTTCTGCACCAGAGAGAGTCAAGAAACTTGTTACAAACCTGAAAGCGGAGAACACAGAATTCATTGAAATTAATGACGAAACGGTTGAATTAGCAACACAATACATCGCGGAAAAAGTTGTCGGCCAGACATGTTTTGCAGACTGCTTGCATATTGCCTTGGCAACAATAAACCATGCTGACTTTTTGATTAGCTGGAATTTCAAACATATTGTGAATGTTCAGCGAATTCGCGTCTATAATGCAATCAACATCAAAAATGGCTACAAAGAATTAGAGATTCGTTCACCCAGAGACTTTATGACCTATGAAGACAACAGCTAAGAAAACGTTTGACGCAGTACAATTTATGCGGGAACAACGAGAGAAATTGAGTGAAAAGCTCTCCAGAATGACAAAAGAAGAGATTGTTGAGTATTTCAGAAAGAAGAAACTTGAAAGTTCAACAAAGCCCAGTGCATAACAAAGGCTGTGAACAAATGGCGGGTTTTGAAACTTTGTAGTCCGCCAAATCATCTATGTTTGTTGGCAGGTAACCCGCCGCAGTGCGGAGTTCATTTCGCCGATTCCTTAGCCAAAGAAGCAGCAAATAGTTGACAGACCAGCGGCGGTGCAGGCAAAACGACGGTGATGGCGATGCTGATTGTTAGAGCGTTCAGCTTCACACTGAGAGGTCAAAACTCCTCGACATACAGCTCCCCCGGATCGTCTGGA
>JBAXBW010000027.1:0-19512 GCA_037141805.1 Chlorobiaceae bacterium | reverse complement strand
TGAGATTTTAAATCGGCGTAAAAACGGTTAATGCTGAATGAACCTGCTGCATTTCCAGGCAGTTGACACACCATCCAGCGCAATGCTACCGGGTTTGTCACAGCGTAACGCTCAACAACATCACGCAGGAGCGCAACATCAACAGAAGCCCGAAGCAACTCCTGGCGGTCACGTCCTTTGATGTCAATCGCTTCGGGAAATCCTCCAAACGCAAGATAGTTGCGAAGTGTACCCTCAATTGTTGAGCGATCAGACGTTGTCCACGCTTCTGCAGGCTTTGACGGTTCAACCTTGTTGTAGCGGAGATACTCCCTGAAACTGAACGGACATCAAAAATCTTTTTGCGAATTATGCCTCTCAGACAGCCTTTCATAAAAGATGATTTATCGCGATAGTGTCCGCCTCAAAAAGATAATATGGGTGATAGTTTTCTTTTTTCCGATCACAGACAGCTCATAGTTGCAAGGGGCAGGCAACGTGCACCCTCAGAAACTCGGGCGCAAAATCAGCTCCGTTGCTCCAGCTCAAGGTGCGACCTTCGAGAGTGAACGAACTGAAAAACTCCTTCTCTTTGAGTGGTTCAAACAGTTCGCCATACAGCTCTGAAAAGAGATCAATCTCCCTCAGCCACAAAAGCCACCAGCAAGGCGCTGATGGCTCTTTCAGCATAAACGGGCAGTTGCTACCATCGAGAGGCAATCACCTCGGCAATCTGCACCGCATTGGTGGCGGCGCCTTTGCGGAGGTTATCGGCCACAATCCACATGTTCAGCGTGCGGGGGTGCCAGTAGTCGCGGCGAATCCTGCCCACAAAGACCTCGTCACGTTCGTGTGAGGTGAGCGGCATGGGGTAGATTCGTGCCGAAGGGTCGTCCTGTAAAATAATGCCGGGCGAGGTGCGCAGAAGCTCGCGCAGCTCATCAATATCAAAATCCCGCTCCAGCTCAATGTTGAGCGACTCACCATGACCTCCATAGACGGGAATGCGAACAGTTGTAGGAGAAACACTGATAGCATCGTCGCCCATAATCTTGCGGGTCTCGTTCACCATCTTCATCTCCTCCTTGGTGTAGCCGTTATCCGTAAAGACATCAATCTGCGGCACGGCATTGAAAGCAATCTGGTGAAAATGGGTAAATTCATCCTGCTTCTCGCCGGCAAGTTCGCTCTCAAGGGCATCGCGCCCCACTTTCCCCTTGCCAGTAACAGACTGGTAGGTCGAAACAACAACCCTCTTTAACCCGAAACGGTCATGCAGCGGCTTGAGCACCACCACCATCTGAATAGTTGAACAGTTGGGGTTGGCAATAATCGGCTCAGGGGTGCCATCACCCTTGAAAATATCTCCGGGATTAACCTCAGGGACAACAAGCGGCACATCAGTATCCATGCGGAAAGCCGATGAGTTATCGATAACAACCGCACCCTCCCCTGCCGCAATCTGCGCCCACTCGCGACTTGCTTTTGCGCCTGCCGAAAAAAGCGCGATATCGACACCCTGGAATGCCTCTTTTGATGGTTCACGAATAATGAACTCACGACCCTTGAAGGTTATCACCTGGCCAACGCTTCTGGACGAAGCAAGCGGGACGATGTCACTGACCGGAAAATTTCTCTCTTCCAGAACCTTGATCATGGTGCGACCCACCAAGCCAGTTGCGCCAAGCACCGCTACCCGACAGCAAAAATCCGAACTACTCATAACTTGTTTTATGGTTTTAACTTAATAATTCAGTACCAGTTTATCTGAATGGTCATTCAAGCTCTCTGTATCGTCATAAATCTTTCCTTCCCGTGCATATCCCTCACACTCCGCTTCGTAGTCGAGAAGAATCTGGATAACCTGCTCCCACCCATCCTCACGCACCAGCTTGTTGCGTACCCGCGAAACCATCGGCAGCGCCTTCAGGTAGGTGGAGTAGTGACGACGCATCTCAAGATTTCCATACTTCTCCCCCTTGAACTGCACCGAGAGCGTCAGGTGATCAATTGCCGCATGTATCCTTTGGCGGAAATCTGGCATCGGCATCGACTTGCCGGTTTTGATGAGCTGCTTTGCCTGTTCAAAAATAAAGGGATTGCCAATTGAACCGCGACCAATCATCACTCCGTCGGCTCCGGTCTCGGCAAACATCGCGACAGCATCTTCGGCTGACCAGATATCGCCATTGGCAATAATCGGAATCCGCGCCTGCTCTTTCGCGGCACGAATCCAGCTCCAGTCTGCCTTCCCCTTGTACATCTGGCTCCGCGTGCGCCCATGCAGCGCCAGCGCCTGAATACCGGCATCTTCAAGTCGGGGAAGAATATCAAGAATATTGATCGATTCGAGATCCCAGCCAATTCTTGTTTTGGCGGTCACCGGAATTTTAACCGCGTTGACAACCGCTTCAGAAATTTGCGCCATCTTCTCCGGCTCCCTCAGCAGCGCAGCACCTGCTCCCTTTCCAGCTACCTTCTTGGTAGGACAGCCGAAATTGATGTCGAGATAGTCGGGGCCATACTCCTCGGCAATCACCGCAGCCTCCACCATCGACTCAACACTGTTGCCAAAAATCTGTATGGCAAATGGCATCTCAATGGAATCGGTCTGCAACTTGCGCAAAGACTTTTCAACACCCCGGCGCAGGGCTTCAGCACTGATAAACTCGGTATAGACAATATCCGCTCCATGGCGCTTGCAAAGTTGCCTGAAGGCCCTGTCGGTCACATCTTCCATCGGCGCAAGGATGACCGGGCGATCTATATCAAGCGTTCCGATTTTCATTCCGACCCGGTAATAATCTCCGCTGGTCCTATCATCAACTCCTTGACCTGCGCATGAATCTTTTTATAGAGCAGAGGATCTTCACGAAGGGCTTTTTTCACCGTTTCACGCCCCTGTCCAAGCTTTTCCTGACCATAACTGAACCACGAACCGGCCTTTTTGATCACCCCGAATTCAACGCCCAGATCAATAAGCTCGCCTATTGCAGAAATGCCTTCTCCGTAAAGAATATCAAACTCGGCCGTCTTGAAGGGTGGCGCCACCTTGTTTTTAACAACCTTGACTCTGGTGCGGTTTCCGGTGCTCTCCTCACCATCCTTGATCTGGGCAATTTTACGAATATCGAGACGTACTGAGGCATAAAATTTCAGGGCCTTGCCGCCGGTCGTTGTTTCCGGGCTGCCATACATAACTCCGATTTTATCGCGCAGTTGATTGATGAAAATACAGACTGCACACGATTTTGATATCGCACCGGTAAGTTTGCGCAGTGCCTGACTCATAAGCCGGGCCTGCAATCCCATGACACTGTCACCCATCTCTCCCTCAAGCTCTGCCTGGGGCACCAGTGCAGCAACGGAATCAACCACGACAACATCAATGGCGCCACTCCTGACCAGGGTTTCGACAATGGAAAGCGCCTGTTCACCTGATTCCGGCTGGCTGATGAGGAGTGCATTGATGTCAACACCGAGCTTGCGGGCGTAGGTCGGATCAAACGCATGTTCGGCATCGACGATAGCGGCTATGCCACCCTCTTTCTGCGCCTCAGCAATAACATGCAGGGCAAGAGTCGTCTTGCCAGAAGATTCCGGTCCGTAAATTTCAGTGACCCTTCCACGCGGCAACCCGCCAACGCCGAGGGCAAAATCAAGCGCCATTGATCCTGTGGAAATCGACTGCACCTTCATCCCCGCAGAATCGTCACCCATCCGCATGATAGCTCCCTTGCCAAACTGTTTTTCGAGGGCTTCAACCGCCAGATTAAGTTGTTTGAGTTTTGCAGGATCAACAGCGACTGACTTCTGTTCTGTTTTCTGAGTATCCATAATTAAACAAGCATGATATAATTGGAGAAAACGAAATCTTTTCAGGTTAAAATGGTCTTGAGCGTTTCAGGCAGATCCCGGTAACGCAAGCTCAATTCCTGTACAGACCTCGTGTTACTGTATGCAAGCTTCCTTGAAGAGAGGCGTATGCTTTCCATGCTGATAAAAGAGGGACGGTTCAACAGCATCGACCAACATTCACCGCCGAGACCGGCAAGCAACCCCAGGCCATCAGGCACCATAAATGGTTGTCCCGTATGACTGCCATCACAACTCTTGATGCGAGAAACAAGCTCCTGAAAAGAAAGGTTATGACCCACAACAATATAACGTTCCCCTGAACGGCCCTTTTCCCATGCTGCAATATGTGCATCGGCCACATCACGAACGTCAACAAAACCGGTGCCTCCTGAAGGAAACAGCGGCAATTTACCTTGATAAATCAAACGCAGCACTTCGTTCGAGGAGCTGACCGATGCCTGGTTCTGCGGGTCCACGCCGATCACAACACCGGGGTTGACCAGCACAACTTCAAGCCCCTCGGCCACACCACGAAGCCCCTCAAGTTCTGCAAGATGCTTGGCTTCCATATAACCGTTCCTGCGCTGCCACTCCTGAAAAGATGTTGATTCACTGGCCGCAGAACCATCCTCAGGAACTCCGACGGCTGCGATTGAGCTGGTCAGAACAAGCCTTCGGACATTATTGAAAAGAGACGCATTGACCACGTTCCTTGTCCCAAGCACATTGGTTTCATAAAGAGCATTACGAAAATTCCTTGTATAGGAAATCAGTCCGGCACAATGAAACACCGTCTCCGCTCCTTCGAACGCCTCATTGAGAACGAGAGGATCAAGAATGTCTGCCCATACAATATCAACCGGCAACCCCTTCAGAAAAGAGCAGTCCGAGCTTTTGCGCGCAATCACCCTGCACTTGACCTCTCCAGAATATCGTGAGAGCAGCGCAAGAAGGATCTGGGAACCTATATATCCGGTAGCCCCGGTTATGACAATTGATGAGTTGAGCATTAAATGCTGAATATTTCCCTCTGTTCTCTTCCCGATACCTGATCTCGTGAAACCCTTGTAAACAACTGCCGTTTTATGCCAAACAAAAATGCGCTATTTTTTCGTCAAAAACTAAACAAAAGAGTTCTGCTCTTATTATATAAATGAGAGCATAGCTTCACTGTTCGTAAAAATAAGAATTAAAACTACATTGCACTCAATTCCGATCACAAGCTTCAGAAAATTATTTCAGTAATGACGACAGATAATTCGCAGCCTCTGGCAGTACCCTTTTCCGTTCATCAGGATATTCTTGCGAACAGGTTGAGAATCGTCACTGATACTGTTCCATACGTACAAAGCATTACCCTCGGCATCCAGATTGATGCCGGGTCACGCGATGATCCCGAAAAAAGTCAGGGACTGGCGCATTTCATTGAACATGCACTTTTTAAAGGAACCCGGCGGCGCACCTATATCGACATCGCAAGAAACATCGAAAAAAACGGTGGTTACCTTGATGCCTACACGACCAAGGAACACACCTGTATCTTTCTTCGCTGTCTGGACGAACACCTTGAACCCTCTTTTGACTTGCTCTCTGATCTTGTCTGTGACCCGATTTTTCCTCTTGAAGAGATCGATAAGGAAAAAGAGGTTGTTATTGAGGAGATCAGCAGCGTTAATGATACCCCTGAAGAGCTTGTTTTTGAGGAGTTCGACCTGCGCTCGTTTCCAAACCACCCGCTTGGCAAGCCGATCCTCGGGACAGAAGAGAGCGTTGAAGCCTTTAGCGATGATGATCTGAAAAACTTCATGCGCCGGCATTATATCCCGAAAAAAATGTTGCTCACCGCAACCGGCAAGGTTTCTCACGACGAAATCATGCGGTTGAGCGAACGTTTTCTTGGAGCACTTGGTGAATCGTCCGACAACGAATATGTTCGCCAGCCATTCCTTGCTGAACATTACACTCCCTTTACACTCACGCTGAAAAAAAGGGTCTGCCAGACACAGATTGTGCTCGGAACAGCTATACCACGGCATGACCCACTCTATTACAGCCTGATGGTGCTCAACACCATGCTCGGTAACGGCATGAGCTCCATACTGAATCTGGAACTTCGGGAGAAACGGGGACTGGCTTACAACGTCTATTCTTCACTCACCTTTTTTGACGATCTGACCGCAATTAATATCTATGCGGGTACCGACAGCAACAAAACGAAGGTCACTCTGGAACTCATCAGGGAGCTGCTCCAGAGCGATGCGCTGAAAAATCCTGACCCGGAAGAGGTGCGGGCCGCGAAAACGAAACTGCTCGGGTACCATATTATGGGCATGGAAAAAATGACACGCAGAATGTCACAGACCTCTTCCGACCTTTCCTACTTCGGACGGTACATCGAGCCAGCGGAAAAAACAGCCGCTATCGAAGCGGTCACTGCAGAAGATATCGCTGAAGCCTCCATGCGAATACTGCATGATGCACCTTATGCAACACTGATCTATAAACCAGGACGATAAGGCACAAAACAAGCGCTATTTTAAAAAAACAGGAATAATTTGTACCTTCTTTACTTTTAGTTTTTCTCAATGACTCATTAACCAAGAGAGCCTTGCAAAAGAATATCAAGAACGTCAGCGAAACCGAACAGGTATTGGAAATTATTCTTTCCCCGGAAGAGTTCGGTGCCGAATATAAACAGGAACTGGAAGAAGCCAAGAGAAGCGTACAGATCAAGGGGTTCAGAAAAGGGCACGCACCTGAAAGCCTGATTAAAAAACTGGCTGGCCCCTCTATTGAGACGACCATAGCCGAAAAAATGGCATCAAAATATTTTGGGGAGATTGCTGATGCCGAAAATATAAAACCGGCAAACCGCGCACAGATCATCGACTTCTCCTTTACGCCAGATCAACTGACAATCCAGCTTTCCTACGAAATCCATCCCGAATTCGAACTTAAGGATTTCAGCGACTATACCTTTACCAAAGCCCATTATACTATTACTGATGAGGATGTCGACCGCGAAATAAAACTTGTTCTCAAAAGTCACGGAACGTTGATCAGTGTCGATGAGGCTGCATCATCAACCGACACGGTTATCGGCGATGTCGTCAGACTCAACGAAGCAGGCGAACCTGACGAGGATCACAAGACTGAAAACCATCACTTTACTCTGGAGTATCTTCCTGACGAAAATCCTTTCCGCAAAGCGCTGACAGGAAAAAAAGCTGGCGAAGTTGTCGATATTGAAAATGAACATCAAGATGCTGATGCCGAAATTTCCCGTTTCCGTGTTACCATCAGTGAAATCAAACGACTTGAGCTTCCCGAACTGACCGATGAGCTGGTTAAAGAGATTACGGGACAACGGTTTGAATCGGTAGCAGATTTCACCGCAGACGTCCGAATCCAGCTCGAACTGCACTTTACGATGAAGTCTGAAGAAGAGTTCATTGAGTCCATCTCGGCAAAACTGATTGAAGAAAATCCTGTACCTGCTCCAAAGTCCATGATTGAATCTTTCTCGAACATGCTCGTTGAAAATGCCAAGCGCCAGATCGGCGGCAACTTCCCGAAAGAGCTGGACGAAAAACAGTTTCATGTAGCAATGAGGCCAAATGCTGAAAAACACGCACAATGGCTTCTTATCAGCCAGAAAATAGCTGAGCTCAACAAGCTGGAAGTATCAGACGACGACATTAAGGCTTTTGCAGAAAAAGAGGCAGAAAAAAAAGGAACCATGCCTGTCGAAGATATCCTGAACACCTATATGTCAGCCGAATTCAGGGATTACGTTACCGATACCATCCTGAAAGAGAAGATCTACGATATTATTAAATCAAAGATAACGATCACCGAGGAAGAAAAGCCTCTTCCTGTTCATAAGGGCTGATTTTGCGAACAGTCACTGAGTAGAAAAGCAGGCATTTTAAGAGTGCCTGCTTTTTTTGTTCTCATAACCCATCAATCAGTGCCATAGCAACCGCAGCATGACGGTCGTGAGCAATCGAAATTTTAATTGAGCAGCCAGAAGAAATGCTTTGCGCATGAGATGGCCGCACATAAGGCCTGCCCTGTTCATTGTTGAGTATTTCAAAACTCTTCCAGTGAACCCCACCGGAAAACCCTGTACCAAGAGCCTTGACAACCGCCTCCTTGGCTGCGAAGCGACCGGCTATACTTGCAATCACCTGGGGTTTCTGTAAACAGAGGGTAATCTCTTCTTCAGAAAGAAACCGTTGGAGAAACTTCATTCCGTAGCGACTGTACAGCGTTTCAATCCGATCAAGATCAACAATGTCTATTCCAACTTCCATATTTCCACCGGTTCAGACAAGCCTGATTGTCATGGAAAGATCAAGAGCCTTGACACTGTGCGTCAGTTCACCGACAGAAATAAAATCTACGCCGGTTTCAGCCACCTCAACCACATTGTGCATCCCGATATTACCGGACGCTTCAAGAAGAACAGTACTGCAAGCGGTTTTGACATAATCGACGGCCTCTTTCAGCAGGCCTGGGGTAAAGTTATCAAGCAGAATAATATCCGGCAAACAGACTAAAGCTTTACTCAACTCATCCATGGAACGAACCTCAGTTTCGATCTTCACATCAAGTTTTTCTTTCTCACGGTATACTTGTGCATGACAAATAGCCTGAGCTATGCCGCCGGACGCATCAATATGGTTATCCTTGATGAGAATCAAATCGAAGAGACCAAAACGGTGATTCTGCCCACCGCCAATATTGACTGCCTCTTTGTCGAAATAGCGCAGACCGGGAGCTGTTTTCCGGGTATCAAGAATTTTTACCCCTGTGTGGCTCACCTTATCAACATAGCCCCTCGTTTTGGTGGCAATCCCCGACATGCGCTGCATAAAATTAAGTGCGGTGCGTTCTCCGACAAGGAGAGGTGCCAGCTTGCCAGTCACTTCAAGTATCAAGTCTCCGCAGCGCACAGCTTCCCCATCCCTGGAATAAAGTTGGACAGAAAGTCCCGGATCACAAGCCGCAAAAACCTGCATGACAACATCAAGACCTGCCACAACGCCATTCTCTTTGGCTCTCAAAACCGCACCACCCTCCTGAAGGGGGTCAATCGTTGCCATAGTGGTAATATCACCTGTATAACGATCCTCTTCAAGGGCAAGCATAATAGCCCTTGCTCGGCACCCCTCGTAAAAATCGAGACGCGTACTGTTATTAATCATTACCGCTTCTTGACACATTGAAAATAAGTACAATGGAGGAAAGGTAGTGAATTATATACTCATTTTGGAGTCTCGATACCATCAAGTCATGCAAGAGCCTGCACCTTTTCATCAAGGAGTGATTTTATGCCTCTTTGTAGAAGGAGATAGAGAATTGTTATATTATCAGTATTATTGATGGAGATAGCAGGCAGGCTATCAATTTATAAAATAATCTCGAGACGCTGCCCGGTTTCGAGGCTTTTTGGGGTTATGAACATATGGATATCAATAACATCAAATTTAAGGCATTATTTCAGGATGTGGCATCACTGCAAAATATTTGGCGCTTCTCTACGGTCAATACCCGGGATGTCGATTTTCTTAATTTCAGACAACGTTCCGAATGGCTTCAGTTTACCGGTCTGCACGACAAGGGTGGTCAAGAAATTTTTGAGGGAGATCTTTTACAGTGGGCGAACTATATCGTTGAAGTTGTTTTCGAAGCTGGAAGTTTTAAGGTTTTGAATGACGGAAACTCTGACATGCTTCTTTGGTTTTGCTTGCCCGAATGTACGGTTGTCGGCAACAAATACGAAAAAAGGGCCAAGTCATAATGAAACGGCACGCCAAATCATGCGTCAGGCTTGTTAACATGGTTTTTTATGCCCATCACGGAGTCCGAAAGGAAGAACACACTGTTGGTGCCAAATATGAAGTCGATGCCGAGCTCTCTTTCGACTTCACCGATGCCGCTATAAACGATGACATCACCAAAACCGTGGATTACGGTACCGTATACAGAAAAATAAAGGAGGAACTAACCCAGAATAAATACTTTCTCATCGAAGCTGTCGCCTATGAGATCGCACGGGACCTCCTCCGGGACTTTTCAGTTCTCGACAAAGTTTCCATAAAAGTTCGCAAGCACAATCCTCCCGTTGACGGTATCTGTGATTATGCAGAGGCTGATTACACCACATCCCGTCCCTGAAATCATGCTGGCTCATAAGGTATTTATCGGAATCGGCTCCAATATAGGAGACCGCCTCGGCCACCTTCAGGATGCCGTATACCAACTTGCTCTTCTTGATGAGACATCATTATGTGCAATATCATCAATTTACATGACCGAACCAATCGGCGATACTGAACAACATCGCTTTTATAACGGTGTTCTCTTGCTTGAGACCTCATTATCACCGGAAGAGCTTCGTCTGCAATGCAAAAATATTGAACGGGCGCTGGGACGACCTGACTTCTATTCTCGTTGGAGTCCAAGGGTGATCGACCTCGACATTCTGCTGTATGACAGCACCTTGATTCACTCCGACACACTCTCAATACCCCATAGAGAGCTTCCTCGCCGAAAATTTGTCCTTATTCCTCTGCTCGACATTGCCAATCCTCTGCATCCCGTCATGCAACAAACAATTCTGCAGCTCCTCAACTGCTGTCCTGACCGCTCAGTACTGGTCAGAATAAAAGAAAGCGTAGAGATAAAAAAAAAGACGGACCCCCCTCTATAGGAGTCCGCCTCTAAACGCTTCCGGTATCATACAACGAGCTGATTGAGCTCTCTCAGTTGGCAAAAGTAATGTTAAGATTACCCTCTATAAAATCAGCGCCTTCCGTTTTTCGACCGACAAGCACGTTGGGAAGAATAATGCTTTTGCGGAAGTTATTGATATCTACCAGCAGTTCATCGCCTTTGATATTCACATTGAGCTTCTGCACCTCAACATTCGGCAGGTAAAGGCTCAAAACATATTTCCCGTTAATTTTCTCCAGCATCTGGGTTTTGTCACTACTGTAAAGAATATCGGCAGGATTTTTGTCGCCAAACATTTCTTTACTCAACTCGTAAAGCCTTTCGGTATTGATAATTTCTGCCGTAGACTGTTTTACTCTGAAAATAGGGACAGGATAAAAACAGTTTTCAATCACTTTGAGATACTTGCTCTGAATATCAATAAGACTCTGCAGATAGCTGTCGGAGGAGCTTGAAGGAAGAATCTTGTTGACCACAGCAGCATCAAGCTTATAACCGAAGAGGTTGAGGTAGGTCTGTACCCGTAAAGCTTCCTTGATAACCATATTTTCAGGATTAAGAACAACCCGGAACGTCGTTATTGCTTTATCCTGTAGCATGGCGTGCAGCTCTTTCATGTGCGAGTTCACCTCCGGCATAAGCTTGAAGATGTTTTTCTTCGGCATGAACTTGTTGAGAAGCGGAGCAGCAAAACCGATAGCTTTTGAATGCCATCCACCAATTTTATCCGCATACCATCCATAAGATTCAGGCATACCGAGCAGGCGCATGGTCTCCCCCGTTGGAGCAGCATCAACAACAACGACATCATAATTTCCTGACTTGGCGGCTTTCCAGATATAGCGAAGACTGATCATCTCTTCCATACCGGGCATAATTGCAAGCTCTTCAGCAACAACTTCATTCGCGCCGTCATGCATTAAAATCGACGAGAAATATGAATAAAGTTCTGTCCAGTTTTCCCTGATTTCTGCAAGAACGTTCACCTCCATAGCAAAGAGATTTTTTTCAACCTCCACTGGCGTGGAAGAGAGCTCCGCATTCAACGCATCAGCAAGACTGTGAGCCACATCCGTACTCATAATCAAAACCCTTTGTCCCCGTCGGGCAATTGCTGTTGCAGATGAAGCTGAAACGGTAGTTTTGCCTACCCCTCCTTTACCCAAGTAAAGAATAATTCTCATGTTGATAATAAACTATTGAGTGAACTTGATCTTGACTGAATGCTTTTTATGGAGGAGTTGCTCCTTCGTTATCGTATTCATAGCCAGTAAACCGGCTTGTATCAAAGGTTTTGTCGTCCGCCGCACCTTCACCAGAAGGTGCGGCTGGAATAATCTCGTCAGTCGGCTGAACATTGCCTGTTTCTGAATCAGATCTGATCATGATTTTTTTTCTTGAAACACTTTCAACAGCAGCAGGGATACCAGCATCTACTGGTATTGAAGAAATATCATCCATACTCATCATGTTTTTCACGATTGATGGTATGTTTTCGTCAAGAGCTTTGATCGTAATATTTTTACGTGTCGATACTCCTTCAAGGTTATCTTCTTTCCGTTTTTTTTCCCCGGATACCACAGAACCCTTGTCTTTTTTACTCCTTGCATCATTGCTGCCGAAACAATCAGCATTCAAGGTCATGTCATCATCGGTTGTTATATGAATACTCTTTCTTTTGAAGGAAGTATCATCACTGTCATCTGCATTGCGACGCCGGGTTTGATGCTGGTCATCATTTGCTTCGGCATGATCCGCTTTTGAGGAAGGCCTTTGCGTCCTTCTTTTCGATGTCTCGCCAAAATTTGAAGAAAGCCGCAAGAGCTTTCCAACTGATCCAATCATTCCGTCATTTCTGACAGCAGTTTTAACAATATTTATGACAAAGCGCTCAGCCTGGGGATTATCTGCTATGCTGTTAAGCAACTCATTGAGGGCTGTGAGCATGCCTGGAACATGCTGCAGGTCATTCTTTACCTGATCACGAATCTTGAATGGAGCATCTCCTATCAGCTCCTTTATTGATCCCGCAATTCTTTTCAAAGTCGCCGGATCTGCTGGAAGCATATTTTCAATTCCCTTGATGGCATCAGCCGGAGAAAATCCTTCCTGTTTATGCACTCCTGCCTGTTGGGAGGATCGCTCATCGGGCGCATAACCAAGACTTGCTTTATACTGCTCCAACAGATCCTGACCATAACCAATATGACTTTCCTGCTGTACTGGATCGGGAGCTTCAAATCGGAAAGAAATTGCCTGAGGAACACAAACTCCCCTTGCACCCTGCAAAATAAGTGCAGAGACATCATCAGGAAGATTTTTTCGGTAATTCAGACCAAGATGCTCTTCTATGATAGACTCCATGAGAGTATGAAGTCTGGTCATCAAATCAGCCTCCCGCAGTTCAACCATATCAAAAATCACATAGACAGGCTCCTTCTCCTCGCGACGAATCTTAAGATTAAGAGTCGCAAAATCATGATCTTTATTGCGGCTGTTAACAGAGACTGAGCCAAGGTTAAACCTGTCAAGGTAATCCTTGTTTAAACCTCTTGCCCAGAGATAAACCGCCTTGTCAGTATAGATCAGGTAATCCTGAAAGGCAATATTACCAACTCGTTCCTGATGTGATTCATAAAAAACGCCCTCAAAAAATGCAATCGGATTTTCACCGGCACTCATGAGGCCTTTCTGGAAAAACTCAGTTACATCACTCTGTTCGGTTTGACCCGAAACGTACACAGAAACATTACCCATTACCCATACCCATTCACTTAATACTTATACAAGCCCACTGATGCCGAATTTATGAAAATATTATTATAAACGGAAATTACTCAATCAATCGAGAGATGTCGGCTTTTTGGGAAAATAAAAAAGGCAGTGAAAGTGTTGAGCTTTTCACTGCCTGTGCAAGGAGCATTAAAGATATGCTTACTCGGCAAACTTTGATTCAACAGCTTTCGTCGGAACAGCATAACCTGAAACTTCAGGTGATGATCCACGAAGGCTTGTGCCTCCACCCATGCTGCCATAGGCATTACGATTGATTCTCATTGTGCCTTTGCCCAAAGAATCAAACAACATACCTACAGTCTCCCAGTGCCCTTCAACCATGACCTCAAAAATACGTCCGGCTGCGGCCAGGATATCGGTAAAAACGCCACCACCACTCATAGTTCCTCCTCGAAATTTAATTATTGGAAAGTTGTCAGAATTAAAAACAGAATTCTTCAATTAATTTACGGTAATAAAAAACAAAAACAAGAAAAAGATTTTCTCTCGTGAACGGAGCAACCCCCGACAACAGAGTAAACTCTTTTATTTTCTTACAGCTCCCTTCTGAAAGGAACCAGCAAAATTCTTGACGACTTCAGAGGCGGATACCCCTGCATCACCAACGACTGTCGCAGCATTTCCTGTTGCATTCTCAACGGTCTCAACTGCACTGACATACAATTGACTGGCGGTCCTTGATGCATCTTTAACAGTAATAGCGACTCTGTCAATAGTTTCACCTACAACTCCGCCTGTACTGCCAAGCAGATTACCAATACCTGAAGCATCTATTACAGCACCCACTGTACCGGTTACCGTATCAAAGAGGCTGCCCGCAAGATTCAGACCACCAACAACAGCACTCTGGCCAGTTAAAAGCACGCTTTCAGCAACAAAGGTAAGACGATCTGTAAACTCAAGTTCCTTAAAATCCTGACGCAATTTCTGGTAAGATTCGGACATATCATTCTCCATTGAAGTGAGGCTGCAGAATTGCAGAACCCCTGTTAAATTAAAACCAACTAGACTGTCTTTAGCTAAATTTAAACATAAATATCTATCAAAACAAATACTCCTCCCCAAGAGCCCTTATCCTCTATCATACGCTTTTTGTTCCTGTTGTGACCGGCTGTGGTTTTGACGATCAAGATCAAAGGGTATGTGAAGCCATTTGTCTTTGAAGACAGCATCCCCCGGCTCCAACCCCGTCAGACTGATCGGAAGCGTAATGATTTTTCGCTGATTGCCAATTTGCACAAATAACTCATCGCCAGTTACCCATACGTCGATATCGACAGGATTTGCAAACATCAGCTTTAACTGTACCTCGTAAACATCACCACTACGGACAAATTTTATCGGCGGTTCATCATACATCATATCAGACGGATCGGTATCACCATACATATCCCTGGCAAACATCTCCAGTGATTTGAGACCAACAATTTCCTGCTCATACATCCTGAGTTTTTTTACAGGAAGCGGAGAAAAACCCTCCTCGATCTCTCCGAGGTATTTCTGCTGGATGGCTTTCCAATTTTCAAGATATCCACTATCCTCGTTCGTATCAAGCAGCCTGTTGACAAGCACCATATCCACTTTGAAACCGTAGAGGTTCAGATAGGTGAGGGCTCGCATGGTCTCCTTGATCGACATCTTCTCAGCATTCATAACCAGTCTAACAGTCGATTTCTGATTATCGGTGAGGATCTCACGGATATCCTCAAGCTCATCAAAAACCTGGTCAACCGATTCAATAGCATCTGCCGGTGGAATAAAAAATGCAATTTTATCAGACATTTTTGAAAGAGGCTTGCTCAGTGGTTTGATAAGATACTTATTGACATTTTTCACCGCTTTCATGCCCCATGCAAGGGTATCGGGAAGGGAAAGCAGGCGCAGGGTTTCACCTGTAGGTGCAGTATCAAGCACAAGAACGTCATAAAGCCC
Source organism: Chlorobiaceae bacterium (assembly GCA_037141805.1). Lineage (GTDB taxonomy): Bacteria > Bacteroidota > Chlorobiia > Chlorobiales > Chlorobiaceae > Chlorobium. Next base: position 4,206 of record JBAXBW010000027.1, on the reverse strand, counting down.
GGAGGCTTTATAGCGCTTTATCCTCAAGAGAGAAAAAAGCTCTTCCATACCGGGCAGGATGGTCATTTCATCTGCCATAACCCCGGAAATGCCCTGAGCCATAAAAATCCTTGTGTAGTACTTCTGAACGGACTGCCAATTCTGCTTGAGATCAACATAAGGATTGACCTCAATAGCATGAAGATTCTCTTTAATCTTTGTGGGTTCAGCGCCAAGAGGAAGGTTAAACGAATCAGACAGACTATGTGCTGGATCGGTTGAAAGAACAAGAGTACGATAGCCAAGCTCCGACAAGCGGACAGCCGTAGCCGCAGAGACGCTGGTTTTGCCTACCCCGCCTTTACCTGTAAAAGTTAAAATACGCATGAACCGGACATTGGATTTTGAATGCAGAGGAAAAACAGAAAAAGTCAAAGATATAACTCTATGCTGACACTACAAAAGATCTAACATACACACTTTAATTTAACCGACCACATTATATATTTTCTTGTTCACAGAGACAATGGCGCTCCCGATAAAAATAACACATTCCTTTAATGGCAAGACGTACCAAGGGAAAGACCGAAAACTGCTTGCAAATGAGTCCTCTGCTCGTTTAATTGAGGTTCACTATTTAACTCTGTTTAAATGAGACTTACTATGCTCGCAGCAAACTCTCCAGTCGATATCAGGGCAGCAGTCGTCAAAACATACCGGATCAGCAGTGACGTCAGCATCATAACCCTTGAATGCCCGGCAATTGCTGCTCTGGCAAAACCCGGAAACTTTGTCAATATAAAGGTTAACAACGCAACACAGCCATTACTCAGAAGACCTTTTTCCATACATGATGTCCAGGGAACTCATGTAGATATTATGGTAAAATCAATAGGTGCAGGCACGACTCTTTTCTGCGATACCACTGAGGGTTCAACGGTAATGGTGCTCGGCCCACTTGGAAACAATTTCAACCAAAATAGCGAAACATTCCAGATCGCCGTGCTTGTTTCCGGCGGAATCGGCACGGCTCCCATGCTTTTTCTCGAAAAAAAACTTGCCGCAGAAGGTCGAAAGGTCATTAACCTGATTGGAGGAAAAACGAAAGATGACCTGCTCTCGCAAAACCTTTCCAACTGTCGGTTTGCAACCGACGACGGGTCTTCAGGGCTCAAGGGCACTGTCGTCGATCTGCTCCGCTCCGAACTTCCCGATCTCAAAAATGAGGGCCACCTTAAAGTTTTTGCATGTGGACCCAATGCAATGCTGAAAGCACTTTCCCATTTTTGCAATGAACACCAACTGGCGTGCGAAGTATCACTTGAATCGGTAATGGGCTGCGGCATCGGTATATGCTACGGCTGCAGCGTTGAAATCAGAACACCTGATGGAGGCATCCGAACTGTACTGCTCTGCCAGGAAGGCCCCATCATAGACGCAAAATTATTTATAGCATAAGAAGTAAATTTGTTGTATTATCGCAATGAAGGATATACCATCATAAACAATAAGGGGGAAGATATTTCCCGAACGCTTTTTCAACGAATCCCGAACTACCATGGCAAAAGGACTCAACAAAGTAATGCTGATCGGCCATCTCGGCAACGACCCCGAATTAAGGACAACGACTTCCGGTCAGTCGCTGACCAATTTTACCTTGGCTACCAATGAAAATTTCAAGGACAGCAGTGGCAATTTGCAGGAGAGAACCGAATGGCACAGAATTATCACATGGGGTAAACTCGCCGAAATATGCAACCAGTACTTGAAAAAAGGACAACAGGTCTACGTTGAAGGTCGTTTGCAGACCAGAAGCTGGGACGATTCCAAAAGCGGTGAAAAGAGATATACAACAGAGATTGTCTGCTCCGACATGCATATGCTCGGCGGAAAGCGGGAACAGGGTGGCGGACAAAACGGCAATGAAGGTGTTTCGCAGGGTTACGATCGCCCACAAAACTCCTCATATAATTTGCCTCAAACCGCACCTCCATCAGTACCTATGCTTGAAAACGAAAAGGACGACCTGCCTTTCTGAACGATCTATTAATTATCAGGGCGCGCTGCGGCGCGCCTCATGATGCCTGACATCACCAATGGATGCACTAAAAAAAAATATTCTGGCTGGTGACATTTCACCGGTTTATTTCTTGTACGGCCCCGAAAGCTATCTCAAAGAAGAGCTTGCCAGCACAATCAGAACTGCAATTTTTCCTTCGGAAGATGATGCGGCAAGCAATACACATATCCTGTACGGCCCTGATTTGACTCATGGAGAACTGGTAGCGAAGGCTTCCGAATACCCAATGTTCACTTCAAAACAGCTTGTCGTTGTCCGGCAATTTGAAAAGATCAAAAAGCCAACGACAAAAGAGATGCAGAAACAGCACGACGAAAAATTCAGCCGCTACATCGAAAATCCAGCGGAATTTACAGTTCTGATACTCGATGCCGATCAAATTGATAAAAAGGAGATTGAAAAACTTCCCTTCAGCCTGCTGAAAAAATACCGCTACGAGTTCCCTGTCATTAAGGTTCCGGACCTCTTCGCCTCCAACAGGGCAAAAATGTCCGGATGGGAATTTGATCCCGACGCACTCAAGGCTTTTACTGCCTATATCCAGCCATCTGCACGTGAAATATGCCATGAAATTGAAAAAATAATCCTCTACATCTCCGCCCGAGACGGCGAAAAACGCATTACAGCATCCGATGTCTATGATTGCGTCGGAATCTCTCGCACCTATAACGTTTTTGAGCTTGAAAAAGCCTTTGCGGCACGTAGCCTGAGACTCTGTAGTGGCATCTCCCTCATGATCATGGATCAAGAGGGGCAAAAAGAAGGGCTCGGCAATATAGTCCGCTTCCTCACGACCTTTTATATCCGTCTCTGGAAACTTTCGCTGCCCGAAGTACAACGGCTGCCCCCGGCAGAAATCGCAAAAATTCTCGGTATGTACGGCAAGCAGGAGTACTTTGTAAAAAACTACCTTACCTACACCCGATCTTTTTCGTTGCAGGATACCGAGCATGCAATCACTGCACTGCGAGAGACCGATGCCGCACTCAAAGGGCTGCTTCCCTACCCTGATGAAAAATATCTGCTCCTGCAGCTTATGCAGAAATTATTGGGATAACATTCACAACCACCCTTCTCGCTGGTACCAGAATATTGTTTTTTCAACACCTTCAGCAAGAGTTGTTTCTGCAGTAAATCCAAGATCACACTGAGCCTGCTCTGGAGAGCAGACCCAATAGTTCTGCAAGAGTTCACTGACCTTGTCACGGTTTATTAACGCCGGCTTTCCCTGTAGCGATCCGATAGCTCCCATCACTGTGCCAACAAAAAACACCAGGGAAGCTGGCAGAGAGATCCTGTAAAGCTTCGTAAAACCGAGGACTGGTCGGGCAGCGGCAATCACCTCATCCCATGACCATGAACAGGATGAGGTGATATAATAAACCCGACCAAAAGCTTTCTCCGAACGAGCTGCAGCCATAATTCCTTTTACAAGATCGTCAACATAAATCATGCTGAAGCGCTGCCTCGCCGAACTGCCAGCCAACACCAGAACTCCTTTGGCAAGCATCTGAAAAACCTGAAGCACATCCCGATCACCCGGCCCGTAGACAGCAGGAGGGCGCACAATGGTAACCGGAATCAGGCCAGAACTTTCCATACATAGGGTTTCAGCCCTTAACTTGCTGCGACCGTAGGCGCTCACCGGACGAGAAAGATCAGACTCTTTTACTCCTTGTATGCCTTCCGAAGCCGGGCCAGCAACCGTAAGCGACGACACGAAGAGAAATCGTTTAAGCACCGGGTTATGCTTCCTGATTGCAGCAAGCAAGTTCCGCACCGGCATCACATTGCCCGCATCATACCCCGCTTCGTCAAGAGCTTTGGTTACCCCCGCGAGGTGCACAATCCGGTCAACATCGCGCACTGCTCGACCGAGAGACTCCATATCGCCGAAACTCCCTCGCACGACCTCCACACCGTCAGGCAAAGCCACGACCTGGCTTTCAGGACGAAGAAAAACCTTTACCCTCTCCTTTTCTCCAACAAGATATTTCAGCATTCGTGCGCCTATAAAACCAGTCGAACCTGTCACCAATATCGTTTCACTCATATTATATTCTTATAAAACATTATATCAGGCGCTCCCAGAACTATTTCCCCACAACGGCTTTTTCTGCCACAAAAAAACCAGCCTCTGTTTTAAC
>JBAXBW010000026.1:0-19604 GCA_037141805.1 Chlorobiaceae bacterium | reverse complement strand
TCGGTAAAGTAACCGGCGACCAGCTCGGATTCTGCTTCAGGAATATCGAAGGGTGCGCGGTTCACTTCGGCAAGTGAGGCGATAAAGTAAATAAGGAACGGCAGCCACGCTATCGGCGATTGAAAGAGAAAGAAGTGTGCAAAACCGTACGTGCCTGACTGAAGCATCGTGATTTTCTGCATGTCTAGGGTACCGGCCATCATGGCGCCGCAGAGCAGGGCGATGGCGGCTGGAATCTCGTAGCTGACGATCTGGGCGACGCTGCGGACTGCGCCATACAGTGACCACTTGTTGTTGGAGCCCCATCCTGCGGCCAGAATACCGACCACTTCAATGGCGACAATCCCGATAGCGAAAAAGAGACCGACGTTCAGGTTGGCGCCGATAAAGGCGGAGCTGAACGGGAGTACGGCAAAGGCAAGAAAGGAGCCGACAAAGAGAATGCCGGGACCGACGACGAAGAGGAATTTGTCGGCCGATGCGGGCACGATGTCCTCTTTCTGGAGAAGTTTGAGGATGTCGGCAATGGTCTGGAGGATACCCCATTTCCCAACTTCCATAGGCCCGAGCCTGTCCTGCATGAAGGCTGAAATTTTCCGTTCGCCGTACACACCGTAGGTGAGGGAGTAGAGGGCGATAAAGACCAGCGGGATGGCGGCAACGATGACAAGGCCAAGCGGCAAACCATAGAGATAAAACCCGGCAAGGGCCTCTGACCAGGTGTTGAGACTGTTACCCATAAGAAAAGGGATGCTAAATTGCGATAAGAGCATGGTACTCATCGGTCAACCTCCCCGAGAACAATGTCGATGCTGCCGATAATGGCGACAAGATCGGGTATGAGCTGCCCCTTTGAAAGGTCTTTCATGGCTGAAAGGTTGACAAAGCAGGATGAACGGGCTTTGCAGCGAAGGGGTTTGGTTGATTTTCCGTCGCTCTCAATATAAAAACCGAGTTCGCCACGGGGATTCTCTGCACGGCCATAGACTTCACCGGCTTTAGGGCGGATGCGCTTTGGTATGGCTGATCTTGGATTGAACCCTTCGGCAGATGGCATTTTGTCGATGCACTGCTCGATAATCTTGAGGCTTTCGTCCATCTCCCAGGCACGGACAAGGTGGCGCGAAAGGCAGTCGCCGATGACGGAGAGTTTGCCGTCGGGAACGGGGACTTTAAAGTCGAGTTCTGGATAAATGGAGTAGGGATCGTTTCTTCTTAAGTCCCACTTCACTCCTGATCCGCGAAGCATGGGACCTGACCAGCCGTAGTTGATGGCAACATCGGCAGGCATGATTCCAATGCCAAGGGTGCGTTTGACAAAAATTTCGTTTTCGGTGAGAAGTTCGGATAGCTCTCTGGCTTTTGGCCTGAAATAGGTGACGAACTCCTTGACTCTTTTGAGGAAATCGGCAGGTACATCATAAGCAAGGCCGCCGACCCATATATAGTTATAGAGCATACGGGCACCTGATGCCCATTCGAGCAGTCCGAGAATAATTTCGCGGTCACGGAAGCAGAAGAGAAAGGGGGTAAAGGCGCCGAGATCGATTCCGTAGGTTCCGATGGCGACCAGATGTGAGGCAATCCTGTTCAGTTCGGCAACGATAACCCTGATAAATTCGACTCTGCGGGGAATTTCTATATCGAGAAGTTTTTCTACGGTGATGGCGTAGGAAAATTCACTGTTCATTCCGGCAAGGTAGTCCAGCCGGTCGGTATAGGGAACAACTGCGGGGTAATCAACGTTTTCGCAACACTTTTCAAAGCACCGGTGAAGGTAGCCAAGGTAGGGCTCGGCCTGGGTAATAACCTCTCCATCGGTAAGACACTCCAGCTTGAGCACTCCGTGGGTTGACGGATGCTGAGGCCCCATGGCGAGAACCATCTGCTCGGTGGCAAGGTCTTTTTCAAGGATGACCACCGTGTCGCTTTGTCGGGTAACCCTGACTGAACCCAGTCCGGCTGTATCTAATTCCTGCATACGTGAGCTGCTTTTACTATTTAAAACACTGTTAGTACGGCACCTTGATTCCGTGATATTGATCCTGCACCTTGTAATCCTTGCGGAGCGGATATCCTTCCCAGTCATCGGGGCAGAGAATTCTTTTCAGCTCGGGATGACCGGTAAAGGTCATGCCGAACATGTCGTAAGCTTCCCTTTCGTGCCAGTTTGCGGTGTGCCAGACACAGGCAACGCTCGGGATAGATCCGCCGTTGCGGGCACATTTTACCTTGACGGCCAGTTTATGATTGAAAACAGCAAGTGATTCGAAATTGCATATTATACCAAGCTTCTCTTCGGCAGGATAGTCTACACCGGTAAGACAAGCCATATAGTTGAATTTGAGCTTGGCATGGTCGCGCATGAAGAGGGCAATCTCTGTCCAGAGCGATGTGTCGACCACCTCAAAAAACGGCATTGTCTCGTTGGCATCGAAAGCCGATACGGCATCACCGAATTTCTCATGGATTATTGAGTATGCAGCAGCACTCTCCTGTAATGACTGCGATATATTCTTTCCTTCTTCCATCTTGACAGTAAGCCTTATAGTTAGTTATGCTCCGACACCCTTGCGCTCATGCTCAATAATAATCTGTGGATCGACACTTTTTTCAGCCAGCTTTTTGAGTGCATCGGCCCTTGATATGCCAATCTGCTCCATCCTGATCAACTCCTGAACTTTCATGAGGCCACCAATAAGTGATTCGGGCCTCGGCGGACAGCCGGGTACATAGACATCGACCGGAATAATACGATCAACTCCCTTGAGGACATGGTAGCCGTGCTCCCAGTAAGGCCCTCCGCAGTTGGAACAGCTCCCCATGGAGAGAACATATCGTGGTTCAGGCATTTGCTCGTAGAGGCGAATGACTCTTTCTGCCATCTTCATCGTCACCGTTCCGGCAACAATCATAAGATCGGACTGACGGGGGGAGGAGCGGGGGAAAATACCGAAGCGCTCGAGATCGTAGTTGGAGGCGTTGGTTGCCATCATTTCGATAGCGCAGCAGGCAAGACCGAAACCCATTGGCCAGAGCGATGACAAACGAGCCCAGTTCAAAACATTGTCAACCGATGTTACCAGCATGTTATGCCTTGTTATCCCGGCATCAAGTAAACCCATAACGATCTAAGGAATAGTGAATAGTATCTGTTAACCCCTCAATGAGGTGGATTTCGCAGTCGGCAATTTCGGCATTTCAGGCATTTTCGGAATATTCGGAGTGGGCCTGACCCAGTCCAGATCTCCTTTAACCCATGCGTAGGCAAGACCAAGTATCAGGATTCCTGCAAAGACCAGCGCTTCAACCAGTGCAAATTCTCCAAGCTGGCGGAATATGGTCGCCCATGGAAAAAGGAAGACAACCTCAACATCAAAAATGATAAAGATAAGAGCAACGACGTAAAACCTGATATTGAATTTGACCCACGCGCTGCCTATCGCCTCTTCGCCGCACTCGTAGGTTGAATTTTTTGCCGGGTTGGGTCTGCTTGGTCGAAGAAGACGGGCGGTCAGATAACCTCCGGCCACGAAAATAACGCCCAAGGCAAGAAAAGCAAATACATTGCCAAAATTACTCAGTGTCTGATCCATGTAACGCTATTTTGAGTTCATTCGGTGTCTCTCAAGAAAAAATTTTCACTCCTGTAACCTTTTTCTTGACAAGGTGCGCAAATATATAAAAAAAATTTCTTTGCCCACAGAAAAAAGTAGCCTTTAGTGCTCCTCATGGTGAAATTTTCGGCCTATACGCATAAATAACTTTATGAATAAGGATGTCACCAGTAAAACAATAATAATTATGGCACCATGCGTGACCGGCCAGGAGCCGGTAAGCGCAAACAAGGCTGGCCCGAGTATCGACAGAACAAGCATCCACAGGATCGGAGTCCACGCTATACCGAAAATAACAGGAAGAGCGGTTTTCATAAACCGTTTCCTCGTCTCAACATCAGGAAATAGTTTCATGGTGCATCAAAAAAAAGAGTTCCTATCTGCCCGGCCAATGCGGCATCGAGTGTTTTTAATATTTCATATTCCCTTTTCAGTCCTTTCATATCACCTCTTGAGAGGTAATACATGGCTATCTTGCTGTGGGGTTCAGGGTTGTCCGGTTCAAGGGAAAGTGCTTTTTCAAAAGCCTCTTTTGCTTTGTCAAGCTCTCCAAGATCAAGATAGGCATCGCCAAGAACGCAGTAAATCTCGGCATATTCCGGGTCAATGGCAAGCCCTTTCTGGAGTGTTTTCAGGGCAGCCTCCTCTTTTCCAAGCATGAACTGCACATAACCAAGGTGCTTGTAGGCGTGCAGAAAACCGGGGTCAAGCACAATGGTTTTCATCAGATCGCACGCTGCTTTCCGGTAGGCTCCCTCGGCAATGTTGGTGACGGCACGGGCATAGAGTGCCGCCGGGTTACGACGCTGTACCAGAATGCAGCGATCAAGCAACTCAAGCGCTTCAATGTTTCGCTGCTGGTCAATACAGTTCAACGCCAGTTCATACTGTTTCAGGGAATTATCGGGATCCTGCAGCAGTGCGGCCTCATGCTGCTTTTTCTCTTTATCCTGTTCTTCGTTCAAGGGTAGTGAATTTTACTGGTTAGGTTCAAGAGGTTCAAGGGCTTTCTGAAGGTTGTTGAGTGCTTGCAGCTTCTCAAGAACCTGTTCAGCAAGCCAGCGGCCAAGAGACAGTGAATCGTTAATGCACCGGATATACTGATAAAGAGGAAAACCGGATTGTTCAAGCTTTTTTCGTGCATCATATTCCGTCTCGCTGTTATCGGCAAAAAAACCGTAGGGAAACATAACTACTCCCTTGTACCCCTCACGCTTATAATCCAGAAGCGCTTTTTCAATGGTATCGGAGGTCCACTCCCCTCCTCTTGAGTGATTCATGCAACCCTGCAGAACATCGCTGAAAATATTTTGAGGATGGGCCATAATTTTTTGTTTCATCACCTCAAAAAATGCCATGGTCTCTTCCAGCCCGGTAAAAATGGTCGGAGGATTTCCGGCTCGATCCTTGACCAGGGTGCCATGAATGACCAGCACAAGCCCAATTTTACCCCGTTTCTGGAGACGGAGGGAAGGGGTAAGCTCCCCGAAAAGATGCTCAATGTACAGAAGGTGAAGGCGATCATCTTTCCAGAGTTTGCTTAACACGTTGACCTGACTGAAGGCACTGTCTCCATAAAGATCGAAGACCATCTGGCAGGCCACACCGCAGGAAAATGCCGATTCAACCGGAAACATCGGCACAATGACGACCCCATCATAGTCATATCGCAACTGCTGAAGCAGATCATCGAGATAAGGCGGAACGAAGTAGCAGGCATCGAAGAGGTTGATATCGACTTGGGAAAGAAGCGGACTGCCGCTTGAGGCAATGCACTCTGCCAGTCTGTTTTTCTGGGCTCTGTTGATTGCGAGGAGTAACGAACTGTATCGGTTGAGTTTCCATTCGATATAGTGCTTTGTTGAACGGTAATCAGCAATAATATTGATCAGGGGAGCTGGAATTTTGGCAATCTGACGCGTAATGACCTTAAGAATTCTTCTCGAACTTGGCCACAGGTTCCTTATGGTAACCTTTTCAACTTCTCCGTAGGTAGTGACAACAACGGCATATTTTTTTCTGGTCACAATGCTGTCCACCATTCTAATTCGATAACCATCACGGTAAAACCAACCACTCCGCCGACAAGAGTCTGCATAAAATTATGGGCTCTCAAAACAATTCTTGACCATATAAGCAGTGGCACAAGAAGCAGCAGCCATAAGGCAACAACACCGAACTGCATAAAAAGCAGGGCGACTGAAGAAGAGAAGGTGAAGAGATGAATGCTGATTTTCCACTGTAGGGTGACGAGCAGGATAAAGACGGTATTGACGGCGTTAAACAGCAGAATACCAGTGAGCAGCCTCGGTGGATGAAGCTGTTTCATAAACTCATAACCAAGGGCATTGACAGCAACCAGAACCAGCAGTGGGAGAAACCGCTGCTCGCGAAAGGTGATGTTGTAATCGGAAATTTTTCCTGTTTTTTTCAGGCCGGAGATCAGGAGGATGGGAGCAAGTGTGCTTGCGGAAAAAAGCACCAAAAGGTATGACATACTCTTCACGTCATTGCCATATCCGAACATCACAATCGTCGCATAGACTGCTGGCGCAACCACAACCGGACTGATCACCCATGAAACAATGTTTGCAAATCGGTGTAAAATAAACGGCATAGGCTCAAAACATAGAAACCGGAATAAAATATTTTTAGCGTCATAAGCCGCAAAAGTATCTATGAAGATAGTTTTTATTAGACAAAAAACCACGTATATTGTGGGTCTGAACTGCGAGAGTGGTGAAATTGGTATACACGCTAGTCTTAGGAACTAGTGCCGTGAGGCGTGAGGGTTCGAGTCCCTTCTCTCGCACGCCTTACAATGAAATGCCAAAGTGGCGGAACTGGTAGACGCGCTGGACTCAAAATCCAGTGAGTGAATAACTCGTGTGGGTTCGATTCCCATCTTTGGTACTCTACTATACAGCAAACAACGTTGTGGAGAACGCTCGTCATGAACAGAATGTACTCGCCCTGGCGTGAAGTGTACATGCAGTCATTCAAGGATGACAAGCCTGCTGCTGCGGATGGAAAATCGGTCTTTGCCGATATTCCTCCTGAGGATGACGAGAAGCGGTTTGTCCTTTACCGGGGAACGAGGAGCTTCATCATCATGAACCTCTACCCCTATAATTGCGGCCATCTCATGGTTATCCCCTACGTGCAGACTGCCGACTTTTCAGAACTGGACAAGGAGACGAAGCTGGAGGTCATGGAGCTGACGGATCTCTCCATTAAAGCACTCAAGCTTACTCTTCGACCGCAGGGGTTCAACATCGGCGCCAATCTTGGACGGGTTGCCGGTGGAAGTGTGGATAATCATATTCATTTCCATATTGTGCCTCGCTGGGAAGGTGATACGAATTTTATGCCTGTCCTTGCCGATGCCAAGGTGCTCAGCAATGATATGACCTCCACCTACAAAAACCTGAGACAAGCCTTTCTTGACCTTACCCAGGCACCGGAGCATTAGTCTCTTTTGCCGCCATGGAAACTGTCCCCTGCCCCATAAGCAACTCCACGGAGTTCACGCCATGGCTTGAGGTGCCGGACCGCTTTGACTCTTCGGGAAAAACACGATGGAAGCTTGTTCAGTCATGCGCTTCAGGGCTCATTATGCTTAATCCTCGCCCTGACTGCTCTGAAGCAGCTTCGCATTACCGGAGAGTGCAATATGAGCCATACCTGCATGAAAACAGCAACTCATCTTTGAGTGAGAGAGCCTATCTTGCCGCCCGATCACTGCTGCTTCGCTACAGGGCTTCCCTGATTCTGAACGGAGCTGTGAAGCCGACCCGGAAGCTTTCGATCCTTGAAATCGGCTGCGCAACAGGAGATCTGCTGAACTTTTTTCACCGCAACAGGGGTGTTCCGCTTGATCATCTTACGGGAGTTGAACCTGATGCGGAATCGGCGGCTTATGCCCGGGAGGTTTTCGGGCTGAGGGTCTCCCCTTCTCTCAAGGACAGGAACTCTTACGGGTTTGACCGTATTGTGCTTTGGCATACGCTTGAGCATATTCACGAAATCAATGAAACGCTCCATGCTGTGGCGTCATTGCTTGAACCGGATGGGGTGCTCGTTATTGCACTCCCTAATCCTGCAGGTTCCGGTGCGAAATATTATCGGGAGAACTGGATCGCCTGGGACGCGCCGCGTCACCTCTTCCATTTTATGCCGGGAACTCTTGAAAAGCTGCTTGAACAGCATCATCTGAGCGTTTTCAAGCGGCTGCCCTGGTTTCCGGATGCGCTGTACAATACGTTTTACAGCGAAAAACTTCGGTGCGGACGGTTTCATCTTCTGCAACAGGGCATTGCCCTTGGCAGGACTATGGTCTCTCTTGGCAAAGAGGTTTTATGGCCGAAGGAGGCGTCTACGTTTATCTATTTTGCAAGAACAACATAGCATGGAGAGTGTTACCTGGAAATCCTGTTGCGCCCCAGTGCTTTGTCGAGCTGGGTACTTGCTGCGAGGCAGTCGTACACCGCCTGTAAATAGTTTGTTTTCGCTTTGTTGAGCTGGAGTTCTGCGTCGGTTAATTCAAGGCGGGAACCGATGCCTTCCTTAAAGCGGAGACGCGATATGTTGTAGCTTCGTTCTGCAACGCTGATGGTTTTGGACTGTACTTCAATTCTTTTTTGGGATTCCCTGAAATTTAAAAATCGAACCTCAATTTCAGCCCTTATATTGGCTTTGAGCTCTTCAAACCGTGTGCGGGTCTGGAGTTGCCCGATCTTTGCCTGTTCAACCTGGGCGCTGATGCGATAGCCGGTAAAGAGGGGCATGGTAAGCTGTAGACCGACTGATGAAGAGGCTGGCCAGCGGGAATCGGCGGGTTTTACACCATCATTGAACGCCGTCTGTGATTCAAGCTTGCCGAATGCGGAAAGAAGTGGAATGCGCTCAGCACGGGCAGCATTGATTTTTTCACCTTCAGCCTGTACCTGAAGGTCAAGCTGATGAAGATCGGGCCTCGAATCGAGCGCTTCACGATATGCCGCATTGATATCAGCAGGATATGAGGCAAAAGGAATCTCAAGTTTTCCGCTCAGTTTAATGTTGCTGTCGACCGGAATGCCCATGGCGTTTTTCAGCCTGGTCATGGTAGTGGCCACTCTGTTTTCGGCCTCTATAAGATCGGGCCGGAGATTTTCAACGGAAAGAAAGGCTTTGAGGGTATCAATATCGGCGGCAACTCCCTGCCGGAACATGGCCCGGGTATCTTTTCTTGATTGCTCCCAGCGTGCAATACTCTGCTCGATCAGGGTCAAGTGCTCTTTTGAGATGAGTACATCGAAATAGGAGATTTTTATATCGGCAACTACTGCCGACTCGGCATTGCGGTAGGCCTCTTCGCTCATCTTGCGAACAATGCCAGATGCCCTTATCCCTGCAAAAGCTGACCCGTTGAACAGCGGCTGATGAACATCAAGGGTAGCACGAGCGGAATTGTCAGAACTTGTGGTAAGTGTCGTTGGAAAACCGGGAAAACTCTGGTTTTGAGGAAGCAGCAGTACGGATGGTTTCAGGGTACGGGTATAGGTAACTCCGGTTGTAATCTGGGGAAGCACGGCTGACCAGCTCTCCCGGATTTTCTGTCCCGCCATATCCCGATCGAGTCGGGCGATTTCAAGAATGCGGCTTTTCTCCAGCCCTGTTCGGACAGCGTCGTCAAGGGTCAGTGTGGTTGTCTCCTCTGAAGCGGGGGCGGCATTCAGCAGGGATGACCCTGTCAACAAAAAAAAAGACAGGAGAACCAAAAGAATCGCTCTCAACCAGGATACTATTCGTCTCATTATACTACAAGATAATTGCTTACCGTATTTACTCCTCGACAGGAGACACTGAACTAAAATGGTGATTTCTGACATTCATTATACTATTCTTTTAAGTCATTTCTGAAAAAGCAGCACAATATGCAGGAACCTTGGACCTGTTCAACTATAAACCGGTCGGCGAGGTGGCTGGTTCACTGATGATAACGATCACGCCAGATCTGGTCCAGGCGTTCCTTGATATACTTTTCACGCCCTTCCTCTCCGGGACGGTAGTAGGCTCTCGGCTCCATGCCTTCAGGGAAGTAGCGCTGGGTAACAAAATGGCCGGGATAGCTGTGGGGGTACTGATACCCTGCGCCGTATCCTTCCGCTTTCATGAGTTTGGTGGGTGCGTTGCGCAGGTGAAGCGGCACCATCAGATTCTGCATGGCTGTTGCTTCACTCATGGCCTCGTTGATTCCCTGGTAACTTGCATTTGATTTTGGTGCGGAGGCAAGGTAGGTAACGCCCTGGGCCAGATTGATTCTTGCTTCGGGCAACCCGATCATGGCAACGGCCTGAAAAACTGAAATGGCAAGGGTTATGGCGTAGGGATCGGCGTTGCCGATATCTTCGCTCGCAAAAATAACCATTCGCCGGGCGATGAATTTTGGGTCTTCTCCTCCCTGAATCATTCTGGCCAGCCAGAAGAGGGCGGCATCGGGGTCGGAACCTCTCATGGATTTGATAAAGGCGGAGATGATGTCGTAGTGGTTTTCGCCGCCTTTGTCGTAGACGGGGGCCTTGTGCTGCAGGGCCTCTTCAAGCAGCTCCCGGTTCAACACAATGTGGGTCGCCTCCTTCGGTAAAAGTGAGATGGCGGCTTCGACCGCGTTCAGGGCTTTGCGGGCATCTCCTCCTGAAAACTGCAACAGGAAATCAAGGCCGGTTATCTCAATTGAAACACCTTTGAAGAGCGTGTCCTCTTTAAGGGCCCGCCTGATGACGGTTTCGATCTCGTCCGGGCCGAGCGGTTTGAGAATATAGACCTGCATTCTGCTCAGGAGCGCTCCGTTTACCTCAAAGGAGGGGTTTTCGGTGGTGGCGCCGATCAGCACGATGAGCCCCTGTTCAATGGCGTGGAGCAGCGTGTCCTGCTGCGATTTGTTGAAGCGGTGAATTTCGTCGATAAAGAGGATGCTTCGCTGGCCTGTGCGCCTTGCTTTTTCGGCGTTTTCAAGGGCTTTGCGGACATCCTTGACGCCGGAGTCGATGGCTGAAAGCTGCTCGAAGCGATAGTTCAGTGATGCTGCGCAAATTTCGGCAAGGGTGGTTTTGCCCGAACCGGGAGGGCCCCAGAAAATCATGGAGGGCATCTGGGCGCTGGCGAGAAATTTGCGAAGCGGCCCGTTTTTGCCGACAAGATGCTCTTGCCCGGCCATCGCATCAAGGGTGCGCGGACGAACCCGCTCGGCCAGAGGCTGAAAATAGTCTCCGGGGGCGGGAACGGCCGAAAAGCCGAAAAGATCGGACTGGATGTGGGTGGTGTCAGCCATTAAAATCCGTTATCCTGAAGCCAGGCCTCATTGATCCTTGAATCTGTTTGTGCATTTTTGGGGATTGAAGAAGAGGCTGTGGCAAGCTGACGGGCAACGTACTTGCCGAGGATGTCGAATTCAAGATTCACCTGGCTGCCCGGTTTGAGGTCATTGATGGTGGTGTGGGCAAAGGTAAAGGGAATGATCGCAACGGCAAAGAGCTGTGCCTCAAGTTTGGCGACCGTCAGGCTGATGCCGTCGATTGTTATAGAACCGGCAGAGACGATCATGGCGCTGAAGTTGTCCGGAAAGGCTATCCAGAGTTCGCGGCTGGAAGCAAGTTCCCTGATCTCCTGTACGGACGCTGCACAGTCAACATGGCCAAGCACAAAATGGCCGCCGAGGCGATCAAGAGGACGGATGGCCCGCTCAAGGTTCACGAGCGCTCCGTTGTGCAACGTACCGAGCGTTGTTTTGGAAAGGGTCTCCTCAACGGTATCGACCTCAAACCACCCCTCTCCAAAAGCAACAACGGTCTGGCAAGCGCCGTTGATGCTGATGCTCTCGTCGACAGAGAGGTTGCTGAACTCTTTGGGGTTGTTGTACTGCACCCTGAGCCGCAAACCGCCCTGTCGCCGGGTTACTCCCCTCACCCGACCGACATCCTTGATAATTCCGGTAAACATGTTGTGCCTGTTTCCTTCAGTTAGACGATCGCTTTGAGGGCGGCAAGCGCTGCGCTGTAGTCTGGTTCCTCCACGATTTCCGGAACCTGTTCGGTGTAGCGCACGATTCCGTCAGCATCAATGATCACAATGGCACGGGAAAGAAGTCCTTTGAGTGGGCCATTGGCAATGGTGACACCATAATTGATGCCGAATTCTGGTGAGCGAAACACGGAAAGTGATACGACATTTTTTAATCCTTCAGCTTCGCAGAAGCGACTGTGTGCAAAGGGCAAGTCGGCGGAGATGCAGAGGACGACGGTGTTGTCGAGGGTTGATGATTCCTGGTTAAAACGTCTGACTGACGCTGCGCAGACTGGGGTATCAAGACTCGGAAATATATTGAGAACGACTCTTTTTCCTGCAAAGTCGGCAGGCCCGGCCTCGGAAAGGTCGGTTTTCACCAGACAGAAAAAAGCTGCCTCGGAGCCTTTGGCGGGAAGGGTTCCGACGGTTTCAAAAGGATTTCCCTTCAGGGTGATCTGTGCCATAACAACGTAGTTTAAGGTTAATAAATTATGCCGATAAAAGTATAAACAGCAGAAGTGGAAAATCCCTCAGTTCCACAGACCTCCACCACGGGAAAAGCTGAAACGGCCTGCTCCAAAAAAGAAAACGGCGAGTGAACCAAACAGATAAAGTGCCTGCAGTTCAAGGGCATATCCTCCATGTTCCGATACGGAAAAAAGCTCTCTCGAATGAACGAGAAAGATCGCCATAACCATGACGAAGGTTTGGACAAGAGCTGCAGGGCGGGTATAAAGACCTGCCACCATGAGCAGAGGGGCAAGAAGTTCGCCGACAAGAATCCCGTGTGAAAGATACCCCGGCAACCTGGCCTTGAGAAGCACAGACTCCACAAAACCGTACCCGTTCTGAATTTTGTTTACTCCATGAAAGAGCAGCAGTGTACCAACTGAAACCCGCAAAAGAAGTTTTCCAAGGTCACTGTTATTGACAAAACGCTCCAGCATAGGTGACCTTCTTTTTGAAAATTTTTTCGCCATCATACAACCGTGTTTGCTTTCTCCCTCTGACTGATTCAATGCACCGGTTCACGTTGCAATATAAGCCTCCAGCAGCACATCATTTCCAAAAAACTGCGGGGGGTCGAAACGCAGATTGACCGACTGATCGGGCATGCTGATACCGAGAGGGGCAAAGGAGCTCAGGGCATCCCCTCCAAAGAGTTTCGGCGCAATAAACATCGTGATTTTATCAACAAGCCTGGCTCGAACGAATGAGGCTGATAACCGGCTTCCGCCTTCGACCATCACGGAGAGTATCTTCCGCTTATGCAGTTCCACAAGTACCTGCTCAAGATCAAGCTCCCCTGCATGTTCATTGACAAACAACACGGTCACCCCCCTGTTCCGCAACAGCTCGACTTTAGGCAACCGTTCCCATGACGATGATGCAAAAAGGATGGTTGGAGCTGCAGTATCAAAGATTTTTACATCCAAAGGCAGACGCAGCCTGCGGTCAAGAACCACGCGAAGGGGATTACGCCCGGCACAATGCCTGACAGTAAGCTGCGAGTCGTCCGCACGTACGGTGGCCTCACCGATCAGCACGGCATCATGAATGCTCCTGAGCCGGTGCACCTCGCTTCTTGCCTCTTCCCCGGTAATCCAGTGGGAAGCACCGAGCGAGGTTGCAATTTTTCCGTCAAAAGTCTGGGCAAGTTTTATGGTAACAAAGGGCAGTCCTTTCGTATGGCTTTTGATGAATGCTTCATTACATCTCAGACAATCTGCTTCGAGCACACCTTCAATAACAGGAATCCCGGCCTCATGAAGCCGGGCAATGCCTTTTCCGGCGACCGCGACATGAGGATCGCGGCAACCGATGACTACTCGTGCAAGAGCCTTTTGAATGATAAGGTCACTGCATGGGGGAGTTTTTCCGAAATGGGCGCAAGGCTCAAGCGTGACATACAGTGTTGCATCACGGAGCTTCTGTTCGTCGGAAACCGATGCAATGGCATTGACCTCTGCATGGGTGCCTCCAAACTTCTGGTGATAGCCTTCGCCGATAATCTCTCCGTTGTGCACGATAACCGCGCCCACCATGGGGTTGGGGCTTACACTGCCCGCGCCCTGCACGGCAAGAGCAAGAGCGCGTCTCATAAAAAATGCATCATCGCAATGCGGCATGGTCACTCCTTCAGGTTACTTGCAACATTCACCTGTACCAGCCGAATGCCGGAAAGTCTCAGCAGTTCGTCAATCTGCCCGATTTTATAGGGTTTGTCGTAGTAGATGGTTTTGATGCCGACGTTGATGAGTACCTTGAGGCAGTGAATACAGGGGCTGGCAGTAATGTAGATATCAGAATCCTTGATTGAAACCCCATGTTTTGCCGCCAGTGCGATGGCATTGATTTCCGCATGAATCGTGTTGACACAGTTCTCCTCGACCGTTCCATCAGGATGTTTGCTCTCGTAAATAATGCAGTTCGTGTCGTTGCAGTGAGGAAGGCCGGATGGAGCACCGTTGTAGCCTGTCGAAAGAATACTGTTCTCTCTGACGATAACCGCTCCGATATGAGCCCGAGTGCAGGTCGCCCGGCGCGAAATAAGATGAGCAACGTTCATGAAGTACTCATGCCAGCCCAGTCGCTTTTCAGTGCTTGAATTCCCCTCACCTTTTTCAGCCGAAAAGCAGCTTCCACCCTTCACTTCTTCATGCATAGTACTGCTCTTTTGTTGACACGAGAAAAATTACCTTAGTCTTAAATGTAATAAAAAAGATCGGGCTCACGCAAAACAGGCCCGCTCTTTCTGTGGGGAGAGCGGCTCATTGATAAGGTTTGACAAGAAGCAGGGGAATGGTGATTTTTTCGCGGAGAGTCCTTGAAACGCTTCCAAAGAGGATTCTTCCTGGCAAGCGGTGACCATGGAGAGCCATGGCGAGAAGATCGTAACCGTTTTCTTCAATCTCCCTGAGAATCTCTCTTTCCGGCTCTCCGCTTCGGATGACCGTGCGCGCATCAATGCCTTCGGTCTGCAGTGTCTTGCGGTAGCGGTCGAGGGTAATGATGGACTGTTCGCGAAAATACCTCTCCTGATCGAGGGTATGTGAGTGAACAACATGCAGCAGATGCAGTGTGGCACCAAGCTGACGGGCCAGTGCCGAAACATGCTCAATAATGGTCTCGTCAACCGGCGAACAGTCGATAGCCACAAGGATTTCTTTGTAGAGTTTCATCTCAGCCTCCTCCGGTCAGTGTCGTGTAAAAAAAATAGATGTTGAGGACGATAACAATCAGAGAAATAATCGCTGCGGCGGCAAACTCGACGTTACGGCTTCTGAAACCACCCATCACCGTGCTGTTGCGGCAGAGTATCAGAAGCGGCACCAGGGTAAAGGGAAGCTGTATGCTCAGGATTACCTGGCTGAAAACAAGAATACGAAAGGTGTCATGAGTGAACAGAATAATCAGGAACGCTGGAATGGCAGTTATAAAGACCGCAATCCTGTAAAGCGCAGTTCGGGGATCTTCCGGCTTGCCCAGGAAACCGGTTATAACATCGGCTTCTGCCATGGAGGAGGTTATGGAAGAGCCTACTCCGGAAAAAATGAGAGCTATGGCAAACAGTAAACCGGCCAGCGGGCCTGCAAGTGGCTTCAGGGTTGACGATGCCTGTTCGATACTGTTTACCGGAATAAGGTTGTTATAAAAAACCGCAGCCGCAACAATGATCATGGAGGAATTCACCACCCAGCCCAGAGTCATGGCGGAGAGGGTATCAATTTTTTCATATCGGAGCAGCTCCCGCTTTTCTTCCTCCGAAATTCCCCACTCCCGGCTGTGAATGACATTTGAATGGAGGAAAATATTGTGCGGCATCACCAGGGCTCCGAGAATGGCCAGAGCTGTATAAATGCTTTTGTTATCAACTTCCGGCACCAGAAGCCCGGAAACTGCCGCGCTCCAGTCGGGCTTGACGATAAGCAGTTCGACAAGGTAGCATAAGGTGATAATGCCAAGAAAGCCGACAATGATTGTTTCAATTCGGTGGTATCGCTGACTGATGACCAGAAAAACCTTGAGAAGAAGCGTTATGAGCGATCCGGCCCAGAGCGGGATACCGAAAAAGAGCATGAATCCGATTCCGCCTCCCAAAAGCTCGGCGACATCGGTCGCTACGCAGGCAAGAATAACGCTGGAACCAAGAAAAGCTGTGACCGGCCCGGGAAAAAAGTCGCGGATGTTGACGGCTAATGATTTTCCGGTAGCAATGCCCAGTTTGGCGGCGCTATGCTGAATCAGGACAAGCATAACAGTACCCAGGGTGACCACCCAGAGTAACTGGTAGCCAAACTTCGAGCCTCCCTCGATATTTGTAGCCCAGTTGCCAGGATCGATAAATCCGACAGTAACGAGAAAACCCGGCCCAAGAAAACTGAGGAGTGTTTTGAACGAAAAGATTTTCTTTGTTGCTTTTGGCATCAGTGACGTTTTATTTTTGGCAGAGCTTCTTATAAAATTAAGTTATGAGGATCCCTGCTCTCCAAAATCTACATTTTTATTTTGTCATGGAAACATATAAGCTTGTTTTGCCCGAACACCTTAACCATTACGGATTTCTCTTCGGAGGAAACCTTTTAAAGTGGATTGATGAGGTAAGCTATATCACGGTATCTCTGGATTATCCCGGATGCAACTTTGTTACCGTTGGAATGGACAAGGTCGAGTTCAAGAAAAGCATTCGGGGTGGTTCTATTCTCTGTTTTGTAACTGAAAAAAGCAGAACAGGGCGTACATCAATCGAGTACACGGTGCACGTCTACAAAAAAAGTATTGAAACCGGCGAAAGAATTCTTGCTTTCAGTACCAATATCACCTTTGTCTGCCTCGATGAAAACGGAGCAAAGAAAGAACTCTGCTGCGGACATAAAAAAACCGGCATGGACAAGAACTGCATCTGATACTTCCCTGTTTCAATACCTCGCGTTATCGGGAGGTATTGAACACCGCTCCGGTCAGACTGAGAACAAGCCCGATACCGATACAGACCATCACGATATTTGCCAGCCACATAGAGAATATGGGTTCAAGCAGGCCGCGTTCAGCAATTTTTTCGCCAGCAATCATGATCATCCAGTACAATACAAAAAAAAGCAGTGAGATGGCGGCCCCTGCTCCAAAACCGCCTCGCCTCGCGAGAACACCAAGAGGAGCGCCAACCAGAGCAAAAACAAAACAGGCAAGGGATAGTGCGTATTTTTTATGCCAGGCGGCCATGTAACGGTTGTAGATGATCTGGTTCGATGCAATACTGTTGAGCTCACCGTCAAGTCGGGCAAGTTGTTGGTCAACATAGCCTGCGGCTGCGGTTATCGCCTTTGATGACGGAGATTCCGGGATGGTTCCATGAGCTTCGGCACGGGGTTTTGCCATACGTTCTGCCAATTTTTCAAGAGGTATACGGATGCGTTTTTCGGATGCTGACATCCTTTTCAAGATTTCATTGCCAATACTATACAGCTCAGTTGCTGAAAGCTCGTTGTCACCTGAACGCATCCTGTTCCCGGAAGAGCGCGCAAAACCGGAACCTGATGACTCAAAAACAAAGCGTTGTTTTCTGAAACTCATGTTGCGGAAGCTTTTATGGTCCGGTTGGTGTACTTGATGAATCGCGCCGTTATAAAGTGTCATCACCAGATACTGGTAATCCGCAGTAAAATCAATGTTTCCTTTTTCAGCCGTCACCACAGTGCTGTACTCTGGTCTTGTAACATCATAAATTACAATACCATAAAGATTCTTTAACCGATCATCAGATTTACGGATGAAGATGGAATAACCGTCCACAAGTGTTGAAAACGCGTTTTCCGTTAATCCGAAAGCAGGTTTCGATCTGGCGATATCGACCATCATTGATTTCGCATAATAGTTTGCCTGGGGAAGAACAACATTATTGAAGCGTTCGACAAGCACGGAGAGAAAAAGTCCTGCCAGGAGCACAGGAATCATCAACCGGTAGAGAGAGATACCGGATGCCCTGAAAACGGTCATTTCCGAGGTCGTGGTCAAAGAACCGAATGCCATAACGACGGCAACAAGCACAGCCATTGGCGCGGCAAGACCAACCATCCATGCGGACTGCAGCATAATGAGTTCTACAATAGTCGAAAAACCAATACCCTTACCAATAAAGCGATCGGCAAACGTTGAAAAAAACTGGAGTATCAGAACAAAAACAAGGGTGATAAATGCAAATAAAAAGGGCCCGATATGCGATTTGAGGATATATCGATCAATAATTTTTAACAACTTTAGAACTTTTTATTTCTGGCAGTTACAAAAAAACTCCCTACGCCGGACGCTATCAAAATCAATTCAATAAGAACCTGCTCTGCCGCAAGATACAAACTCTGGAGTATCTATCAACGAGATGGAGGGAGCTGTAAATATTCCGTTATGGATTTTCAAGCCCCGGAAGGGCGGCATGTTGGCAGCAAAGAACAAGGCCTCTCCCCTTTTCTATTAGCACCCCCGAAAGCACCCTAAACAGGCATAAAAAAATAAAGACCTACAACCATGAAGCTGTAAGTCTTTATTTTATATGGTGCACCCGGGAGGACTCGAACCTCCAACCCATTGATTAAGAGTCAATTGCTCTACCATTGAGCCACGGGTGCAGATACTTTTATTTTGCTGGCAGTAACGGTGTTGATGGTGCAGAAGGCATGGTTTTGGCCGGAGCTCCGGGCAGAGCAGGAACACTCTGCTGAAGAATACTTTCCGGCGAAGCCTTTGAAGACTCTTTGCCGGGAATGGTAAACTGGGCTATAAAACAAAGCAACATGACAACGGCAGCAAGGATGGCTGTCGTCTTGCTTAAAAAGTCGCCAGTCCGCCTTACACCAAGAGTCTGAACAGTACCAAGGCTGGCCATACCGCCAGTCAGACCGCTGCCACTTTTGGGACTCTGCAACAAAATAACGCCAATAAGCAGAATCGATGCAAGTAAACCGACAATAACTATGAAAACATGCATGTCGAGCCGCTCTAAATAATTCGCAAATATTCTTGTATCTTATATCAAATCAAAAGAAGGCCTAAATTTAGCAACTTTTAAAATATATCCAAACCATGTTTTCAGTTGCTGGTAAAATAGTTACCCTGGCTGGTCTGGTTATTGTTCTTATTGGCCTGCTTCTTATGACTTCTGATAAAACCGGATTATGGCGCGGGTTCACCTGGTTCGGCAATCTTCCCTTCGATATCAGGATTGAGAAGGCTAACTTCAGATTTTATTTTCCAATAGGCACCTCCCTGCTGCTTTCAATATTTCTCAGTCTGATACTTTTTCTTGTCAACAAATTTATCCGCTAAACTCTCCATGCCAGAAATAATCTCCAGAACACCTCGTTCCGCAACGGTTAGCAGAACCACAAAAGAGACAGACATTACAGTAACCGTAACACTTGAAGGCACGGGCATGAGCTCCGTCAACTCGGGAGTGGGTTTTTTTGACCATATACTGACCAATTTCAGCAAACATTCAGGCTTTGATCTGGCACTGGAGTGCCATGGTGACCTTGAGGTTGATGATCATCATTCCGTTGAAGATGTTGCTCTGGTTCTTGGCAGTGCCATTTCTGAAGCTCTTGGAGAGAAAAGGGGGATTCAACGCTATGGATGGGCACTTATTCCTATGGATGAGGCTTTGGCCCGATGCGCGCTTGACCTTGGTGGAAGAAGTTATTGCGTCTTCAATGCAGAGTTCAGGCGACCGGTCATTCAGGGTTTTTCAACGGAGATGGTTGAACATTTCTTTCTCTCGCTTTCGGGAACCTTGAAGGCCAATATCCACCTGTCAATTCTTGAGGGAGAAAACACGCACCACAAAATAGAGGCGCTGTTCAAGTCTTTTGCTTATGCCATGAAGGCTGCTGTTGCCATAACCGGTACTGAAATTCCGTCAACCAAGGGAAAGCTTTAAGCTCTCCC
>JBAXBW010000025.1:0-19925 GCA_037141805.1 Chlorobiaceae bacterium | reverse complement strand
ATATAGTAAGTGTCTTTCCTCTTGTTTTAAAGGCAGATAATATAGGAAGTTTTTTCTGAACTACAAATTTTTTTAAGGCAAGAAGGTAATCTTTGCCTGGCCAGACTCATGGTTTAAGACTTCAACTGCGCATCAGGCATTCATGTATTTGAAAAAGTCCTTGTTGTCCTTCGTATCGGCCATTTTCTCCCGCATAAACTCCATGCACTCAATCGGATTTTTATCGGCGAGATACTTTCTGAGAAGCCATGTTCTGGACAGCTCATCCTGTGTAAAAAGCAACTCCTCTTTACGAGTGCTGGAACGAAGAATATCGATCGATGGAAATATGCGGCGCTCGGAGAGCCTGCGATCAAGCAGAAGCTCCATATTACCTGTCCCTTTAAACTCTTCAAAGATAACGTCATCCATCCGCGACCCTGTATCAATAAGCGCTGTGGCAATAATGGTCAGACTGCCACCTTCCTCAATATTACGGGCTGCTCCAAAAAAACGTTTGGGTTTGGTGAGCGCATTGGCATCAATACCTCCCGAAAGAATTTTTCCGGAATGCGGAATGATGGTATTATGAGCCCTGGCAAGCCTGGTGATAGAATCAAGCAGAACCACTACGTCCCTGCCAACTTCAACAAGTCGTTTTGCCTTTTCGAGAACCATATCCGCAACGAGGACATGACGCTCCGGATCTTCATCAAAGGTCGAGCTTACCACTTCTGCCGGCACACTCCTGGCCATGTCAGTCACCTCTTCAGGCCGTTCATCAATAAGAAGAACAATCAGATACACCTCCGGATGATTTTTTATGATCGCATTGGCAATCATCTGCAATAACATGGTTTTACCGGTTTTCGGCTGTGCTACAATCAAACCCCGCTGGCCTTTACCAATAGGAGTAAAAATATCCATGATACGACCGCAAGCTTCTGACTGTCTGGTTTCGAGCTTGAAGCGTTCCCGGGGAAAAAGAGGTGTCAGATTTTCAAAGTAGGGCCTCTCCCTTGTGATTTCAGGATCGTTACCGTCAATTGTATTGATTTTCAGTAAGGCAAAAAAACGTTCACCCTCTTTGGGGGCCCTGACCTGGCCTGATACAGTATCACCGGTGCGCATATTGAAACGCTTGATCTGCGATGGAGATACGTAAATATCGTCAGGGGATGAGAGGTAGTTATAATTGGCTGATCGTAAAAAGCCGTAGCCTTCAGGTATAACCTGCAGAACACCGGTGTTCACCATGACATTCCCACTTTCAGAATCGGTATTCTTCTGTGACTGGGCTTCGATAATCTTGAAAATCAGCTCTTCCTTGCGTAAACCGGCAGCCATCACACCAAGCTCTTTGGCTAAAGCATGCAGTTCCGCAACCTTTTTTTTCTGGAGCATATTAATGTCCAGACCTTTAAAAATCGAATTGTTCGACATTGTATTTTGTATTCAAAGCTTGTTTTTAAAAAAGCAACAGAAAAACGACGGATAGCACGTCACCTCTTGACCGTACTCCCAACATCATGGTCAATGCCTCGCATAATTAGCGTGGATTACCTTTAACGCTTTTTCACAGAACATGAAAGCAGAAGAAAGAAGATGACAGGGGAAGAACCTCTATACTTAAAAAAGGTATAATCACAACAAGGAATTATGGAAAGGAATTTCTTCTTCGACATAGAAGAATCTCTGTAGCTTGCTCCAAATATAAAAAAAATTCCATAAAAACACGCATTTCAAGTGAATGCTTTATCACATACCTGCCGCAATAACGTCACCAGCCAGATAAAACGAGCCTGTCACAAGAACCAGATCATCCACACCGGCTTTTTCACGTAAATAGTCAAGTCCATCTCGCCCGTTACTGCATACGGTTGCTTCAGCCCCCTCTTTTTGGCACAAAAAGCAAAGTTCTTCAGCCGGAACACTACGTTCGGATGGAATATTAACCAGCACAAACGAGCAGTCAAGGCGGAGAAGCTCGATAATAACCGCTCTGGCATCCTTGTCTGAAGCCAAACCAAGCATCACATACACCTTGTGATAAGTTTGCCGAAATGAACGAAGGGCGTTGACCGTTGCCCGCATACCATCAGGATTGTGCGATACATCGAGAAGCACAGTCGGAAAGCTGCCAATTCGTTCAAGTCTTGCTCTGTAACCAGTCTGTAAAAGTCGCTCAAGGCCCGCAGAGATCTGTTCTGGCGAAACTCCGGCATCTTCGGCAACCATGACAGCAAGAGAGACATTAGAGGCATGAAACGAACCGGTAAGAGGTACTTTCAATGAGGGATAGTCCCTGCGAGCT
Organism: Chlorobiaceae bacterium; assembly: GCA_037141805.1. GTDB lineage: Bacteria > Bacteroidota > Chlorobiia > Chlorobiales > Chlorobiaceae > Chlorobium. The sequence goes on along the minus strand of JBAXBW010000025.1, from coordinate 17,632 downwards.
GTCTTGAACTCAAGCTCAAACATTCCCGGTTCAGCAGAAGATACCCTGCTGACTGCATCTCTTTCGACAACAAAAAGTGGAGCCTCGCATGATTCCGCCATCCTCTGGATCGGCAAGAATGCCTCAGGTGCAATCACGGCAGTGAATACCCTGCACCCTTTTTTGACAATAGCGGCTTTTTCAGCAGCAATCTCTGCCAGCGTCTCGCCAAGCCATGCGGTATGATCCATGCCAATACTTGGTATGACAGCATAAGCAGAATCTACCACATTGGTCGCATCAAGCCGTCCACCCATCCCGGTTTCTATGATAGACACATCCACTCCCTCATCAGCAAACCAGGCATAAGCAATGACTGTTGTCGCTTCAAAAAAGGTACACTGGTTGTCAATGACCAGACTTCGCAAGAGTGAGCAGTAGTGAGCAACTTTTTCCTGAGGAATCTGAGCGCCGTTAATTCGAATTCTCTCGGTGAAATCAACAAGGTGAGGAGAGGTATAAAGAGCAGTTTTCTTGCCTCCTGCCTGAAATATAGATGCCAAAGCAGCCGCAACGGTTCCTTTGCCGTTTGTGCCGGCAATATGAACAACCAGTCCCAGTCGCTTATGCGGTGACCCCAGAAAATGGAGCAAAGTGTGTACACGATCAAGGCCGGGCTTAATACCAAACCGATGCAAAGGATAGAGAAAATCGAGAGCTTCCTGGTACGTCACCGTTAGCTTCTAACTATTATGAATTGAAACAAGCGCTGTTTTGACGACCTCTTCGACCGTAAGGCCTGTGTTTTGTTCAAGAATGCTGACCACAGCTTTTTGAACAGCAATCCTTGAAAATCCGAGTGTTACAAGAGCATTGACCGCATCTTCCCGCAACCGGTTTGTCTGAACTGAAACCGAGCCAACCACCCCTTGAACAGGAGAAAGTTTAAGAAGTTTATCCCTCAAGTCGAGGATAATTCTTGCTGCGGTTTTTTTGCCAACACCGGTTATTCCGTAAAGAGGCTCGGGTGCATTGGCCAGAATAGCTTCATGAATATCATGAACCTGCATTCCGGAAAGAATCGCAAGTGCCAGCTTTGGACCAACACCTGAAACCAGTAAAAGCAACCGAAACAACTGACGCTCTTCTTCCCGGGAAAATCCATAAAGTTGCAGGATATCCTCCCTGACATAAAGATGCGAAAAAAGAAGAACCTCATTACCCGGTTCGGGTAACTGACGGCTTGTAGCAGCAGAAACAAGGAATCGGAATGCGACACCGGAAACTTCAACAACAGCCTCTTCAGACAAGACTGAAACCAGCTTGCCGCGAAAATATGCAAACATGAATCGATGGTATGGAAATCCGAACCGAAAAAGCCATTCAGTCCGAATGTCAGACAACGAAAACCATTTCTGGTACTGCAAGTAGATTACCTGCCCTTAATCAGCCTTCACATAACTGTTCAATAGCCGTGTCAACTGCGATTTTTTGCGAGAAGCTTTATTGGCATGAATGTAATTCTTTACCCCAAGGCGATCAAGTTTCTGGACAGCCGAGCGATAGGCGACCTCGACAACAGCCTTGTCCGCACTGGTATCAATCAGTTTCTGCATGGTTTTAACAAGAACTTTCAGCTCTTTTTTCCTTGCTCTGTTCCTGGCATTCCTTCTTTCTGACTGCCGCAGTCTTTTTTCAGCCGATTTGTGTAAAGGCATATACGCTTAGAATGTAATATTGTTGAATAACAAAAGGCATGTAATATAGAAGAAACAATTCAAACGACAAACAAGAAAAATAATGACAAGAGAGAGGATGCCAGTCTCTCAAGCCCGCCCCCTTCTCTTATCCCTGAAAGCACCCACCCAACCCCCTGTATACTGTCTTCATCCCTCTTTTTTCTTATATTGGGCAAAGTTTTAATCACGAGAACCTTGCTTTTATGAGTCTGATGATCAGCGTTTCCGGGATAAGAGGAGTTGTTGGCGAAAGCCTTACTCCAAAAAATCTCACTGCCTTTGCAATGTCTTTTGCCGCGTGGACTTTTCGGCGGAATCATGAAAAAAAAGCAAGAATTGTTATCGGCAGGGATACCAGGCCAACCGGGAAGGCCATCAGTGATCTTGTCAGCAACACGCTGCTCCTGTGCGGATGTGATGTTATTGATCTTGGTGTCGCTACAACTCCGACCGTTGAAATAGCTGTTGTTGCTGAACAGGCTGATGGTGGACTGATTATTACCGCATCACACAATCCTGTTGCCTGGAATGCTCTGAAAATGCTCAACCACTTTGGGGAGTTTTTAAGCGAACAAGAAGTTGATGAACTTTTTGACATTGCAGAAAAAGAGCAATTTGTCACTGCACGCTGGGATTCCATTGGAACAATCAGCCATAAGAATGAGTATGACAATTATCATATTGAAAAGGTGCTTCAGTTGCCCTGTATCGAACCAGCGTTAATTGCCAGAGAACGCTTCAAGGTTCTTGTTGACTGTGTTGAAGGCGCTGGCTCTTCGATTGTTCCCATGCTTTGTGAAAAGCTCGGTATAGAAAGTGTTGTGCAAGTTGCCTGCGCTGGAACCGGCCTCTTTCCCCGAAACCCTGAACCCATTGAAGAAAATTTGTCAGGCACCATCGCAGCACTCCAGAAGAGTGGTTGCGACTTTGCTTTGATTGTTGATCCGGATGTTGACCGGCTCGCTCTTCTCTGTGAAGATGGCTCGCTCTTTGGAGAGGAGTATACCCTCGTTGCCTGTGCGGACTTTTACCTGAAGCACAAACCTGGGCCAGTGGCAAACAATCTTTCAAGCAGTCGGGCTCTCCGGGATATTGCCAACCGCTACGGGGTGACATGTTACAGCGCTAAAGTAGGCGAAGCCAACGTCAGTGCGCTGATGAAAGAAAGAGCAGCCGTCATTGGTGGTGAAGGAAATGGTGGCGTCATTCTGCCTGAATTACACTACGGGCGTGACGCCCTGGTGGGTATAGCGCTGATTGTTCAGGCATTCACCCTTTGGCGCAGCGAAAACAACTTTGGAACACTGTCGCAATTCAGGCATCATTTCCCTGAATATTGTATGTCAAAGCAGAAAATCGTACTTGACAAGGCCGATCGGGAATCGCTTGACAACATCTTTGACGATATCGCCTTGCACTACCATAATGCCGAGGGGAATCGGCTTGACGGGCTGAAACTTGATTTTTCAGACAGTTGGGTTCATTTAAGACCGTCAAATACCGAGCCACTGGTGAGAATCTATGCCGAAGCACCATCAAAAGCCCAGGCTGAAGCACTGGCCAGTGAACTGAAGAATGCAATTGAAACAAGAGGCTCGGGCACGGAAACGCATGAGTAATGACTCGACAAAAAAAAGCTTCCGGCCACAACAGGATGAGACGCTGCAAAAAGAGAAAAAAAGTTCGGTTGACCGCTATATCATCACCCGACTTTTCCGCTATATCAAACCCTATAATAAACTTGTTGCAATAGCCGTCGCCATCACCATTGCAGGCTCTTTTCTTGGACCGTTAAGGCCTTATCTGACCAAAATCGCCATTGACGATTATATCGCACGTGGCAATTTCAAAGGGCTGACCGTGATAAGCCTCTACCTGGCAGGCGCCATTCTTCTTGACGGCATAAAGCAATATATTACCACATGGATGACGCAGATTATCGGCCAAAAAGCGGTGCTCGACATCAGGATGGATATTTTCACCCATCTGCAGAAGCTCCCTGCAAGGTTTTATGATCGAAACCCCATAGGGCGCCTTATCACCCGCACAACGAATGATGTTGAGTCGCTGAACGAGATGCTTTCCAGCGGAATCATCACTATTCTTGGCGACCTTTTGCAGCTTCTGTTCATTGTGGTGCTGATGGCCTGGATAGACTGGCAACTAACCCTCATTGTTCTCGCCATTCTTCCCCTGATGATCTATGCAACCATTGCCTTCAAAAACAGGGTACGGGTTGCGTTTCAGGATGTACTTACCCATATCGCAAGACTCAACACCTTTTTTCAGGAGCATCTTACCGGCATGACCATTGTCCAGCTCTTTAACCGCGAAGAGCGAGAAGCAGGAAAATATGCGGCCATCAATGCGGATCATCGTGATGCCAATATCCGAACCGTCTTTTATTTTTCCATCTACTTTCCGCTGATTGAGGTACTGAGCTCTGCGGCAGCCGGACTGGTGATATGGTACAGCGGCATCCGGCTGCTCAAGGCGGATCTTACTATCGGCGTGGTTGTCTCGTTTGTTCAGTATATCTGGCTTTTTTTCCGACCGTTACAGCATCTCTCAGACCGGTTCAACGTAATCCAGACGGCTATAGCAAGCTCAGACCGCATTATCCGGCTCCTTGATGAAAAAGAGGGAATTGAAGATCATGCAAAACTGGGTAATCTTGATTCGTTCAAAGAGAGCATTGAGTTCAAGAATCTGTGGTTTGCCTATGAAAGCGAAAACTGGGTGCTAAAAGATATCTCATTTACCCTCCGGCATGGAGAAAAAATTGCCATTGTCGGTGCCACGGGAAGTGGAAAAACAACGCTGATCAATATCATCTCCAAGCTTTATCCTTTCGCAAAAGGGTCAGTGACTATTGACGGTATTCCCCTGCAACAGATAACGGAACACTCGGTGAGAAAACTCGTTGGTGTTGTCATGCAGGATGTTTTTCTCTTTTCAGGTACCATAAGGGAAAACCTTGCCTTTGGCAATCCTGATGTTACTGACGAGGCGCTAAAGGATGCTGCAAGGGTTGTCGGAGCAGACAGATTCATTCAGCAGCTTCCGGGCGGCTACCAGTACCGGGTCCTTGAAAACGGTACGGGCCTCTCATCCGGACAAAAACAGTTGATTGCCTTCGTCCGGGCGCTCCTCTACAATCCGGAAATTCTTGTGCTGGATGAGGCCACCAGCTCGGTTGACACGGAAACCGAATCACTTATTGATGCGGCCACTGCCCGCCTCATGAGTGAGCGCACCTCTATTATCATTGCCCACAGACTTTCGACCGTTCAGAAAGCTGACAGAATTATTGTCCTGCATAAAGGAGTGATCAGGGAGACCGGAAATCACCAGGAGCTTCTTGCAAAAAGAGGACTTTACTACAAGCTCTACCTGCTGCAGCACCCCGAACAAAACCTTCCCGGGGAATTATGAACTCTACAGACTGCTGTCCCTGAGTACACTCACCGGTTCAAGTTTAGCCGCCCGAGCTGAGGGCAGAATCGCTGCAACTGTGCTGATAAGAACAGTTATACCGATAATGAGCAGAAAATAAAGGGGATTGTAAGACATGCTGAACCCTGTTTGAGTCAGTGGACCCTGGGAACTTTCAATTGGAAGACTGGCCATCAACTTTATAGAGCCGACTGCCATTACTCCTCCGGCAAGTGCTCCAGCCAATCCTACCATAAAACCTTCAAAAATAAACATGCTGACCAACTGGATCGCTGAAAATCCGAGCGACTTCATAATGGCAATGTCCCTGCTTTTTTCAAAAACCGTCGTCACAAGAATATTGGCCACTCCGAACCCGGAAACAACTCCTACAAACGCCACCAGAGAAAAAACGATATAGCCGATACGGGCGAACAACGAAAGAATACTTGCATTTTCCTCCTGCCAGGTCAGGCACCGGTATCCGGTAATACGCTCCAGATCCTTGGCAAGTGATGCATTGGCAAAAGGATCAGAGACTTTAAGCGCAATGCCTGTAACCTTGTTGGGTGGCAGCCCCTCAATAATCTGCCCAAGCTTCAGAGAGACAAGGACACTGTTATCAACCGCATTGACACCGGAAAAAAAGATACCGGCAACTTTGCACTGCCGACTCTTTCCTGAAGCAGGAATGATTACAACCTGGTCATTGAGTTTGAGGTTCATATCTCTCGCAACCGTCTTTCCGACAAGAAGCGCATTGGATGTTTTTTCAAACATTGTGATGTCGCCCTGTATCAGTTTTTTACGGATACCGCTTATAGCATCCTCCTTCTCTATCAGCACTCCTTTCAGAAGCAGTGGCTGGTTGCGACTTCCTTTTACCGCCATAACCTGTGATTCAACGTAGGGTGAGGCTGCCAAAACCTTTTTTTCATACTCATGCGAGCCGAATACCCTGAGAATCTGGCGATAGTTCCTCACCTCTTCACGCTCAAGCTTCTGGATATTGTCATCAACAAAAGCAACAGCAGAAGAGTCTTCTGCATCAATGAGGTTGAGCGGCATCGGGTTCGTTTTCTCACCTTTAACCGTTATATGCGGCGCAACATTCACAAGAGTCTCCACGAAGGAGTCAAGCAACCCTCGCATAAGTGAATTTGTGGTAATCAGCACCATCGTGCTTATTGCAACACCAAAAATTGTGGTCAAGGTCTGCCGGCGACGTCCGAGCAGATGACGCACGGCTATGTCTAACAGTGTTTTCAGCATGAGCCCCCTTCAAGATGGAGGTGAAAAATTATAGAATTTTTATTAAGTTATAAGCCTTTTAACATCAAGTACTACAAATCTGTTCAAGGAACCTTTCCCGGCGGCATGAGCGACACAAAAAACAATATAACAATTGAGCGCAAGCAGAGCCATGTAGAGATATGCCTTCACGGCGATATTGGCTTTAACCGCAAAACTACAGGCCTTGAGCGATTCGAGTTTGAGCATAATGCCCTGCCGGAACTCTCTTTCTCCGACATTGACCTGTCAACAACCTTTCTGGGCAAAAAAATTGGTGCTCCGCTCATGATCTCCTCCATGACGGGAGGATACAGCGAAGCCGCTGCTCTGAACCAGCGTCTTGCAGAAGCTGCTGAACATTTCAATATTCCACTGGGTGTTGGAAGCATGCGACAGGCCCTGGAAAACTCTTCGCATCGCAAAAGCTTTTCTGTTACAAGAAAATATGCGCCTTCGGTCCAGATCTTTGCCAATATCGGAGCTCCCGAAATAGCAAAGGGTGTAACGGAGCACCATCTCAATATCCTGCTTGAGCTGGTGGAAGCCGACGGACTGATTGTACACCTGAATGCCGCGCAGGAACTCTTCCAGCCTGAAGGGAATACTGATTTCCGCCATGTTCTTGAACAGCTCACAAAAATCACAAGAACAATTCCTGTCCCGGTTATTGTCAAAGAGGTTGGGTGCGGCATCTCCGCATCTGCCGCACGCCAACTCATCGAGGCTGGGGTAAAAGTCATTGATGTCGCTGGTGCAGGTGGAATCAGTTGGCAGAAAGTAGAAGAAATTCGTTATACACGGCAGTTCGGCCAGGACAACCGCTTCAGCATGCCCGCTCTCGAAGAGCTGCTGAACTGGGGAATTCCTACCGCACAATGCCTGCTTGATATCAGTAAGCTCAAGAAAGAGTTTCCCCAATTCAGGGCTATTGAAGTAATTGCTTCTGGAGGAATTCAGTGCGGCACTGATATCGCCAAATCACTGGCACTTGGAGCACAACTTGCAGCGTCGGCAAGATATATTCTTACTGCCCTTCACAAAGGGACTCTTGAAAAGACCATTGAAACCTGGCTGAACGACCTCAGGGCTGTCATGTTCCTGACCGGAGCCACCACCATAGAGAAGCTTCGGAATAAAAAACTTATCATCATACAATGACCATACCCATAACTCAGAAACTTGTAGAAAAAAAGTACGATCTCTACCACTCGCTGATCAATGATGCGCTCGGGAAATGTTTCGACAGGGAGAGCCCGATCACGCTTTATGCACCGGCAAGATATATTCTTGAAGGAAAGGGAAAAAGGATTCGACCTTTTCTGACACTGCTTGCCTCTGAAGCGGTATGCGGTTCTTCAGAAGAGGCCCTTAATGTCGCCCTGGCGGTTGAAATTCTCCACAACTTCACTCTGATCCACGACGATATCATGGACCAGGCAGAACTCCGTCACGGCAGGCCTACTGTACACAAGCTCTGGAACATCAATGCCGCTATCCTTTCTGGAGATATGATGATTGCCTATGCTTATGAACTTGCCTTGCAGGCAAAAAGTAACCGCCATGCCGAACTTATCCATATTTTGAACCACGCAAATATCACTATTTGTGAAGGACAGGCGCTTGATATGGAACTTGAAGAGAAAAATGATGCCACAATAACCGACTACCTTGATATGATTGCAAAGAAAACCGGCCGCCTTATTTCTGCAGCTCTTGAAGCAGGCGGTGTCGCTGGCAACGCAACAGAAGAGCAGCTTCAAACTCTGGTTTTTTTTGGTGAAAAAATTGGACAGGCCTTCCAGATACAGGACGATTATCTTGATATCATGGCTGATAACGGCAAATCCGGCAAAATTGTTGGCGGAGATGTCATCAACGGCAAAAAGACCTACCTTCTGCTGCGATCTCTTGAACTGACTTCAGGAGCAGAGCATGATCTTCTGAACTCCGTTATCATCAATAAAGGCATCTGCGCCGAAAAGGTTCCTGAAGTAAAGGCAATCTTCAAGCGGTGCGGCGTCCTTCTAGAAACAGCCGCACTGATAAACCGTAATACCGAGGAGGCACTAACGGCAATAGAGGCCCTGCCTTATGCTGAAGGACGGGAATACCTGCAGGGATTTGCAAACATTCTCATCAAAAGGGACTTCTGATCTCCGCTTATTATGACACTTTCCACAGTAATGGAAAACAGGATCCTGCTACTTGTTCTGACTCTTATTCCGGGTATCGGCCCCGCAAGAATCAAGGCAATCACCAGGCATCTGCCTAATCTGGAGGATGTGCTGCATACAGGAGTGGATGATCTTATGAATGTGCCGGGAATCGGTGAATCTCTGGCACGGCAGATGCACCATTTTCTTCACCATACAACGACAAGGCAGGCTGCTGAGAAACGCGCTGAAGAACAGATTGCCATGCTTCACCGCTACCACGCCAGCATGGTAACCATTCTTGATCCTGATTACCCGCCCCTTTTGCAGGAAATTTATGACCCGCCTCCCTGTCTCTTTATACGGGGAAAGCTCCCTTCAGCACATACTCCCGGTTTAGCCGTTGTGGGCACAAGGCATGCTTCCCTGTACGGCAAACAAACAACTGCACTACTATGCCGCGATTTGGTCAACTTTGGGATTACCATTTTCAGTGGGTTGGCTTATGGAATCGATATGGCGGCACATATGGCAGCTCTTGAAAACAGGGGAACTACCATCGCAGTCCTTGCAAGTGGCGTCGACACTGTCTATACCGACCCGAAGGAAAAAATATGGCCAAAAATAGTTGAACAGGGAGCAATCATTTCGGAAGAGTGGTTTGGCTCGGAACTCTCTCCCGGAAAATTTCCGAAAAGAAATCGCATCATATCAGGAATCTCTTCTGGAACCATCGTCATAGAATCGGATCTAAACGGAGGATCTCTTATCACTGCTTCTACTGCTCTTGAACAAAACAGGGAGGTTTTTGCTGTGCCAGGAAGCATTTTTTCAAGAACGTCAAGGGGAACAAACAAGCTTATCCAGCAAGGGCAGGCCAAAGCAGTCATGAGCGTTGATGATATTATCAGCGAGTTCGGACCACAATTTGCAAAAAACTGTTCCAAAAAATCCAGATTACAGAATAAAGAAACGACTAACAATCTTACTTCGATGGAAAAAATAATAATAAACTGCATGGGGTCAGAACCAATTCATATTGACGCACTGGCAACGGCATCAGCCATTGATATACCCTCACTTCTTGTTCATCTTTTTGAACTTGAACTGAAAGACACCATTGTGCAGCAGCCAGGCCAGTTTTTCCAGAAAAGAATTTTTTAGCTCCCAACCCTTTTACATGCCGGTTTTTCAGCTTCGTATAGTTTTTTATCAAGGAATTATTACCTTTGAACTCACGGGTGTGGCGAATTATACGCTCCAGGGTATCAACATTTTTAACAATTACTAACTTAAACCATAAAATTGATGAGTCACTCAAAAGTATTTATGAACATGTCTCGCCGTATCATTATGGCCGTTGCGCTAAGTTTGGTATTGGCTGCGCCCCAATCATTCGCCGCACAAGAAGCCGGGAAGGTCAGTGTTGTCGATTCAGGAAAAATTCTCCAGCAATTGCCCGAAACCAAACAGGCTGAAGCAACCCTGCAGGCAACAGTCGCTCCACTGCAGAAAGAGCTTGAGCGCATGAATAAGGACTATCAGCAATCTGTCGCAGATTACCGAAAAAAAGCGGGATCTTTGACAAAAACAGTTAGAGAGCAGAAAGAAAAGGAACTTAACCTTAAAGGCCAGGCTGTTGAAAAATATCAACAGGAGAAATTCGGGCGTGGTGGTGTTGTGGAAAAACAACAACAGGAACTGCTTATCCCGATCCGGCAGAAAGTTTTGGCCGCCGTTGAGTCTATTGCTCAAAAAGAAGGATTTAGTCTCGTTCTTGAAAAAAGTATTGCCGTCTATGTAACTCCTGAAAATGATCTCACGTTCAAGGTGATGAACCAGTTGAATATCAAGTAAGTATTTTCTGATTTGAAAAAAGTTATTGTTCTTTTTCTGCACGTCATTATGATGTTGTCAGGGTGCGGCAATCCTGTAAAGCAGCGCCGCTCCCCTGATACAGCTTTTATTGGTCTTAATCACCCCGTACAGGAAGGCTGGACAATCAGGATTGCCCTTACAGAATCAGGTATAAAACGTGGAGTCATTGACGCTGGACACGGAGCAGAATACAGAGTAAATGGCAAAAGCGAACATCATCTTGATGGAGGAGTCAGGGTTACCCTCTTTGATGCCAACGACCATGCGACAACAACCATAACGGCACAAAAGGCAGTTATCCATGACAATCAGGATATTGAGGCTCTGGGCGATGTTGTCATTACCTCCGGCGTATCCGGAGACACCACTGTTATAAAAACAGAGTATGTCAAACGATCCGCCAACGACAAAATGATTCGTTCAGACAGGTTTGTTACCATTTCAAAGCTTGATGAAACCATTCGGGGAGAGGGTTTTGAGAGCGATCAGGCCCTGAAAAAGTACCGGATTTTCCGGGGAAGCGGAGAGGCATTTATAAAACAATAGAAGTATTTTTGTTCATGAAATTACACGTTTTAAAATCAAAAATCCATAACGCTATAGTGACAAGCGGTGATCTCGAATATGAAGGCAGCATCACCATTGACAGTGAGCTTCTTGAAATGGTTGATATGATTCCTAACGAAAAAGTTCTTGTTGTCAACAACAATAACGGCGAACGATTTGAAACGTACATTATCAAAGGATCCCACGGCTCCAGGGAAATTCAGCTCAACGGAGCGGCCGCGCGATGCGCCCTGGTTGGAGATGAGATCATTATCATGACCTTTGCTGTCATGGATGTGATTGAGGCGCGAAACTTTAAACCGATGGTTCTTATTGTCGACAGAGAAAACAATCCAAAAAGCAGACACCATGTTGGCGAGGCAGATGAAACGCTATCATAATTCATTCTGATGCACCGTCACAGAATATCAATATAATCTATGGCACTTGCAGTAATTATCATGGCCGCAGGGAAAGGCACTCGAATGAAGTCAGACCTCCCAAAGGTACTTCATCGGGCCAACGGACGCCCTCTTGTCGAATATGTTCTCGATACAGCCATCTCTCTTGACCCGGAAAAAATAGTGGTCATCGTTGGGCATCAGGCTGAACTTGTCAAAGAAGCTGCCAGGAGATACGATATAATCACTGTGCTTCAGGAGCCCCAGCTTGGAACCGGCCATGCCGTGATGCAGACTGAAACACTGCTCAATGACTTTAACGGTGAGGTGCTTATTCTGTCTGGAGACGCTCCACTGGTCAGTGCTGAAACTCTGCAGGATCTGATTGCCTTTCACCGTTCAAGCCATGCAGCCGCAACAGTCCTGACTGCTGAACTTCATGATCCAACCGGATACGGAAGAGTTATTCGAGAACTAAACAGTGACAGCGTCCTGAAAATTGTGGAACAGAAAGATGCTTCCGAAAATGAACTTGCCGTCAGGGAGATCAATTCTGGTGTTTACGTGTTCGACACGCGCATGCTTTTCGAGGCTCTTGGACAGATCAACACCAACAACGCTCAGCAAGAATACTATCTGACTGATGTTTTCGGTATCTGCTTTCAGTGCGGGCACAAGGTTTGCGCCTTCAAGACCCACAATCCAGACGAGATTCTCGGCATCAACACCCCGGAACAGCTTACGGAAACTGAACGGCTGCTTATAAAGAACCGAATGCATCCCGACTGAAGGATTCTGCGCTATTTTCTGGAACGGCGCGGCTTTTTTGTTTTACTCTTTTCTGCTGTTTTTTGGCGGCTGCCGATATCGAAAGAGCCGGGAGATGAGATATCAATATCTGAACTGTCTTGCTGTAGTCCCGTTTCATGCATGGAATAAAACTCCACAAGATTGCCGTCAGGATCCATGACAAAAAAGGCTTTGCCTTCCCTGCGATGAGCTGGTCTGGTAACAATATGGACGCCCATATCATCAAGGTAGCGTGCCGCAGCATCAACTTCAGCATCTGAAGCAAGCCTGAACCCAAAATGATCGACCCTGATATCCCTTGCTTCAGGAGAGCCGGGCGTTTCAGCTTTCACAAGAACCAGCATATCGGAATTAAGACGAAGAAAGGATATATTTGCCCCAACCCTGTGATCGAGTTTGATACCAAGAATATCACTATAAAATTCTTCGGCTATACGAAGGTCATTAACGCGAAGGGTGATCTGGTTAATCCCCGTCAGTTTCATCATCATCTTCTGTTTGAACAACCTTTTTTTCTACTGGTTTTTCGAGCGTATAATCGTATTTATGCTCAAAATACTCTGCAACTGCCTTGTGCGAAGACTTTTCACGAACTTCAAATTCAAGACTGATCGCAATCTGTTCCGGAAAGATTTTGTCCGATTCGGATTCACTGCTGGGATTGCGGATCATCTCCTTGTAGGGAAGAAGCTTGTCTTCAAGTTCTGCCCGCTCTTCATCATGTAATCTTTTTGATCTTTTTGAAATGGCAACCACCGTTTCATACAAATTCGAATGCGCACTTCTTAATTTATTCAGGTCAACAGGTTTAACCGACATTGCACTTGTTTTTACGTTTTTGAAAGAAATTTGCTGATTATCGCAGTCACCGTAGCAACCGCCTCGTCAAGTTTATCGTTGACTACCACCTCATCAAACTGATCTGCATATCCCAGCTCCAACCGGGCCCGCTCAAGGCGCTCGTTCAGACCATCTTCGTCTTCACTCTCTCGACCTTTAAGCCTCTCCTTTAAAACCTCCATGCTCGGCGGTTTTATAAACAGCAATAACGAAGTTTCTGGAAAAAGCTTTTTTACATTCAGCGCGCCTTTTACATCAACATCAAGCAAAATATTGGCACCTGAGTCAATAACATTATATGTTTTATCAAGCAGCGTACCATAGTAGTTTCCAAAAAAATACTCATACTCTATAAAGTCGCCTGCGTGGAGTTTTGTTTCAAAATCCTCTTTATCAAGAAAATAATAGTTGATACCCTCTTGCTCTCCTGCCCTTTTCGAGCGGGTAGTAGCGGATACTGAAAATCTGATATTTTGTAGACGTTCAAGCACCATTTTAGCTATGGTAGACTTTCCCGTGCCTGATGGAGCTGAAAAAACAACCAGCTTTCCCGGCAGCCGCCTCTCTTCAACCATGAAATTACTCTATATTTTGCAGTTGCTCCCTGATTTTCTCAAGATCTTCCTTGATCTGAACAATCTTTTGGGAAATTTCTGCATTCTGGGATTTTGACGCAATCGTGTTTGCTTCGCGCAACTGTTCCTGAAGCAAAAAATTCAGTTTTCTGCCAGTCCCGCTTTCATTATTGCTTAACTCTTCAAGAAAAAACTTGTTATGACTGGCAAACCGGATCAACTCCTCTGTAATATCAAGTCTGTCAGCCGCAAGAATCAGTTCCATTTCAAGACGATCACGGCTATAGGTTAAATCCTTGCCTGCAATAGCCTCCACTTTAGCGGTAAGTCTTTTTCTGACCGCTTCAAGATTATCAGATGCAAGAATTGTGATGACAGCAAGAGTATCCTCTATTTCTGCAACTCTTTTTCTAAAGTCCACAGAAAGTTCCTCGCCTTCCCTGCGCCGCATTGCCTTAAGACGAACAATCGCCTCTTGCAAAAGAGCTTTGACCAATGGCCAAAGTTGATCGACATTGTCAAGTGAAGGCGTTCCGTTATCGAATATATCAGGAAATCTGAGGATATGCTCAAGAAGAATGGGTGTATCAAGAGAAGATTCCCTCTTGAGAGTGTCGAGTAGCTCTTTATAGGCTTTAACTTTGACAGGATTAACGCTTACTGAAACAGCCTGATCTTCGTCACTCTGAATCTGAATAAAAGCAGAGATTTTCCCCCTCTGAAAATGTGCACGGATCATCTCCCTTACTTCAAGTTCAAAAGAGAGTAACTGACGGGGAAGTTTGACACTGATTTCTGCGAACCGGTTGTTCACTGACCGCAACTCTACCAAAGTCCTCACACCACTTCCGACGGACTCTGCGCTGCCATATCCGGTCATACTTTCCAACATAGTTTTTCCCCTGGTGCATTCTTTGTTAAAAAGATAACCTGCAGGGCGTAACCCTGCAGAAATCCGGCAATAAAAACTCGGATTGACTCCTCTTATTTACGAAGATCAAGTTCACCAATCACCTTACGATAACGATCAATATCAACGTTTTTAATGTAATTCAACATTTTTTTACGCTTTGCAACCAGCATAAGTAATCCACGACGGGAATGCTTATCCTTCTGGTGCAACTGTAAATGACCGGTAAGGTCACTGATTCTTCGAGTGTACAATGCCACCTGCACCTCGGACTTTCCCGTATTCTTTTCTGAAGCGCCAAACTGCTTGATAACTTCCGCTTTATATTCTTTTGTCAGGCTCATATCTCTTCGTTTGTTATGTTAAATCGGTTGACCTTAAATATAATATTATTAACAATACATCTCTACCGTTTTTTTATCTTTTTCAAGCTGGATTTTCAGCTCTTCAAGAGTCAAAAATTTCTTTTCCTCCCTGATAAATCTGAGCAGACTAAACCTGACAAGAGACCCATAAAGAGTACCGGTATATCCTGTCAGGTGGGCCTCGACCGTTGTAATCCCTTCAGTAGAGACCGTTGGTCGAACTCCAATATTCATCATAGCCATAAAGTGCTCTCCATTCACAACCGTTCGAGCCAGATAAACCCCGGCACGAGGCAGCAGTTTATTTGGATCGGACAATTTCAGGTTCACTGTTGGAAATCCAATATCCCGTCCGCGCTTGTCACCATGAGCAACGGTTCCGGTAATCAAATAGGGCGAACCGAGAAATTCATTCGCCTCTTCAATCTTGCCCTGTTCAAGGAGAGTTCGTATCCGTGTACTTGAAAAATGTTCACGACCAATCAGCACCTCGTCGACAACCTCTACATCAAAATCAAGCTCACGTCCAAGAGTTTCAAGCGTGTGGCAGCCCCCGCTCCTGTCGCGTCCAAACGCATGGTCATACCCTACAATAACGCTTTGTACGCCAAGCAGTCTGACCAGCACATTTCTGATAAAATCGTCCGAACTTCGTAAAGCGAAATCAGCAGTAAAACGTACGACAAAAAGAAGATCAACGCCTTCGGCTGCAAGGAGATCAATTTTTTCATCAATTGTGGTCAACAGTCCAGGGTGAGCGGTAAACGATTCTTTGAGCACCCTTCTTGGATGAGGTTCAAAGGTAACAACAACGCTTCTCAAGCGACGGCTTTCAGCAACAGCGACCAGCCTGGCTATAATCATCCGGTGCCCTTTATGGACACCATCGTATGAACCGACCGTCACGACAGATGGCAGGGGAAGAAACTCAACTGGAGATAGAGTGCCGTAGCTGCAAACATAGTTATTTTTGTATTCAACGACATCCATACTTTTACTTTTTATCTTCCAACACCCGGAGATGTCCTTGATGCCTGCTGCAAAATGGCATCAACGGTCTCAGATACTGTTTTTGTTGAACTCAGTTGCCATGTGCCTATGGAAACCCTCCTGAGAGATGCCAGATAACCTCCGACACCAAGAGCCGCACCGAACTCATGAGCAATCACTCTGATATATGCCCCCTTGGAAACATGCAGAATAAAATAAACCATAGGAAGTTCAATATGAATAATCTCAAAGCGATGAATAACAATCTCTTTTGCTTTTCGTTCTTCAATCACCACTCCCTTGCGTGCATGTTCGTAGAGGCGTTTTCCATTATGCCATGCAGCAGAATGCATTGGAGGCTGCTGCTGGTGCACACCGATAAATCCGGCAGCAACCGACCGGATCGTCTTCTCCGTCAGATGAGTCGTACTGCAGTGACCGTATTCTGAAGTTTCACTATCATGGCTTTCAGTCATAACGCCGAGCTTTATTGCTCCATCATAGACCTTGTCCAGCACTTCAAGACCGGAGATTTCTTTGGTTTTCCGACCAGTAGCCAGAATAAGCAGACCGGTTGCTTTCGGATCAAGCGTTCCGCAATGACCTACCTTGCGTTTCAAACCAGCCTGCTTATAGGTATTCCTGATTTTAGCCACAACATCAAACGACGTCCAGTCGAGTGGCTTGTCAATCAGGAGAAAATCGCCTTCATCAGGAAGCGATTCCCTGTTACGCTGTTCATCCATGCAACCTGTTTAAAATAAAAACGCCCTGTTAATCGTTTTCAATCGAACCCTTTCTCACCTCATTCAAAAGCTGCTCAATCCTGTTTGCACGCTCATAGAGGTGATCCTCATAAAATTCGAGTTCAGGAATACGCCTGAACTGGTTACGAATTCTCGATGAAAGAATTTTCCTGATACTCTTCGTTTTATCCTGCAAGGCGGCCATTGCTGCGGCCTGCTCTTTAAGAGTACCGATAATAGACACATAAATCCTTGCAATGCTCAGGTCTACAGTTACCTTGACATCGACAACGGTAATAATCGGACCGCTACGGGAAAGCTCCTTTTGAAGAATTGCGCCAAGTTCCTGCTGCAGCAACGATGCAACTCTCTCAGTACGTATCGACATGTATCAACAATAAGCTGTTCAAAGTTTCCGTTTTTTCTCGACAATTTTATATGCCTCGACAATATCACGAACCTTGATATCGTCATAGTTCTTGAGGCTCATACCACACTCATAGCCCGCATCAACCTCCTTGACATCGTCCTTGAAGCGCCTGAGGGCTGCAAGCTGGCCTTCATAGATCTGAACGCCATCACGAAGGAGACGAACTTTGGAATCCCGGAAAAGCTTTCCCTCCAGCACATAACATCCGCCGACATTGCCAATTTTCGGCACTTTAAAGATCTGGCGTATCTCCAGAGAACCAAGACTCTCTTCATGAAGTTCAGGAGAGAGCATTCCTTCGAGCGCCTTCTCGACATCTTCAAGAACATGGTAAATAACGCTGTAAAAGCGTACTTCGAGGTCTTCCTTTTCTGCAAGTTTTTTTGCATTGACATTCGGACGTACCCTGAAACCGATAATAATGGCATCGGAAGCTGCGGCAAGCAAAACGTCGGTTTCAGTAATCTGGCCTACACCCTGGTGAATAATCTGTACCTTGACCTCATCATTCTGAATTTTCATCAATCCATCTGCCAGCGCCT
>JBAXBW010000024.1:0-20968 GCA_037141805.1 Chlorobiaceae bacterium | reverse complement strand
ATACTGTTCCATAATCCCTCTTTTTCACTCAGGCGGCCTGACGGAATCGGACGGGATGGCTCGTTGACGCGGTCAAGTTCGAGATCAAAGCAGTCATTGACGGATTGGCTGAAGCCGGTGCCGAGAGGCCCGAACATCAAAAAAATAGCAAGAAGGAGAAGATAGTCGTGAAGGGTACCTCTCATCGCGCCTGATGACATAACACCCGCAGCAAGACATGGAGAGACACTGATCCAGGTCACAGGATCAAGCAGCTCCAGATGTGCTCTTATTTTATCAACCAACCCAGGTTTTGCAGGAACTGGCATACGTCACGTCTCTCCGAAGCCTGATGAACAGGCCAGTTAAATGATTCAGGTGTCTCAGAATGCCAATTTACAAATACCACTCAAGATAAAAAATATATATGTTCCGGCCTGCCAGTCAACGTTGCTGATGTTGCTCCAGTGATGACCACGTTCAGCAAATCGCCAGGTTGATAGTTTTCCCGATCGAAGACTACCGCCCGGTTGCCTGCCGTCCGCCCCATAAGCTGCTTCGACGAACGCCGGCTTTCAGATTCAGCCAACACTTCTACAACCGTGCCGATCGCTTCATGGAAAAGTTCGCCTGAAATGCGGTTCTGCAGATCGATAATCTCCTGCAAACGCCGTTTTTTGACTGGTTCCGGCACATCATCCTCAAGCGTTCTTGCGGCAAGAGTTCCGGGTCTGGTCGAATAATAAAACATGTAGGCTGAGTCAAACCGGATATCGGCAAGAAGCTCAAGAGAAGCCTGGTGATCTTCCTCCAGCTCACCACAGAATCCGGCAATGATATCCGTTGAAAGGGCGACATCCGGAATCACTGAGCGAATCAAGGCTATTTTTTCCCTGTACTCCTCAATGGTATGTCCGCGATTCATGCGGCCAAGCATTCTGGATGATCCGGACTGCACCGGCAAATGAAGAGCGTTACAGACGTTCGGACGAGAAGCAATCGTTCGGAGAAGAGATTCGGAAATATCTTTTGGATGCGATGTGGTAAAGCGGATTCTTGCCAGAGGCGCTTCCCTGCTTACTGCATCAAGCAGAGTGGTAAAGTCATACCCTTCGTCAGCATCACACCAGGAGTTGACATTCTGGCCAAGCAAAGTAATCTCCCGGTAACCGGAAGCAACAAGCTTCTGAACTTCTACCATTACAGACCTTAAGGGCTGGCTGCGTTCGCGACCACGGGTAAACGGGACGACACAATAGGCACACATATTATTGCAACCCCGCATGACGGGAACAAACGCGCTGGTCACGCCCTGCCGCACCGGATCAACACCTTCATAGGTTTCGGCAGAGTTGAACTCCAGAGATGCGAGCTTCCCACCTGATCGAACTTGTTCAACCAGTGAGGGAATGGTCCGATAGGTATCAGGACCTGCAAGAAAATCAATCGCCGGGTAAAGTGAAAACATCTCCTCTTTCCTGTACTGAGGAATACAGCCCACAACTCCGACAATTAACCCTTTCTCTCGTTTTTTTCGACCACGAAGATGCTGTAAAAAATGTTCTACCCGATCGACGGCATTTTCCCGGACCGCGCAGGTGTTCAACAGAACAATCCCTGCATCCAGCTCCTGTTCTGCCTGAACATAGCCCTCCGCCTGGAGAAGGGCTGCAATAATGCCAGAATCAGCCTGATTCATCTGGCAACCGAACGTATGAATATAAAAGGTGTCCCCTCTTTCAGCCCTCATCATCTCATGCGCCAAAATGAATGTGCTTGTATTTTTCAAGCAGCACCTCAGTTTCATCCTTGCACAGACCACAAACGGTACCACACTTGGTGTGCTCCTGAAGTTCAAAATAGGTGCGAGCGCCTTCAAGCACAGCATCCTCAATATCATGGTCAGTAATATTCATGCACTGACAAATAACTTTGGCCTGCTCCTGCTTAACCTTCTCCTCCTGACCATTGCGGGTATAATAATTATTGATTGCGGCTCGTAATGCCTTGTCGCCAAGCACAGAACAGTGAATCTTATGATCCGGCAGGCCTCCGAGCTCCAGGGCTACCTCTTTGGGAGAGATATGAAAAGCATCATCAAGCGTTCTGCCCTTAACCATTTCTGAAAGAACCGACGTACTGGCAATTGCACTGGCACAACCGTATGTCTTCCACTGGCAATCGGTTATAGTATCCTTCTCCTGATCCACCTTGATGACCACCATCATCTGATCCCCGCACTGCAGATTACCCTCCATCCCGACTCCATCGAAATCATCGGTATTCTCACCTTGGAGAATATTCTTCGGGTTCATGAAATGTTCCTTCAGTGTTTCGCTATATGCCCATTCACCTGCTTGCAGCATGCAATCCTCCTTTTATATAAGCCGTTGACATGTTTCTGATTCGTTTAATTATTGGTGGCAAAACATCAAGCAGGTACTCCACCTCCTGCATTGAACTTTCTCGTCCCATGCTGAACCTGATGGAACCATGGGCAAGCTCTGCATCGACACCTGTAGCAAGAAGAACATGCGATGGATCAAGAGAACCTGACGCACAGGCCGATCCTGTAGAAACCGCAATTCCTTCAAGATCCAGGTAGAGCAGGATAGCCTCGCCCTCCACTCCCGTAAAGGAGACGTTGAGCGTACTGGCAAGCACATCGGTTGGGTGCCCGTTTATGGCGATATCATCAATACTCTCCACAATCCCTTTTTTCAAGTGTTGCTTCAGGAAAAGCAACCGCTCTTCCTCTTCCGGCATTTCGATCCTTCTCATTTCAACCGCTCTGCCCATACCAAGAATACCAAGAGTATTTTCAGTTCCGGCTCTCCGACCACGCTCCTGATGCCCCCCCCTGATTAACGGGCAGTAGGGAGTTCCGTGTTTTACAAAAAGTGCTCCAGCCCCTTTTGGCCCGTATATTTTATGAGCAGAAATAGTAAGAAAATCAACTCCGAGCTTTCGAACATCGACAGGAACCTTACCAACGGCCTGAACAGCATCAGTGTGCATATAAGCGCCGCATTCATGCACCATTCCTGTAATGGCTTCAATATCCTGTAATGTGCCGATTTCATTATTCGCCATCATGACGGAGACCAGACCGACATCATCGCCAAGCATACCGGCAAGTTGATCAAGATCAATTTTACCATACCGGTCAACATTAAGGTATTTCACCCTTACGCCTCGATGAGCAAGACACTCAGAGGTCTCAAGCACACAGGGATGCTCAATTTTGGTGGTAATGATAGTGCCGCGTCTTGAGCCAGGAATACACTGGCTTGAAGAGCATACAAAAAGTGAAAGTACCGTATTGTTCGCTTCCGATCCGCTTCCGACAAAAATAATTTCATTCTCCTGCGCCCCAATAAAATCAGCTACTTTCCGACGCGCATCCTCAACATTTGCCCTTGCTTCACGCCCGTAAGCATGCATACTGGAAGGGTTGCCAAACATCTCCATCGCCGCAATCATCTCTTTTTTTACCTCCGGGTGCAGCGGTGTGGTGGCATTGTGATCAAAATAAACCTTCATATCTGCCATAATACTTTCAAAATTGCTGGTTATACGGCTCAAGGCCTTCTATAAAAACTGATAATAGCCAATAAACTTTTTTTATCACAACGACGACGTTCATCACCATGCTAAAAATTTATACCGCTCGACAGTGCTGCATGCATAAATATCAAGAAAAACTCTCCGATGAACACTGCTTCACTCATAGCACTTTCTCACCTGAACGCTCTCACATCACGACAATCGTAGAAGCAAAGAGCACGAATATGCATTAAGAAATGATTAAACCCCACTATTAATTCCTTAAACAGACCTTTTTTATCCTATTAATATTTTTAACACCACAGTATTTTGAAAATGGGTATGGAAGGGATGGTGACACGGAAACAAAAGAGACTCATTTTACCCAATGCGTCTGAGCAGTAGAGAAGAAAATAAGAACTACTTTTGAAAAAAGTAAAGCAAAAAAAGAAAGGCCACTACTAAAAAAACGACACCGATAATCACCTTTGTGCTGACTGGTGGCCACTTGATACCCTTGAAGTCCTCATCAACGGCAGAATTTACTGCACTCGGAGTACTCACTCCATTAACAGAGAGATTACTCCGGACTGAGCTATAGATCTGCAGCTCTTTCCTGCATTGCTCAAGGGTCTCGTCGTTACGGATTCCCATCTCATGAGCATATTCTTTTATATAGGTGAAAATATAGACTCTGGGCAAAAAACTAAAATCACCCTCTTCAATTTTTTCAAGATAATTTTTCTGAATCTTGACCAGTTGGCTTACATCTTCCAGGGTAAGTTCTCTTTTAATTCTGACATTTTTCAACTCCCTTGCCATAAGCTCCAAGGCCTTGCTACCTGACACCTTTTCCGTCATAAATAAATCCGGATAGCGATAACATGAGAAGAGGTATATACCACATACGAATTTACTAAAAAAACTATCCCGTCTCCTTATTAATCAACTCCATAGGAGGAGATATACCTCCACACATCACCTCCGTCAGCAGAATTATTGCCAAGAACAAACAATGCGTCGGAACCTGAAATTGTACTTTCCATCTCTTTGCCAATCTTCTGACTCAGCGCTTCTAGCTCAGACCCGCTGTAATTTTTCCAGAGAAGAAAAATCCGTTCCCGAGGAAAATACAGTTTATGCAACCGGGCTCCCGAAAAATTATTGCTGCGGTAAAAAAATATCCTGGAGGTCCCGGATACCTGCTCAGGCTTCTCAGTTAACAGGACAAATTCCTTCATCGACGGCACATACGAAGATCTATAGTGAAGAAAAAAATCATGTTCACTCCCGAGTATATGGTATGGAAAAAGATTATCCGCTATAACAACAACATGCCTGGAGGCACTTATTAATCCTGCAAAAGGATCGTACAAGGCTTTGGTAAACCATACATGTTCACTGTCCTGTGAAGAAACGCGAGGAGACGCTGAGGCTAACTCAGCAAGAAAAGAACGTATACCAGATTCGACAGTATGAAGTGAGTCAACAGGAAATTCTCTGCTGGCGATCTGCAACTGCCTCTTGCCAATAAACATGACACCGCAAAGACTGTCAGAAAATAACGGCTTGAGTATGACCTGACCCTCATTCAACGCCGCCTGAACCGTGCGGAGCGTTACAGGAGTAAGTTGGATGGCTTCGGCTGCAACCGGATTTATAGCCCGAACCTCCGAAAGCAGCTCAAACATCCTCCCTCTTTTAAGGTTAAGTGCCTTATCAATAAGCTTGCCGTTTTCTTCCCCTTCAGCACGAATGAAAATATCTGCTTTCCGCTGAAGCAGTCCCGAGATTTCGTGTTGCAATCGCTGGACCTTCGATTCAAGAACTTCATGACCTTTGCCAAGCGTAAAACTCTTTGGATATCTCTCCAAAATTCGCTTCAGTTCAAGAGTACCAATTTTCTCTCCGGCATCGAAAAGCTCAAAAATCCTTGATCTTTCCAGAAGCAGCCCGGTCAAAGAGCGCCCGGCACTCTTTTCTAGCTGAAGAAGCTCACTTGTCGGCCAGGGTGGTGCGCAATCCCTGCCAAGAGAAAAACCTTGCTGCAAAGCGGCAATCCGCTCGTATCCTTCAAGCGACCTGCTTCCGGCAAGCATGAAAAGCGATGCGGCCTGAGCATACTGCATGTTTTTTATCCGAAAATAGTCAGCAGCCTCGCGAAAGGAATCTGCTTTACGAACTAT
This sequence comes from Chlorobiaceae bacterium, assembly GCA_037141805.1. GTDB lineage: Bacteria > Bacteroidota > Chlorobiia > Chlorobiales > Chlorobiaceae > Chlorobium. Next base: position 15,257 of record JBAXBW010000024.1, on the reverse strand, counting down.
GACGGCGTTCGATTCCAGACGAAGTACCTGCAAAAGGAATGGATTTCGGGACTCTTCGGCCAAAATAAGGGCCCTGAACAGAAGATAACTGGCATTTCTGCGCTGTTGTTCAAGAAGCAGAAGGCTTTTTGATGCAGCTCTGAGCGCCTGAATCCTTGGTATCAATGCTCCCTTTATCGCTAAAACCCGTCCAGATTCGGCCGCAATTCTTCCGGCAAGAGCATCAGCAGTTTCAGGAACGAGTTGCGGCTGCGCAACTTTGCACTGAAGGAGCCCGGCGTAAGCCGTTATCCTTGTGACCGGATCGCGCTCATGCCCTGTAAAATTGCTATAAACCATTGCCGCCTTCTCATAGTCACCACTTTCCCGGTAAAGGGATGCCAACTCAAACCGGAGTTCCGGTAAGGGGAAGAGGACTTTTTCAAGTGCCACCGCAGCATCTTTGAAATTTCCCAGTTCACGAAGCCAGGTTGCCTTATCGACAAGTATTCTGGTGTGGAGTGAATCCGACAGTATTCCCGCTGGAAGTTTTTCAAGACGATCCGAGCTTCTGAGCGCTTCACCATACTCACCGGTCAAGCCTTCGATAACTCTCTTCTCATACAGGGCCACCACCACCCGTGGAGCAGTAACCTGCAGTGTATCAAGATCAAGAGCCTTATTATAATAATCAAGAGCTTTCAAATATTCATGACCGCGACTACAAGTATTGGCCTGCTTGTAGAGTGACACGATTGTTTCCTCCTGGTTATTGCCTGCATGACACCCCGAAAAAAGCAGAAAAAGAGCAAAAAGCACCATTCCTGACGGAATCCGCCGGAAATGAATTATCATATCGGGGAGCCTCCAGCCCCCATTTCAAAAAATTAGTAGTATGTTGAGAGGAATATAAGGGAACTCTTGGGTTAACACTATAACAGCAGGCACCATGATAGCAGAAAAAACAAAAGCACCAGCATTTACCCTTCCAGATGCCGAAGGCCATACTATCTCTCTCTCCGACTTTACCGGCAAAAAAGTACTGATAATCTTTTACCCCGGTGACGATACCCCGGTTTGTACGGCACAAATGTGCGATTACCGGAACAATGTTCTGGAGTTCACCAAGCGCGGTATTATGGTACTGGGCATAAGCTCCGACAGTACCGCCTCGCACAAAAGCTTTGCCGAGCGCAATCAGCTACCGTTTACCCTTTTGAGCGACACCGAAAAAACAGTGGCAAAAGCCTACGATGCCCTCGGTTTCCTTGGTATGTCGCAACGTGCTTATGTGCTTGTTGATGAAAAGGGCATTGTACTGTTGGCCTACAGCGACTTTCTGCCGATACTCTATCAGCCGATGAAGGATCTGCTGGCGAGAATTGATGGGGTATGAGTTTCAATAATCCAGCGCATTTCTGTATCTTCGCTCGAACTTTTTGTTTTCAGTAACAAATAAATAATCTTGTATCCACTACCATGGAAAGAACACTGACTATCCTGAAACCCGATTGCGTCCGCAAGAATCTTGTCGGAGCTGTCATTAACCACATCGAACGTGCCGGCTTCCGCGTTGTGGCCATGAAAAAAATCCGGCTCACCACAGAGACTGCCGGAGAATTTTATGCCGTGCACCGCGAACGCCCTTTTTATGGAGAGCTGGTTGAGTTCATGTCTTCCGGGCCATGTGTACCAATGATTCTTGAGAAGGATAATGCTGTTGCAGACTTCCGCACCGTCATTGGCGCCACCGATCCTGCCCAGGCAGACGAAGGCACCGTACGCAAGCTCTATGCTGACAGCAAGGGTGAGAACATCGTCCACGGATCTGATTCCGTCGAAAATGCAGCTATTGAGGGTGCATTCTTTTTCTCAACTGAAGAGGTAGTCAGAGGGAATTAAGCCTCATTGCAGGAACAACAATAAAGCGATCGGAAGGTCGCTTTTTTGTTGTTGAGATCACCCATGACTGGATGGTTTGTCGCTTTTGATCTCTGAAAGGTACTCGCTGAAGCTCTCACCGTACATCTCCCATACTGTCATGAAAAGCGCGGCAACAATGGGGCCAACAATAAATCCGAAAAGCCCGAACATCCCGATACCTCCAAGCGTTCCAAAAAAAATAAGAAGCTCGTGCATTTGAGTATCGCGTCCAATCAGAATGGGTCGAAGAATATTGTCGATATGGCCGACCACAATACTGCAAAAGAGCAGAACCCCAATGGCCTGGGGATACTGCCCTGTCGCAGCAAGATAGATGACCGCCGGTACCCAGACCATCGGAGGGCCAAGTACAGGGACAACTGAAATCAGCGACATGAGTGTACCCCAGAAAATAGCGCTGTCGATCCCGGCAAGATGCAGAGCAAAACCGGCAAGAGTACCCTGTACCATTCCTACCACCATATTCCCCTTGATGGTCGCCCTCGTCACGGAAAGAAACTTGTCAAGCAGCCTGTTCTGATCTCTGTTTGTCAGCGGCAACCAGGAGAGAATCTTTGCCAATAACAACCTTCCGTCCCTTAAAAAAAAGAACATGGTGTAGAGAAAGATAAAGATCAGAAACAGGTCGTTGGCGGCAGAGTAAGTCACTGAAGAGATGGTGTTAAAAAGCATCGAGCCCGTTGTGCTGGCAAGCTCTCCGGCTTTCTGCAGGATCTCCTCACGATACAGTTCAATTTCGGGATAAAATGAGAGGGTGCGAAGCTGTTGGTCAAATGCGGCTGGCTCAAGGATCTGCTGCTGTACCCAAGGTACTGCAAGACGACTTATTCTGATGGCCTGTTTTGCCACAACACCGAGCAGAGTTGCAAGGGGAAGAACAACGATGAGCAGCATGATGAGCATCGTCATTGCCGCACTCAGGCTTTTACTTCCCTTGAACCAGCGCTCAAAACGGCTGAAAACAGGCATGGCGAGCGCTGAAAAAAGAGCTGCAAGAAAAATAACCATGAGGAAATAACGAATCATGGCAAAAAAAATGGCCGAAATAAACAGGAGGAGGAGAAGAAGAATAACCTGGTTTGCCTTGATGTTGTTCATGATCGTTATTTATGAGCCAAAAAAACTTAATACCACTCCACGCAATCCTCTTTGAGAAGCTGTGAACGAACATAAGCCACAGCAAATATTCCAGCCGTTTCAGCTCTGAGAATTGTTCTTCCAAGCGAGATTGCACGAAACCCAGCGCTCTGGGCTTCCTGTACCTCACCAGCAGTAAAGCCACCTTCGCCACCAATCAAAAAAATCGACTGTTTTCCGCAACACTCAACCGCTGGGGGCATCTCTGTGCCCTCATAAGGAATCAGCTTGAGATCATAACCCGGAAGGAGGAGAACCTTGCTGAAAGAGAGTGGTTCACAGAGCTGTGGAAGGTAATAGCGTTTTGATTGACGCGCCGCCGACAAAACAATCGTCCGCCATCGGTTGAGCTTGCTCTGAACTTTTTCACTTGACACCAGGGAGATCGTCCTCGACGTAATCATGGGAATAATGGTGGATACTCCAAGCTCGGTGGCCTTTTCCAAAAAGAGTTCAAACCTTTGGGGTGCCTTGAGCAGAGAAAGGGCAACCGTCACGCCGGTTTTTGGACTCTCCAAGCGTGTGTGAGCGACAATTTCCCCCTTCAGTGAAGTTTTGCCAACATCCGAAATGGTTACCTCGCAGCACAGGCCAGAGCCGTCAGTTACAAAAATACAATCGCCCGTTTTTTTTCTCAGCACCCTCACCAGATGATGAAACTCATCACCATCAATCACAAGGCGTTGCGCCTGGAGATCAACGTTCTCTGTCGAAGTATAAAAAAGTTCCATGATCTTCTTACTCCTTTGCTGCAACAGCTACAGCGGCAAGAGAAACTTTTCTGGCCCCCCCCTCGCGCAGCGCCTGGGCAGCAGCAGCCATGGTCGCTCCTGTTGTGACGACATCATCAACCAGCAGCACGTTACAACCACGAACCCCTTTTACTGCCAAAAATGCACCGTCAGAATTTTTTTTTCGCCCCTCAACAGAAAGCCCTGTTTGCGATACGGTATACCGTTTTCTGACAAGGAGCCCGGATCGTACCGGTTGCCGCAACGACTGAGCAAGACCTTCTGCAATTTTTTCGGACTGATTATACGATCGTTCTGTTTTTTTAAGGTGGTGAAGCGGAACCGGCACAATGCACTCTATATCGCCGATATCCCCCCCAGAGAGCATCCACTCGCCCAGTTGACGCCCAAAACTTTTTCCGAGGTTAAAAAGACCTTCATATTTCATCGAGTGAAGCACTTTCTGCAGTGGGCTTTTCTTGTGAAACTGGTAGCGACACCAACCGCGTTCAAACGGGAAATGCTCTCCAAAATGGGAAACAATGGTTTGGCGCAAAATATTTTCTGCCTCTGAAGGAGTGCTGAAAGGATCAAACGCCTCCATACATGCGGCACAGCAGTACTCTTCACCGTAAAGAAGAAGTTTTTGACAGACAAGACAGACATGAGGAAAAAGGAGGTGAAGCAGTTGTTCTCGCATGGAAAACTCTCTTTATGGTTAGCCGAAACATAAGGCCGCTGCACCGTACATTCCTGCCTTGTTCCCAAGATAAGCTGGCACAAGCTCAAGACCTTCGTGCATTGAAGGAAGCATGGAGCTTCTGAGTTGATCGAGGGCGGGAATAAATATAAGATTTCCTGCGGCTGAAATCCCGCCACCAATAACAAATTTTCTGATATCCATGAGCGCTGTGATGTTTGCAAGCCCCACACCGAGAATGGAACCAACTCTTTCCCAGACCGCAAGGGAAACTTTGTCTCCTTCATGGGCAGCATATTCCAGATGGCGCGGCGAAAGACGTGTATAGTCATGGTTACAAAAGTTACCAACAGAGGAACCAGAAGGACTCGCATCAATCATCCGACGTGCAAGCGCCAAAATGGCCTTTTTTCCGATAAGGCTTTCAAGAGTCCCCCGTATACCGGCATGAAGAGTTGGCCCTTCAAAGTCAAGAATCATAAAGCCAACTTCGCCTGCAGTACCATTCGTTCCCCGATAAAGTTTTCTGTTCAGCACAATCCCGCCACCCACACCAGTACCGAGGGTCACCATAACAAAATCCCGAAACTCCTTGCCAGCACCATAGACGGCTTCACCAAAAGCCGCCATATTTGCGTCATTATCGATAAGAACCGGCATCGCCAGTTGCTCCTTTTCCCTCAGGCACTGTTGTAGTTCATCACGCAAAGGAAAGATGGCCCATCCAGGAAGATTTGGAGGATAGCTCAGTACCCCTTTCTCGGCATCAACTGCTCCAGGAACTCCTAGCCCGATACCTGCAAAATATTCAGGTTTACTCGTCGTGGAAGCTTCTCGATAAAGAGCTGCAATGATACCCGCAAGTTGTTGAACGATTCCGCCAGGACCCGATGCTGTATCGGTGAAAATCCTTCGATCAGTCAGAAGCCCGCTTTCTTTACCGACAACCCCGGCCTTGATTGCCGTACCGCCAAGATCAATACCAATTGCCCATCGAAACATACTGCCAAATTTAATTTACTGGTGACTGAACGGTCTTATAAATTTTCTGCCATGAGTGCCAGATACAAAAAAGTCCAGAATCTCAACAATTTCAGGTTCAGGAGAAAGTTCTGATTTCATTTTTTCAAGTCCATTGGCAAGAAGCAGACCAGACTGAAACAGAATCCTGTATGCATCTTTAATCAAGGTAATCTTCTCAGTAGTAAATCCTCTCCGTTTCAACCCGATACTGTTAAGACCTTCAAAACGAAAAGTTTCATTTCCTGAAGCCATGACAAATGGCGGTACATCAAGCGTGACTCTTGAGAGTCCCCCGATCATTGAGAAACGACCAATTCGAACAAACTGGTGCACTGCAGCCAGCCCTCCAATAACGACATAATCACCAACCTCACAATGACCGCCAAACGGAACACAATTTGCAACAACAACATGATTACCGATGACACAGTCATGACCAACATGCGCATAAGCCATAAAAAGATTATCAGAGCCGATAACGGTTTTACCGCTCGCTTTTGTGCCCCGATTAAGGGTAACACATTCCCGTATAACCGTTCTGTCGCCAACATAAAGATACGTCTTCTCTCCGGAAAACTTAAGATCCTGAGGCTCAGTGGCGAGCACCGCTCCAGAATAGATGTTGCATTCGCTACCGATCCGTGCTCCAGATGCAATATGGACGTGGGGCCATATCCTTGTGCCATCACCTATTTCCACATCGTCTTCAATAACGGTATAGGGACCGACTGTAACACCCTCCCCAAGAACAGTGCTCTGGCCGATAACAGCAGTTGGATGAATTGTACTCTGCATAGTTTTTTATTCCTTCATTGTTTCAAACTCTTCTAACACTTTTGGCTCCTTCAACTCACGAGAAAGTGATTGGATAATTCGTTTCGCCTCATCTTTACGACCAATATCCCTATATGCCCTGGCAAGAACATAAAAAAGACGGGGGTCGGAAGCAGGAGAAGAGTGAGCTCCCAACTGTTCAAGATAATTAATATATACTGACGTTTTCTGCTTTTCACCCAGACGTACATAAAGAGCAATAACTGAACCGGCAAGTTCCGGATTTAAAGGATATTGTGCCAGCGGGAGAAGTTTGGCTGAGGTATCAAGTACCTGCAATGCAAGTGCTCCGCGCCGAACATTCCGTTCTGCACCAGACGCATCTCTGATGAGAAGAGTTCCTGCAGGATCCGTAGACAATTCGAGGGCAAGACGGACAAACAGTGGATTATAGTTGCCGCAGAGTCTTCTCGATGTCTCTTCAAGAGTGACCCGGGCGTTATTGAGGTTTCTGTAACGATAGACGTTCATAAGGTTCGTGTACAGCACTGCCGGATCAACATAGCTCATAGGATCTGCACTTTTTATCGGCACTACCTTGTAGGCAAGACCGTCAAGGCGAAGATAGTTTTCAATACCAATCATGCTTTCAGTATCGACCGTCAAGGCAAAATAAACAGGGCGACGAGCAAAGTTGTTCATCAGAATCTCATAAACAGCAATATCCTGCGGACGAAGATACCCCTGTCCATCATAGGTCAATCCGGGCTTCAGCAGCCAGGTCATAGTGTCGACCGGTTCGGACGGCAGCGAAACACCATGAAGTCGTGACCCACGCAAAAGTTGCTGACGAACCACCGATGAAGGAAGCGCTGCATCAACTGAATCAATGGGGACATAGGTAATACTGGCAATCTCTCCGTCGCTTAAACTGAATGCAACCGGTTTTGCTCCGCGCGGACTGCTGTTTTTCAACTGATCAAGGTACCAGCCTGTATTGGCAAGACTCAGGTTAACCACCCGCACATCTGTCCTGATCCGTTCAACTTCCTGAAGATACCACAATGGAAAGGTATCGTTATCGCCGTTGGTAAAAAGAATGGCATCTTTTTCACAACTTTGCAACATATTCCAGGCCCAGTCCCATGGAACGTAGTTTCCCGAACGGTCGTGCATCCGATAGTTCGCCTGCAGCATCCTGCCGTTGATGAGAAGCATACCTGCAGCGACGGTCAACCCGGCAAGAAGCATCTGGTTTCTGCGAGCGATCAGTTTCAAGCGCTCAGCCATCCACTGCCAAATGCTTTCAATCCCGATTCCTGTCCAGAGAGCAAAAGCAAAAAAACTGCCGACATAACTGTAATCACGTTCTCTTGGCTGCGGTTCGGTCTGATTAAGATAGATAACAAGCGCAGCGCCGGTCAGCACAAAGAGCGCCGTCACCACCAGTCCCATCTTCCAGTCGCGCCTGAAATGGGTTATAGCACCAACAAGCCCCACAAGAAAAGGTATACCCCAAAGCACTGACCAGTCAACTCCTGCACCCTCCATATCATGTTCCCGTCCTATAAACTGCCAGCCAAAATAGCGAACGTACATTTTCTGCATCTGGTAAGTGAGAAAATAGTCGAGGTCACTCGAATACTGCTGATAGAAATACTGATGCACCGGCTCCGGAGACCAGCGTCTCGGCCAGAGAGGCATATCACCGTACTGATCGCGGTTGAGATAAGAAAAAAAGCTCTCTGAGGTCGAAGGATTGTTTTCGTTGATCGGCGGCCCTGCCTGCGCCCTGACAAAAATCATGCCGTAAGACGTATACCCGATAATGATGAGAAACAGCGACATCAGAAGGGTATTCATAAGCGCCTTGCGGTGCGTGTGTGAATACCAGACAGCATAGCCGAGTACCACGAGAAAGAAAAGAAATCCCCACCATGAGGTCAGTTGCAGCAATATCGGCAACCCCTTGATGATGCCGATATAAATCAGGAAAAAAAGAGCGGACGACGCAAGAATCAGCAGGGCAAAGGATTTAAAGGTCACCTCATACTTTTTAAAGAAATAGAGCAGCGCAACAGCAAAAACAGCAAGCAGGCTGAGCAAATGCACACCGATCGACAGCCCCATAATGTACATCACGAGCAGCAGCCACCGTTCATGGCCAGGCTTGGGATCCTCTTCGTACCAGCGGAGGATGAGCCAGACAACCAAAGCTGTAAAAAGCGATGAAAGTGCATAGACCTCGGCTTCAACAGCGTTAAACCAGAAACTGTCAGACAAGGCAAGGGCTAAAGCACCGATAACCGCACCTCCGTAGGCAGATATCTTTTCAGCAGCGATCCAGAGATCCGGCTCACTTTTTCTGTAGAGAATGATCAACCGCACTGTGACGAGATAGGTCAACATGATGGTTGCCGCACTGGCGAGAGTACTGATCAGGTTAACCCGTGCACCGGTATCACTGAAAAAAGGAATCATGGAAAAGAGACGGCCGAGCAACAGAAAAAGCGGTGATCCGGGAGGATGTGGAATTCCGAGCGTATACGCTGTGGCAATAAACTCCCCGCAATCCCAGAATGAAAAAGTGGGCGCCATAGTGCGGAGATATAAAATTTCAGCGGCAAGAAAAAGAACAGCAGCAAGAGTGCGGTTAATCGTCCGGTGTGTCATTGGTGAAACGTACTCTGAAGTATCAGGTTATCAGAAAATAAGAGCCTCTGCGATAAAATCGGCAAACAATAAACCTTTGTCGGTCAGGTAAAGAAGCCCTGATTGCTGCTGTATCCATCCTCTCTCTACAAAGAGATCAAGAGTCTGTGAAAGACTATGCCCCAATTTATTTTCTTTTCGCAAAAACTCAACATCAAGACCACTGTTTATTCGCAACGAAAGAAAAACCTGTTCCGTAAACCGCTCTGCATCGGACAATTCTTCACGAAACACCACAGCATTTTCGGGATCGGCAAGATATCGAGTAAGGCTTGACACATTGGCCGTACGAATCTCGCGCTCTTCAGAAACAAGAAAGCTGTGTGCAGAAGGACCAAAACCAAGATATGGCTCACGCCGCCAGCTTGCAAGATTGTAACGGGAATGATGCCCAGGCAAACAAAAATTGGAGACTTCGTAATGGGTGTACCCCCACAGCGCCACTTCTCTGATAGCGGTTTCATAGAAGGATGCCTGTGCGGCATCGTCCGGAACAGTAAGTATGCCTTTCGAGATATTCCGATGAAGGAGGGTCTTCGGCTCAACCGAAAGCATATAGACCGAAAGATGATGGGGGCGTAGCGACAGAGCCAAATTGAGATCAGCTTCCCACATCGGCAGATCCTCTCCGGAAACCCCGCATATCAGATCAATGCTCACTGAGTCAAACCTCCGCATCGCACCGACTGTTACCTGATGCGCTTCAAGTGCAGTATGCGCGCGACCAAGCACCTGGAGCTTTTCAGAGGAAAACGACTGAACACCAATGCTGAGCCTCGTTATCCCCGCCGCCCGGAGCTCATCCATTTTTGTGCAACAGAGATCTTCGGGATTAGCTTCAAGCGCTATTTCAATATCGGGAGCAAACGTACACAAAGCGGCAATGTCGTCAAGCCATCCGGCAAGATAGTGCACGGGAACCATTGATGGAGTACCGCCACCGAAATGAATGGCACTGATCGTTTTTCCTTTCAGATCAGTCGACCGGGATGCGCTTTCAAGAGAAAGAGCTTTAAAAAAAGCTCCGACACGCTCCTGTCGGGTGACGAGGTAAAAATCACAATAGGAACAGCGCGATTTACAGAATGGAATATGCACATAGAGAGTCAGCATAACCTGAAACGGCTGATATAACAGCAGATAACACAATCAGGAAGAGACAAGAATATACTCCGTCACCGCTTTATAGAGATCGTCTGCCACAAATTCAGGAATGATGTTCCGCATCAAACAAAGCTCTTCCTCATTGTGACCGGTCCTTACCAGCACCGACCTGAGTCCGGCACGCAAACCACACTCAACATCAAGCGTTTTATCTCCGACAAAAAACGATGCTCCCCTGTCGACAATGAGCCCTTCTGCCAAAAAATCATTGATGGCAAGCTCAACCATACCTGTTGCCGGTTTCCGAAAATCCACGAAACGGTCATACTCCGGATGAGGGTATTCGGGATGAAAGGGACAGTAGTAGCAACGGTCAAACCCTGCATTTTTTGCCGAAAGCAGCTCATTAAGATAGCGGTTCACCTCTTCAACCTGCTCGACGGTAGCTATCCCTCTGGCAATACCCGCCTGATTGCTCACGATAACAATCCGATACCCGGCATTTCTGGCAAGCGCGATAGCATCATCTGCACGATCAATGAGCCGCAACTGCTCTCTCGAAGCAATATAAGAACCGGTATCCTTGTTTATTGTCCCATCCCGGTCAAGAAAGAGAACCTTTATTATTTGCACCATAACCCCCTATTGTTCAAGAAGTTCACGGTACAGATGGTCATACTCTTCTGCCGAGTTTTTCCAGGTAAAATCGCGCGTCATAGCCTCGGTTACAATCCGAAGCCAGCTCTCCTCATCATGAAAACATTCGAGAGCCTCCTGCAGCTTGTCAACAAGTGACTGGTTGGTATAGTCATAAAAAATAAATCCTGAACCGCTCTCTTCGTCATGATCCTCTATGGTTTCAACAATCCCGCCACCAGCGTAAGCAACCGGTATCGTTCCATAGCTCATGGCAAACATCTGAATCATACCGCATGATTCAATCATACCCGGCATAAGCAGAATATCCAGCCCGGCAATGGCAAGGTGGAAAAAAGCATCGGAATATTCAGTCTGAACGCTCACCTGTTCGGGATGCTCCAGGGCAAAATCCTGAAAAACTTTTTCGTATGTCTTGTCGCCTGAACCGCTGATCACAAGCTGAATATCAAGCGCTGCAAGCTGTTCCAGGCTTTGTTTCAGAAGATCTGCACCCTGAAACTCGTCAAAATTAGCAATCACACCCACAACCGGCACACCTTCAAGGTATGGAAGGCCAGTCTCCTGAAGCAATGCTTTTTTGTTGTCAAGCTTGCCCTCTCTATGCTCGATACTGTAACGCTTCTTGATGAGCTTGTCGGTCGAAGGGTTCCACTGCCTGATATCGATGCCATTAAGAATACCATGAAAGTTAGCCTGATACTCTCCAAGAACACGGCCGAGCCCATAAGTCTGCGGACCGTCATGCACAATTTTTTCGGCATAACTTTTCGAGGTCGTCGTAAGAAGGTCGGCATGTTCAACGCCGGTATAGAGCAAATTCACCTCCTCATTGTTGCAATAAAGAGAAGAACAGACCTCTTCGGGAAGTAACCGCTGGAATGCCTTGTAGGGCAGAATACCCTGACGATAAATGTTGTGAATCGTAAAGACCGTCTTTATATCACTGAAAAACTCATTGGAAGCGTAAACCGTTTTGAGAAGCAGAGGCACAAGGCTGGCATGCCAGTCATGACAGTGAATAATGTCAGGCTTCCACCCCAGGCGCTGCAGGGTCTCGAGTACGCCAACATTGAAAAAAACCACCTTTTCAACGCTTCCTTTCAGATCACTTTCATTATAGATGTCCGTAAAAAGACCGTTACGCTTGAAATATTTTTCGTTGTAGAGAAAATATGTCTGGATCTTGCTCGAAGGCAACGCAGTCACCTTGACATCCAGCAAGTCAATTTTTTCCTTGAGATGAACCTCAATGTCTGACAAACGCAGGACATCGTGCAGCCGGAACTTCCTGTCATTGATTGTACCATATTTCGGCATCATGATACGCGCCTCGAATCCCTCTTCCTCAATAGCCTGGGGAAAAGATGCCATAAAATCAGCAAGCGGGCTGATTCTTACAAAAGGAGAAACTTCACCGGAGACATAAAGAACTTTAAAATTTCGTCTGGACATCTATATGAGAACCAATCTATAATTTTTTATGAAAAACTTTCATAGAACCACATTAGTTTCTAATTTACGAATTTTCACGGTCAGATACAATCAAGCCTCTCTCACCACGGATTTGAAGGATTTTCATGCAAAGTACCTCTCCCACCATGCACGTGCTCCTTCTTCTCCTGCTGTGGCTTGCCGGAGGTTGTGCTTCTGATCGACCACCGTCAGGAGGAGCAGCCGATACGACACCATTACGAGTGATATCGTCGGACCCTGAACCATCGGCTCTTCATGTCGCAACAAACACAATCCGCCTTACCTTTAACCACTACGTTACCGCACGGCAATTGATCAAGGCACTCCACTTTACTCCCTCTATCGAAGGATACGATATTGCCATTGACGCAAAAAACATGGTAGTGAGACTGGACTGGCCTCTGCAACAAAACAAAACCTGGATCCTCACTCTCGACAAGAATCTCACGGACAACCATGGACGAACCTTGCCCGCACCTTTTTCCATGGCATTTTCCACCGGTACAGTTATCGATAGCGGAACAATCAATGGAAAGGTCATCAACAGAGACTGTTCCCCCGCCACGAATGCGTTGATACTCGCCTTTGCCGAACGTCCTGAAACCCCGGGAAACGGAAAACTGCTGACAGGAGAGCCGGATTACTTTATACAGGCTGACGCTTCCGGCGTTTTCTCTTTCAGACACCTTCATGCCGGATCATACAGGATTATTGCCGTTAATGATCGGAACAATGACTTGCGTTATAATGCCGGTGAAGAGATTGGCCTGACCAGTTCGGCTCTTGTTCACTCCGGAGCTTCAGATCTACTCTTCAGGCTTTCAGGAAAAGACCGAACCCGCGGGTCTCAATCCAGGCCAGTCGGCAATGCGCCGGCAACTACTGAAACCGGAAGCATCTCGGGAACATGCGTTACCTCCGGGCAATACGTTATTATTGAAGCCTCTGGTTCTTCAGAATCTTACAGCACAACCGCATCTCGTGACAGGAAAGGAACACTTCACTACTCTTTCGCTGAACTTCCTGCCGGCAGCTATATTGTCAGCGCCCATGCTCCTTATGGCAATAAAAAGCCCGATCCAAAACAGCAATGGAACCCTGGCTCCATCGACCCGTTTCAACCAGCCGAACCATTCGGATTTTATCCGGAAAAAGTAACGGTACGTGCTCGATGGACCACAAGAAATATCGATATCACTATATCAAGACCTCCCGGTAAACCATAACAATCAATTAATGAACACAACACCATCCAAAATAGGCCCCAATTCCATTATCCAGACCGTTGCAGCTCTTGAAGCAGCCTATGGAAAAACCAAAGCAGAAACCATGCTGAGCAAAATCGGTCAGGGCTATCTGGTCGGAAACCTGCCGAAGGAGATGGTTGAAGAAGCAAAATTTCACACCCTCGTTGGCGCATTACAGAAAGAGATCGGTGAAACTGCTACATCCCGCATTTTGCAAGAGTCCGGCGAACGGACAGCTCGCTACCTTCTGAAGGTCCGCATTCCCGGCATCTTCCAGAAATTCGTAAAACTTCTTCCGCCACGACCGGCATTCAAACTTCTTCTCTTTGCCATCAGCAAAAACGCATGGACCTTTGCCGGAAGCGGTGAATTCGCCTACAACATGACACGGCCACCAGAAATATCGGTGAAAGTCACCTTTCCAACGCAGCCTGTCGTCGGCAACTTCTATCTCGGCACCTTCACAGCTCTCTTGCAGGAGTTGGTCAACCCGAAAACAAAGATCATGGCTGATATTCGCAAGGACAACAGCAATATACAGTGTAATTACCGTTGTGATATTTAAGAAGATTTTTAAGCGTCCTGTGTCACTCTTGTGAACAGGACGCTTAACAGTGCTTACTGCCAGCCGTTAACCATCTTAAAGATTTCCCTGTCACCGATCGGCACAGGAATTGACGCTATGGGATCGTCCTGAACAAGGGTATCTGCAATCTCGTTGTATGGTACAAGGCACTCGGCTTTTCCCTCGGTGTCATCCATGGCAAAGAGGGTTTTACCGGCAAAGCGGCTTTTACGGATCAATTCGTGGTAGGGCACTTTGGCGAGAAGCCTTGTTCCTACTTTTTCGGCAAACTGATCGAGCATGTTCGTGCCTCCGCCAGTGGTATAATCAACACGGTTGGCAACAATTCCGGCAAGTTTCACCTTGTAACGCACACTTTTCTGCTGAATAGCCATGCAGAGGCGATTGGCTGCAAAGATGCTGTCAAAATCATTGGTGGCAATAATGATGGCATAGTCGGCGTAGTTGAGTGGGGCACTGAAACCACCACAGACAACATCACCAAGAACGTCAAAAAGGATAACGTCATATTTATCATACAGACCAAGCTCCTGGAGCAGGGTGACCGATTCACCAACGACATAGCCACCACAGCCACTTCCTGCAGGAGGGCCTCCAGCTTCCAGGCAGTCAATACCGGCATATCCTGTTTCAATAATATCCTCGGCACTCAGCTCCTCGTGATGAAAATCGACCTCTTCAAGAGCCTCAATAACGGTTTTCTGCAGTTTTCCAGTAATGGGAAAGGTGCTGTCGTGCTTGGGGTCACAGCCGATCTGCAATACCTTAGCCCCTTTCAGGGCAAGCGCCGCTGAAATGTTGGCACTGGTGGTGCTTTTTCCTATACCGCCCTTTCCATAAACCGCTAAGACTAAACTCATAATAATTAACAGAAGAATATGATTGATAGAAAAATCTTATCCGCCGAGCGACTCTTTAGCCTTTCTGAAGACCTCAACGGTAACCACAGGTTCGCCAATACTGCGTGCAAAGGTGTCAGTGTTCTTTCTCACCTTTTTGCGAACGAAAAACGGCACCTTCTTGAGCATGGTTTCAGCATCATCAGTCCATTTCATCTCTCCATCTTCAGAAAGAACGAGGGGCTCAGAGGTAACTGGCGCACCAGCTTGTGAGACCTCAGCAGGAATACTGTCGGATGAGGCAACCCGTAACTCTTCAGGAGAAGCGCTCTCTTCATACTCCAGACC